>JAKZYH010000779.1:0-2873 GCA_047514575.1 Acidobacteriota bacterium | reverse complement strand
CCTACGCCGAAGGCGTTATTGCGGGTAGCCCAGGGTTGCAATGCGAAGCGAGCTACCCTGGGTTCAAGTCGCCGCTTCTTCTACGCTGCAAGCGTTGTTGCAATTCGTTTCCGGTCGGCAATAACCCCTTTGGGGTAGCGTGTTTGTTTGGAACGACCTTGACCCAGGGTAGCTCGCTTCGCATTGCAACCCTGGGCTACCCGCAATAACGCCTTCGGCGTAGGAGATGTCTGAAAGAATCTCAAAGTGCGTCTACTTGTAGGTCACTCCTACACCCGAGAATTGACAGTTGGAAAGCAGGTCTTGGGACAGTCGTTCGCAGGACTCCCTATCCAACACTAGATCAATGGGTTACGTACTTTTTCCCTCCGAACTCACAAATGAAGTTTCAGCTTAGTGCCCCCCTGACTGCGTTTCGCTCGTATATCTCTAGATAATTTTCCTCAGCGACGTTCCGACGAATCGTTCAAGTTTCCCCTTAGAGACCAATACTCCAACGCTCCATTTCCAGATACATTTTCAGGGCGACACCCTTCAGATAGTCGTAGCAGAAATAGTTGAGAACTCCGAGTGCTCCCAGGTCGGAAGGATCTCGGGCCGCGTCAGCCCAGTGTTGGATCCCAGTCTTGAGCTGGGCCAGGGCCCCTTCCAATATCCCGTGTGATCTCCTGATGTGTTTCTCGAAAGTCCGCAGATCCTTGTCCGCCCGGGCCTTCTGTGAGGCTTCGTACACGACGCGAGCCCTTCGGACCGCCTGGACCACGGCAATATAGTCGGTCCCAAATCTCAGTTGGCCCAGAAGTTGCTGGAGATAACTCTTGCCTTCGGGGCGGCTCTGCTGCAGTGCCGATTCCAGCAACGGGACAGCCCTCACGTAATAAGCCCTCAGCACATCCCAACCTGCCACCGGACCGGATAGGTCTTCCCAGTGCTTGCTCATCATGTTGGTGACTGGGAAGAGGAATCCCATTGCCACTTCATCCCCTTTGAGTGTGGCCTCTTCCAGGAGTTGATAGGCCTGCATCATCGGTGCTACCGAACCCTGGCCGCAGACCTGTTTCACCTGGTCCCTGTAGATCCACTCGGGAGTCACTTCCGCAGACCAGGAGGCCTTGGCCAGGTAGGCGGTGCCCGCTTCCAGCTTGGTGACCAGAAACTGACGTCCAAAGAACCCGTCTGCATCGTATCGATCCATGGCGTCCAGGATTCGATGAAGGGGTTGTGTCGGCAGCTGCGGTAGGATCCCAACGTTGTCGTCGGCCAGGGTAGCCAAGATCATGACCCTGGTCTCGGTCTCGGCGGCAAAGGACAGCATCTCGGTGCGCTGGGCGGCCAGGGAAGTCAGATAGTCCATTTGCACCATCTGAATTGCGTCCGGAAAGATTCTTGCCATGACGGGGTAGAATTCGTCACTAAAGGTGCTGACCACGATGCTCGCCTTGGGGTTGGTGGACTCGGCCAGGATGTGGTCTTCGTTGACGAGTTTGTCCAGGGTATAGGCGTTGGCGATGGCTCCCCTGAGCTCGTGCAGAGGCCGCTCGCCGCGCCTCACACCAAGCGGCAGCGTGTTGGTCCTGGCCGACTCCTCCATTCTTTCCAAGCTGAACTCCGGCTCCAGCTTGTACTTGCGATTGAGTCGATCCCACATCTGGCGGTACTGTTGCCCCCCCACGGGTAGCTCCGGCTGTGTCCAGCCGTAGAAGTCGACCTCGGGATAGGTGTCGATGTGGGCTCGGATGATAGTCTTGTTCAACTCCACCACTACTGGATTGTCCGGTGTCATATAGGGAAATGCCGTGGGGTCGACCGCATATTCTGAAATCCCCAGCCTCGCGCTCCGCTTACCCTTCATCGCAGACCTGGGGACGTACTCGCGGTCGGACCACTCCGGCAAACGCCAGTTGAACTCGTTGGTGAACTGGTTGATTCGGAAATTGAGTCCGGTTTGCATCCCTCGCTGCCGAGCGTAGGTAAACAGCCCCTGAAGCAGGTTTTTCCCTGCACGTAATCGATTCTCGTAGGTCTCGGCACCCACGAAATCAAGGTTGATCAGCTCCGATCGACCGCCAAAGAGATGACGTCCGATGAATGCCAGGTGAATGGGAATTTTCCACCCGTAGTGGAGTACCCCCGTGACCTTTGGCTGGTCCCGGAATTGGTAGTGGACAAACGGCTGGTGCGGATAGGTCTGGGCATAGAGGACGTTGAACTTCAATTTGGCCAACTGATCAATCAGGTGACGATAGTCCTTCATTCCGTAAAAGATCAGGGAGGTAGCCAGGTTGTTGATGACCCGATAGGAACGGAAACGAAAGCGAGGTTCCAGGACGAGATCCAACTCGCTGGGTGGGAAGGGTTCAGGTTCCTGCGGGAGCACATCTTTTTCAAGAAGAAAGCGGACCCCGGCGCGCTCTACCAGTTCATAGACCGCCCAGAGTGTGGCCTCTGGGCTGCCACCGCCAAGAACCATCCCCGGCCTGCCGGCGGCCGACACTCGCTTTAGCACTATTCCCTGGTCACTGATCTTGGGCCAACCGGCTTCCCCCAGGGTGTCGACCACGGCCGGACTGGTTCGGGGACTACCGAGCAGAATGTTCAAGTCCATGGATGGATTGGGCGAATCGAGTGAGTCGACCGAGATGCCATACAGTTCGTACAGATAGCGGCCTAGTTCACGAGCAGCAAAATGCTCCAGTTGCGGGGCCCCCGGGGCCACCACAATTGCCACCCTCGAGGCGGATTCCTGCTGGCTAGAACCAGCAGCCTCGATTCCATTCCAGGCACTGCGGCTGACGACCATCCAGGAGAGCACCGCAAGGACCAGAGTGGAGAGGATACGATGCAATCGCTTTGGCTTCATCGAAGTTTTCCTT
>JAKZYH010000778.1:0-7677 GCA_047514575.1 Acidobacteriota bacterium | reverse complement strand
CTCCCTGATCGTGGAACGGGTTCTTGAGCTGGTTCAAAACCTGTTGGAGCGGTTTTTGGGCAGACCCGAAGGCCGCATGGTGCCGAAGGCACAGGCGGACAAGGTTTTGCAAGAGATAGAGAAAGCTAGCGAAAACCGTCTCCACGCCGATCAGTTGGAGGACGAAACCGAGCCTCTGACAGTGGAGCTCCTGGAAGCCCGCAAGGCCCTCGCGAAAGCAGATGGTGCCAAAGAAAAGAGCGAGTTGGAGGCCCGAATCGGCAAGCTTTGGGAAAAGTTAGCCGAGAAGGAGGCGGATTCCGCCTGGGACGAGTCGGTTCCAACCTCAATCATCCTGGTCGAGCCGGCCACTGACCCCGACGATACCAGGACTCTGAAACCATTCATGATCTAGATACTTGGTCTCGCGGCCGGAATCATTCTGGCGGCCTTCAACGATCTGAAACTCTTTGGAACTCTGCTGAGTACAGCAACCATTCCAGACACGGCGGACCATCTGCTGACCGGTCTTCTGATCGGTGGAGGAAGTGGTCCCATCCATGTGCTCATCCGGTTCGTAAGTGAACGCAAAGTACCCTATGTGAAATCTGTCGGCGAGGAGAAGAAGGAGGCACCCGCGCCGTCTTCGGCGAGTGAGAAGCCTGCTCAGGCGCCGTCTCAGGGTGCGGCGGCTCCCTCGGTTGTGGCTTCCCCTCCGGTTGAAGTGGGCGCCTGGCGTGACATTACCTATAGAGGGGGCGTTGACGCCGACGCGCTGGAGTCGATTCATCTTCGAGGAAGCGACCCGGATCTGATCGTCTACCATCACACCGCGATGAACAGCGTCAGCACCTTCGACGATGTGGTGCGTGTCATCAGGAGTCGCAAGGACTCACGCGGAACCTCGTGGGTAACCGGTTACAACTGTGTCGTGACCTACGATGGTGTCATCCACCCCTTTTGCCGATGGGATCGCTACGGTAACCACGCTGCTGGCTCTAATAGACGCTCGTTGGGAATCGCCTTCAATGGCAACTTCGAGGCCAATCCCGGGGTTCCCTATTCCAACGCGAACGGTCGCTACGGAGCCCAGCGACCGAGCGAAGAGCAGTTGAGGTCTGGGGCCCGAGTGATCGCGCTCTGGACTTATCTCTATGATATCGACGCCGACTTCGATGACTCGATCATCCCCCACAACGCGATAGCCAACAAAGCCTGCCCGGGCTCCATGTTTCCCTACGATGAGTTGAGGAAGTGGGTGGACCTCTATCGCCAACGATGGGAGACGACCGAGGTTCGGGACCGAATCGCGGACTTCAAACTGAAACCCTTTCTCTACGCATAAGGACAGGGCAATGAACGCAATCGAAGCCGTTTCAGACATGACCGTCTTGTTCACAATCGCTTTGGCACTCAGTCTGGCTGTCGAGCGACTACTGGAGGTTCTGAAGACAGTATATGACCTCCTCGATAGCCGCCTGGATTGGCATAGGTTCTGGACCCGCAGGGCCCACAAGATCCGTAGTCGACTGGAGGGGCGTCTTCGGATCTTCGAGTACGTGGAACCGCAGGCTGCTCAGCGTGCCTTGAGGCGCTTTAGCGAGTTCTTGGTGGAGGATCAAGCCGTTCAAAGTAGCTCCGTTCCGGTACTCTCCGGCGACCTCGTCAGAACCGCAGCGGTCAAGAGTGGCTTGAAGATCATCGGCATTCTGGTCGGAGTCGGTCTCGCCTTCTGGTTGCAGATCGACTTATTGGAAACCTTGAAGGCCCTGAAGGTCGAGGATACGGGGTGGCCGCCTGACTCGATTTTCGAAACAGGGCCTCTTGCCGCAGAAGGGGTCCGTTATTCGGTCTCTGGGATTGCCATCGGTCTAGGATCAGGACCCCTCCACAAGATCATCGCGAGGGTCGAAAAAGCACAGAAGCAACGTTCGAAAAAGGAGCGTGCCAATGCCTAGATTTCCAACTCCTCTGGCGTTTCTCAATTTTGAGATTCCATTCGCGGTCTACATTGCCATTGGGTTGATCTTAGTCGCCGCAGTCGTTTTGATCGTCAGCCGACTGGGAATTCTTCCTGACAAGGGAGTCCGCTACCTCGCCGCTGCTCTGCTGGCAGTGTTTGGAATAGCCGTTTTTCGGGAGTGGCGGTCCAGGCGATTGGGAGAGAAGGCGAAGGAGCTCGAAGAACAGATCGAGCAGCAGGAGAAGCTCATCAGGAAGAAGCTGGACGCGGCCAAAGTTGCAGAAGAAGTGGCCAAGGTGACGGAGGAAGAAGCCAAGGCTGCTGAGGCGAAAGCCAAGGCTACAGAGGAGAAATCCAGGGTTACAGAAGAGAAAGCCAGGGTCGCAGAAGAGCAAGCAAGGACGGCAGAAACCAAGGCTAGGGCTGCCGTAGGTGCAGCCAAGGCCGCTGAAGAGGACCTGCGCAAATTCCAGGCAGCTGCCCAGGAAGAGCAGGTGGCCCTCCAAAAGCAAGCTCTATTGGTGGAGGAAAAGAGCAAGGAGAAGAGGGCAGAGATTGATAGGTTCAGCCCCGACGAAACTCGGAAAGCCTTCAAAGGGATGTTCTCGTCTTAGGGTTTACAGGTCGCTCGCGAGCCCTTAGCTCGGTTTCGGAGGACACAATCTCGCCGGAACTTGGAAACTTGATTGAGTAGAAGTCCCGCCCTGAAGACTGGATTAAAAAAACAGTCTTCCGATCACTCGGAACAGGAGAAGATTCATGAAAACCAACCGTCGTTCCTACCTCGCGATAGCTGTTGCTATCTCTATCCTCCCTGGCACGTTTCTAGGTGTATCGGCCCAGCCTCGGTCTTCTCAATATAGTGTTGTCAAGGAGCTGAGAGAGGGTGTGATTCAGGTTCGCGTCGAGGGCAAATCCTACCTGCTTCTCCCGGTGAAGCCAGCTACGATTATCGAGGACGAGACCTACGTAGCAGCTACCCTGGCGAGTGAAGGTCCGATTGACAGAAACGAGACCTACCTGGGCCTTACGACCGCTGATGCTAAAGAGGCTCTCAAAATGAAGGTAGATCTCGACGAGGCAAAGCAGAAGCTCGCGCTCATGGATCAGAGGATTGCCTTGTTCCAAGAAGAGAGAGAGCAGTACGAAGCCGCTCTGAGGCTCAAGGACGAAGCCGTGGGACAAATGGAGTTGGCCCTGGACCAGAAGAACCAGGCTCTGGACCTCAAGAACGAGACTTTAGACCAGAAGAACCAGGCGCTGTCCGAAAAGAACGAGACTTTGGATCTAAAGAACAAGGCTCTGGACCAAAAGAACGACGCTCTGGATCTCAAGAACGAGGCGATTGAAGAACAGCTGAAGCTCCGGGACTATTACCGGGAGCTGGCGGATACCTATCGTAAGAAGGCAGACGGGGGCAGGTGGTTTTCCTTGTCGGCCGGAGTCGGAGCGACTTCCAACAGCGAGCCGGCGGCATTGGTGGGAATAGGAATCAAACGTTTTCGAGTGTGGGCATTTGCTCAAGAAAGCAACACCGGTGTCATGGGCGGCCTCGAGCTTCCGCTATTCTGACCGAGAACGTTCGATGAAAACCGTTCGCAAAGCAACACACTCGAGGGGTACGAGACTTCAGTACGGTGCCCGAGCTGGAACTCAGCCGGTTACTGCACCAGGCTGGACGGCCAAACCCACAGCGGGTATCGCCATCATCGACTGTGATGTTCATCAGAACGTCACCAAGCTTGAAGACCTCCTCCCCTATTTGCCACGAATCTATCGAGAGCATTTCCTTGACCAGGGCATCCCCATGCCAAGTTCGGGGTACTTCAATGTATCCGTGAGGGCAGTTCGCAATGATCTGTCTGACGAGCAGGATGCGTATGATGCTCGCGATTTTTGCTCGACTTATGAGTTTCTCCGCGATCGACATCTCGATCCCTGGAATATCGACTATGCACTGCTGACCTCTTCGCCCGGCCTCTACGGTGTGTGCGTGCTGCCGGATGTGGACTACGCCGCCGCAATCTGCCGGGCCATGAACGACCTTACGTTGGAGAAATGGATCCCTCGAGACAAACGGCTCAAGATGTGCCTGATGGTCTCTCCTTCGGATCCACGTCAAGCGGCAAAGGAAGTCGATCGCCTCGGTGAGCGACTCGAGGTGGTGGGCATTATCGTGCCTACCGCCGCGCAGATGCCCTACGGCAACCGGTTCTACCATCCGCTATGGGAGGCGTGTGAACGCCAGGGATTGGCGGTATTTGTCCACCCCGGTGGCGTCGGTGCTGGGATAGCATCTCCAGTGTCCGCTGTCGGCTACCCTACTTACTACATGGAAGAGCGCATGGCCCGTCCCTCGCAGGCCTCGGCCCATTGTGCGTCGCTGATCTGCGAGGGAGTATTTGAGAAGTTTCCTGGGTTGCGTTTCGCCTTCATTGAGGTGCAACAATACTGGGCGGTGGGGCTGATGTGGCATATGGACGCCGACTGGAAGATGCTGCGCTATCAAACGCCCTGGCTCAAGAAACTCCCGAGCGAGTACTTTCGTCAACACGTTCGGGTCGGGTCCCAACCGCTGCACGAACCGAAGCGAAAGGAACAACTGTTCGAGATGCTGGACGCAATGCACGCGGAGGAGACGATGATCTACTGCTCGGATTTCCCCCACTACGACTGGGGTGATCCACAAACGACTTTTCCCAAGTTGCCGGACGATCTCCATCAGCGAATCTTTGCTGACAATGCCCGTGAACTGCTTGGTTTGTAGGTTGAGGAGCCAAAGTGGGATTTCGGCTGCGAAGACTTCGATCGACACCTTGAACGTTGGAAACGATGGCACGCCTGGTCGTTGCGACGGTTGACGAGATTCCCCCGGGCGAGCGGAAGCTCGTTGTGCCGTTCCGAGGCCGGGCAGGTATTGGCGTGTTTAACGTCAACGGTTCGTTCCACGCAGTCCGCAACATCTGCCCGCACAAGTTCGGTCCTCTCTGTACCGGCTGGGTAACTGGTCGGACCGTCGCCGATGCACCGTTATCCACCGATCCCCACGGCCTTCGTTACGAGCGCGACGGTGAGATTATCCGCTGCCCTTGGCATCAGTGGGAGTTCGAGATCGCCACGGGGCAATGCCTGGTCGATCCTGAGAAGCGGGTCAAGATCTATCCGGTCGTGGTCGTGGGCGACCAGGTTATCGTGGAATATGACGAGTAGGCCGGGTCTCGAGGTCTTTCTCTGTCGCCGGGGTCAGGTCTCGATGGCTCCGCAGGCCCGAAGGTGGGCTTCCTGGACTGCCAGGTCGTGGTCGAAGCTGTAGTTGGGTTCCTTTTCCCTTCTGACGCAAGCCGCGAACTCTCGGAGGTCGGGTAGCTGTAAGGGAACCGGGTCGTGAACGATCTTGCGCCATTCGCCTCCCGCTCGGTGGACGAAGAGATCATTGTCTCCCAGGTGTTCGAGATAGAGGCTACCTCCAGTCCCATAGAGCTCGATTCTACGGGTATTGGGCGATACCTCCAGTGTCGGAACCTCGATGACCCCCCAGCCGTGGTCGAACTCGAACACCGCCAGCCCGTTGTCCACAAAGTCTCCCGCCTCAGGATGGTGGCTGCCCATGAAGGGAGTCACGTTCTTGGGTTTACCCATCACCGCGACCATCATGTCGATCACGTGGCCTGCCATCTCGAAGAAGATGCCACCCGGGAAGCGGCTGAAGAGCGTCTTGTAGCGTGCGTAGGAGCCAAGGGGCTTGGGCATACGGGCTCGGAACATGTAGGGTTCTCCTAGTTCCCCCTGGCGTCTCCGCTCGATCATTTCAAACACGTTGGGCTTGTAGCGAAACAAGTAGATCATCTGCACCAGAAGATGTTTTCGCTGGGCTAGATCGATCAGTCCTTGGTGCTCCTTGAGGTCGTCCCCGGCAGGTTTTTCCAACATCACGTGCTTTCCTGCCTCCAAAGCCTGCCGGGCATAGGGGAGGTTCTCGTGAATATGGCCCTCGACCACTACCCCATCGATGTCCTGTTGCAGCAGTCTCTCGGGATTCGGAAAAACCCTGAAATGAGGGAGTTTTGGAGCCCACTCGCTCCGACGCTTCTCGACTACGTTGGAATCGGGATCGTAGAATCCGACCAGTTCGAATTCCTTTGGATGGTCGGCCACTCGCGTGACGATCCCACCCGCGTGGCTGTGCCACATGCCCAACATCGCCAGTCGAAAGGGTGCCATCGTGCTTCTCCTGCTGAAGTAAGGTCCTCGGGCTCAAGACGAGCCAAGAGTGCCGTAGTGTAACACAGGGTCGGGGAGGTTCGGAGGCTCATGGCATCTGTGATATAACCTCCACAAATCTCCAGAGAAAGGTGAACCCGGCCATGCAGGATCTGTACGATGGAAGTTGGATACGAAGAAACCGGAGGGATTTTATTAGAGTAGCCGCTGGACTTGGAGGCTACTTGACCGCCCTCTCTACGTTGTCACCGCCCCTGTTCTCGCAGGCTCGTGACTATGGACCCCCTGCCTGGATTCCTCTTGAAGAGCTCGAGGAGCGGCTGGAGCGGCTGAGCCGGCAGCACCCTAAATTTCTAAAGCTCGAAGTAGTGGGAAAAAGCGTCGAGGGCAGGCCTCTGAGGGTGGCGACCCTCACAGATCCCTCGATTGGGGATGAGACCAAGGAGCATGTGCTGCTCACGACATTGCACTCGGGCATAGAGAGGATTGGCCCCAGCTCCATGCTCTACCTGATGCACTGGCTTCTTTCCGGCCACCCCCTGGCGCGTGAGATGCTGCGCAAGCAGAGGATCGTCTGCCTTCCGATCGTGAATCCGGATGGCTATTTGAGTGGCAGCTTCCACAACAAGAACGACCTCGATCCCTACAACAGCTGGACGCTGGAGGGCCCCATGGAGCCGGAGAAGAATCCCGAGGCCATGGCCGTCAAGCGGGTCATGGACGAGCTTCAGCCGGAGGTCCACGGCGACATGCACGGCAGCATCCTCGACTTTCAGGGTTCGATTCATGCGGACACCAGCGCTGCCTACTCCAATGTATCTCTTCGTCCCTATCACCACGAGATTATGCGTCTGATGAATGAGGCAGCTCTAGAAGAGGGTTATCCCGCCGACTGGCTGGAGGAAGACTCGGAGCGAATTTTCTGGGGACCCGAGTTGGACTCGATCCGGGACAAGGTATGGAAGGGGCGCCCGCGCGTGTATGCGGCGATCTACTGCTACAACCGCTATCACTCGATCGTGACCGCCAACGAAAACGCCTGGGAGCGCAGTGCCCTGTTGCGGTATCGCCGACTTCTGCAGATCGGCAACGAGGTCTGGCCCGGGGAGTATTTTCCCGGGTATCCAACCCGGGTGATCATGGGCAACGACCTGCATCGGTTGACCGCCTACGGAGTCACCGCAGCCCAGCGGCGAAAGAGTCGAGTCGAACTCTGGAACAAGACTCGCCAGATCACTTTTGGTTTCGATTGGCCTGAAACGGAAGGAATGATCCTCTGTTTCTGTGCAACGTCTCCGACTGCGGTCCGAAAATGGCTGGGTGATGCTACGCTCAATGACATGGCCGAGAGGATCAAGGAGCACCCTGGGTTTCGCACTGAGGAGATCCTCCGGCTGGTAAGGCTCCATCCCGGGGAGGACAGCAAGCGGCCAGCTGCCTTTCTGACAGAAGGGGGAGGGGCCAAGTACTACAGGATGGACCAGGGTCCTGACAGTCTTGACACGGGTAAGGTT
>JAKZYH010000777.1:0-6681 GCA_047514575.1 Acidobacteriota bacterium | reverse complement strand
ACGAGTACGACTGCGGGGGCTCGCCACGAGTGGTCTCGGTCGCAAGCCTTGCCAGGACGGCCCTTGCGGCGCCTCGCTACGACAAGCGATGAGAAATCCGGGCTAAGGGCGGATCCCGAAAGATCGGGTGCCGACTATCACAATTTGTATGGATATCCGCTGTATCCCCAGGCGGTTGGGATTGACCTCACTTGATTCCTTCGAAGCAAGGTGCCTGTGGAAAGAATGGGTACCAACTTACAACCTGTAACCTGCAACCCTTAGAATACAGTTCGTGAAGCGTCCGAACACACTGCTACTGTTTGCTGCGGTGGCAGCCTACCTGGCCTTTTTCTACCAACTTGGAAACTTTGCCTTCCTGGGCGCCGACGAGGTTCGATATGCGCGCATCGGGGAGGAGATGAACTTGCGCGGTGACTACGTTACGCCAACCCTGAACTTTCTTCCCTGGTTGGAGAAGCCACCACTTCTCTTCTGGTTGGAGGCGGCTAGCTTCCGTCTGTTTGGTGTGACTGAAGGGTCGGCTCGCCTGCCGGTTGCCGTGTTCGCCCTCTTGGGGGTGCTCTGCGCCAGCGGTTTGGGGTACTCCCTGGTCGGCCAGCGTACGGCAGTCCTCACTTTCTTTATCCTCTGTGGCTCCGGACTCTTCTTCGTCTACGCACGGGCAGCAAGCACGGATATGCCCCTGGCCGCATGCCTCACGGCCGCCATGGCCTGCGGGCTGCTGGCAAGCCGTCGGGAGAGCCCCCTCTGGGCAGCCGGGGCAGGTTTGACTCTGGGCCTGGCAACCCTCGCCAAGGGGCCCATCGCCCTCCTCCTCTTTGGGTCAGTCTTCGCTATCTACTTTCTCTGGATCGGAAAACTAAAGTGGACCTGGCAACAGATCGCACTCGGGTCTCTGACCTTCCTCGCCTCCAGCGTGCCCTGGTATTGGCAGGTGTGGAAGGCGAACGGGTACGACTTCGTCATTACCTTCTGGTTGAATCATCACCTGGCGCGGTTTCTGACTTCAGTTCATCACCACTCGCAGCCCTTCTGGTATTACCTTGCGGTCACCTTGATCGGGTTCTTTCCCTGGGTGTTTTTTCTGGGATCTTCGATAGTCCGGATCTGGCGAAAACGCAGCCTCCTCTCTCAGCCCGAGCAGCACTTCGAACTCTTCCTCTGGCTCTGGATACTCGTGCCCGGAGTTTTCTTTTCCCTGAGTGAAAGCAAACTGCCTGGTTACATCTTGCCGCTTCTGCCGAGCCTGGCGCTGCTGGTAGCTTTGGAATGGGATCGCCATCTGAATGGCGACCTGACTAGCTACCGGATGATGAAGTTCCAGTGGCCGGCGATCGCTGCCACCGGCCTGGTCTTGATCCTGGCCCTGGTTATCGGTTTCCACATGGCCTATGGATCCTATATGGGAATCCTCCTGGCGCTGCCCCTGGGAGTCGGCGTGTTCTGGGGGCTGCACCAGTTCCGGCGACGCCAACCGCAGGCCGCCTTCGTCTCGCTGGCAGGAGGAATGCTTCTCTTCGTGGGTCTCGCCTACTGGAAGATGCTCCCGATTCTGGATGATTTTCACTCTGCCCGGGAAGTCTCTCTGATGGCGAGCTCGGAGATCTCAAAAGCAGAGCCGCTCGTGCTTTACCGTTACTTTCACCATACAGCTCAGTACTATACTGGCTACCAGACGACCAGCCAGGCGATCCCCGATCTCGACGCGCTCCAGGAATACTCCTCCGAGCACCCCCAGACTCGCTATCTCCTGCTGACCCAGAAAGCAGGCTGGAAGGACCTGAAGTCACTGCCGGGTGTGCGGCGGATTCACCACCAGGGGAACCTCATGCTGGCGGAACTACCAGGGGTGGAGGAGTAGGAACTCTTCTGAGGTCGCTGCTTTGATCGCGTCTGATCTTTCCGCTAACATCGTCACTTTCACCATGGCTTTGCGAATCCACAACACGTTGACCCAGAAGCGAGAGGAAGTGGTCTCGCTGAAGGACAATCAACTTCGCATGTATACCTGCGGTCCCACGGTATACGACTTTGTGCACATCGGAAACTTTCGCACCTTCACCTTTCAAGACCTACTCCGCCGCTATCTGATCTTCAAGGGCTTCGATCTGACCCACGTCATGAACATCACCGATGTCGACGACAAGATCATCGAGCGTGCCAAGGCAGCAGGGGAGTCCATCAAGGAATTCACTGCGCCCTTCGCGGAGGCTTTCCTGGAAGACATGGACACCCTCCGGTTGCAGAGGCCTGAGATCATGCCCTACGCAACCGAGCATATCGACGAGATGCTCAGCCTCATCCTCAGATTAAAGGACCAGGGCTATACCTATGAGAGTGAGGGCTCTACCTATTTCCGTATCGATAAGCTGCCTGATTACGGAAAGCTCTCCGGCGTCCAGCTTTCAGAGTTCGAGCCTGGAGAAGCGATCGACGCCGACGAATACAGCAAGGAGAACCCTCGCGACTTCGTCCTCTGGAAGGCTCGCAAACCGGAAGAGGCCTACTGGGATTCTCCTCTGGGAGCGGGACGGCCCGGTTGGCACATCGAATGCTCAGCGATGAGCATGAAGTATCTGGGAGAAAGTTTTGATCTTCACGGAGGCGGGATCGATCTCGTCTTCCCCCACCACGAGAACGAGATCGCCCAGAGTGAGGGAGCCACTCACAGACCCTTTGTTCGACACTGGGTTCACAACGCCCACCTGATCGTCGATGGGGAAAAGATGTCCAAGTCGCGTGGGAACTTCTACACTCTTCGGGATCTCATCCAGCTTGGCTGCAACCCGCTCGCGCTCCGTTACCTGCTGTTGAGCGTTCACTACAGGAAACAGCTGAACTTCAGCCTGGAAGGCGTCAAGCAGGGAGCCGCTGCGCTGGATCGGGTGAACGATTTCGTGAGGCGGGTGCGCGAGGTTTCGGATCAGAGTGACGAGAACCCGGAGTTGACCCAGCGAATCGCCAGGGCGCGAACCGCTTTCGAATCCAGTCTCGACGACGACCTGAATTCTTCGGGAGCCTTGGCGGCAGTCTTCCAGCTGGCCAAAGAGACCAACCTTCTGTTGGAGCAGGGTGAAGTAGGTGGGCCCAACCGAGAAGCCATCCTCGGTTTTCTGAAAGACGTCAATCGCGTTTTCGACGTCTTCCAGCTGGAGGAGGATCGACTGGACGATGAGCAGGTAGCTGGCCTGATCCAGGAGAGAGAGCAAGCCCGCCGAAATCGGGACTACGCACGGGGGGATGAGATTCGTGATCTCCTGGTGCAGAAGGGTATCGTCCTGGAAGATACGAAGGAAGGAACCCGATGGAAGAGAGCCACCTGAACCTCGACGTCCAGAAGCTGATCTCCTCGCACATGCTTCAGGATGGTCTCGACCTGGTTGTCGACTTCGACAAGAGTCGGGGGGCCTACCTTTACGACCGCAAACGCGGGGAATACTTTCTCGACTTTCTCGCCTTCTACGCGACTGCTCCGGTTGGATACAACCATCCAAGGCTGGCCAACCCCGAGACTCTGGCGGAATTGGGGCGAGCCGCCGTCCATAAGCCTTCCAACTCGGATATATGGTCGCAGGAGATGGCGGCCTTCGTGGCGGCCTTCGCCGATACCGCCAAGCCCGATTTCATGAAGTATCTTTTTTTCGTTGAGGGGGGTGGGCTGGCGGTAGAGAATGCTCTCAAGACGGCGTTCGACTGGAAGACCCGCAAAAATCTAACCCGAGGGCTCGAACCGACAGGGGGCCAACAGGTCATCCATTTTCAAGAGGCATTTCATGGCCGTTCCGGCTACACCCTGTCACTCACGAATACCTTCGACAGACGCAAGACCGACTACTTCCCCAAGTTCGATTGGCCTCGGATTCTCAACCCGAAGTGTCATTTTCCCATGGAGGGTGAGAGTCTCGCGCAGGTGATCCAGGCTGAGGGGGAGGCGCTCGGGCAAATCCGCTCGGTCCTGGAGAAGTCTCCGGAGGTAGCGTGCCTGATCCTGGAGCCGATTCAGGGGGAGGGTGGCGACAACCATTTTCGGGTCGAGTTTCACCGGGCCCTGCGGAAGATCTGCGACCAGCACGATCTGCTTCTGATCTACGACGAGGTTCAAACGGGTATGGGTGCCAGCGGGCGAATGTGGGCTTTCGAACACTATGTCAGGCCCGACATTCTGGTCTTCGGAAAGAAGTCCCAGGTCTGCGGAATCATGGTTAGCGGCCGTATCGATGAGGTAGAAGATCACGTCTTTCGGCAGTCGGGACGTCTCAACTCCACCTGGGGTGGAAATCTGATCGACATGGTTCGCTGCCGAATGTATTTGGAGCTCTACCAGAGCGAAGACCTCCTCTCCCAGGCCCGGGGTCTCGGAGCTCTGCTGCTGGAGGGTCTTCAAGAACTAGCGGCAGAGTTCCCATCGGTCTTCTCCAACCCTCGGGGGATCGGCCCTCTCTGCGCCATAGATCTGCCCGACACCAGTGCTCGCGACTCCTTCCGCGAGAAGCTTTTCGACAGAAAACTTATTATTCTCCCCTCTGGAGAACGCTCACTCCGTTTTCGGCCTTTCCTCGACATGTCCCTCGATGATGCCGCGAAAGGGATGGAGATCTTTCGCCAGGTCGCTGCCCATTGTTGACGTGGATGACCGCTCGCATCAAAGAGTCAGGTCTGGCGGAGCCGCGAACGACGTGACCTGTTAGCAGTATGATCCCCAGTTCCGAGGAGAGAGCCGGACAACTCTTCCCCACGGAGTGACGCAGAATCTCCCTCACAGTCAGCGAGTGTAATGACGCAAGCTGTAGTGCAGCTGATCTGGGGTCTCCACCCCAATCACATCGAATCGAATCGCGACCTCTGAAAGCTCATGCCGGCTCGTAAACTCATAGGCCAGTCGTTCCAGCTTTCTTTCCTTCCTGACATCGACGTTTACCTCTGGAGGCAGGCGGGAGGGAAGGCGGCGGGTCTTGACCTCGACCAGGACCAGCCAGGGGCCGTCGTAGGCGATAAGGTCCACTTCACCCGTCCGGCCCTTCCAGTTCCTCGCCACTACGTCCCATTCCAGCCGCAGCAGGTGTCAGCGCAATCCACTCGCCCCACTGCCCTAGAGCCCGCGAGGAGCGACCGCGGCTCAACCTCCAGAACCAACGCCATCCTGCCCACACACTTTCGGTGCGCATCCACCCAGCATCATCAGGCAACCGCTCCAGCATCGTCTTCCTTCTGGAGATAACGTCAAACTCCAGGAAGTAATGAGCCGAACTAGCCTTTGATTTCCGCTTGCCGCCGCCGGGCACGCCGGGCGGCCTTCTCTTGACAGTCAGGGTAGGCAGTTCTTAAGATAAAAACTCTCTGGTGCGGGAATAACTCAGTGGTAGAGTGCGACCTTGCCAAGGTCGAAGTCGCGGGTTCGAATCCCGTTTCCCGCTCCAGCCTTCTCTTTGATTTCTTTGGACTTACAGATTTCTTCCTCGGTTGGCTTGCCCCACTCTTTTGATGCTGGGTGCACATAGGGTGCAGAATCTGGCTGATCGAGGTTCCTTGTACCAGGTAGGTTGTTCACGAATCCCCGGTTGGCACCGGGAATGAGATGACCGTTTCTCTTCACAGTGAGTTCGATGCTTGAATGGCCCAGTTGTTCACTCACATAAGCAATCGGAGCGAGTGAATGGTCATGCTCGAACTAGTAAATATTCGGTAAACCCATAGTCGAGTCAAAGAGCAGTCATTCCGCGCAGACCAAGCGGAAAGGGGGATCGAATTCCGCCTTTCCTTCCGATTTCTATATACGCCATCGACTGAGATTGCCCTTCCAGATCCAACGATCTAGTATTCGCTAGACAAGTTTGCCAAGGCAGCCTACTTCGAGGCTCGCGAGTAGAGGTCGTCGTCCCGTCTAAGAAATAGGCACACTACGGGATGGACAAGATAAATCTAGAAGTCGAAAAGGAACAGTTTGGCGTCAGCCCTCCCCGACGATGAATGAAATCTCAAGGAGTGCTCAACACGTGACCGCTGGGCGCTCTCACGATCCTTCCTTCCCCAAGAGAGGTCTTTGGAGCAATCTAGTTTTACCTCAACTTATTCTCCTCCCACCGCTGATCTCGTATCTCAAATATCATGCCTACAGCCCTCTGAAGCCCGAAGCCCTTTCGCTGATCGCAATCACTATAGGGCTTGGTGCGGTCGCCAGCTCGGCTTTGACTCTCGGATGTCCTCGGCTCCGGGTCGGAACAGTTTCGCTTCTTGTTGTACTGTTCTCCGACATTCAGATGAATTGGGGCCATGAGCTTTCCAGCCTATTCAAAGTGAGCCGGACTCCCGTTCGGGATGGCCTGGCAGCCATTGCCGCTTTAGTTTTGATCTACGCTGGAGTGACGTTGATTTTCTGGCTTCTTCGAAGGTATCTGTCTACCGTTCTTCTTGTTTTTTTCGGCACAGTGTTTGTCTCAGCTGTTCTCCTCCCCTCCGAAACGGTCCTTTGGGGAAGAGAAAGAAAATGCAGTGAGAGCCCAGCCAAAACCGCCACTCTGCCACCGATTGTTCATTTGGTGTTGGACGAGCATATCGGCCTCGGTGGCTTGCCGAAGGATTTGCCAGCGGGCCAGTCTCAATGGTATCGGATGCGGTCGCTCTATCTCGATAACGGGTTTCGTCTGTTCGGCCGAGTTTATAGCAGGTTCGCGACTGTCT
>JAKZYH010000776.1:0-8463 GCA_047514575.1 Acidobacteriota bacterium | reverse complement strand
GCACCACTCCCAGAGCAGGGTAGTTGGTACGGGAGGTCCAGTTGCTGTCTCCAGGGCCAGGACGGATCAGGCTTTCCCTGAAGCTGAAATCGTAAAGCGTCGTCCCTGCCCGGCTGCTCAGCAGGACTCCGTCCGAGATGTCCCTCACCCTCCAGTCCGGATCGACCGGGTAGGAGGGATCCTTGCCCAACGCCGCAGTCTGAGCCTTGTTCAGGACCCGACGGCCAGCCTGAAAGCGACCCGGCAGGGCGATATAGATGTGGGGAGCCCGGAAGTAGGGGTGGGTCTGGTTGGTATAGAGGTGCTGGGAGGGCACAGTAGTTCTGGTGTCGGTGTAGGTCATGAGCACGGGATCGGTCCAACTGAGAAAATCCTTGGAAGTCGAGCGCGCGACGGAGCGCCGTCCACCCACCATGTGGCGACAGTAGAGCAGGTAGCAGTGCTCTGCCTGAGACCAGAACATCACGTTCTGGGAGTCGAAATGGTTCCTCAATCTCCTGGGAACAATGGCCTTCTCCTGCACCCGCTCCCAGTGGATTCCATCACCGGAGACATAGCCGAGAAGTCCCTCTTTCCCCTCGCTATTGGCCTTCAGCCGCTGGGAGGAAGGGACGCCTGGACGGCCGTCGATGAAGGGGCAGAACTGGCGTCCCGGGGGACGGATAATGTTGTTCTGCCGGCTTCCCTCGAACTCCACCAGGCCCAGCGAGGGACGGGTCCATCGGATTCCGTCCCGGCTCTCGGCATAGCAGGTGTATCCGGGAGACGGATCCGATTGACAACGATAGTACATACGGTAGACATCACCGTCCTTGAGGACGGTCGTGTAGAAGGAGTACCAGTCCTCCCAGGGTTGGTCGTACTCGATGGCAACTTCTGCAGACCGGGGCTCCTGTAAGCGGAGCCTGGTTCCCTTGAGCTGTCCGATCAATTGGTAATCCAGGAAAAGCTCCAGCCGGGAGCCGATGTCCAAGGCTCCCTGGGAGCTGGACTGCTCTGCCAAGGCATTCTCTGCTGCCACCGGTAGTAGAGCCATCGAAACCAGGCAGGCCGAGACCAGTCTTATCCTCATTCTCCATCCTCCCTTTCGAGGGCGTTCAACGTTGTCATCCCTTTCAGCGCCATCATGAGACTTCGCTTCTGGCTAGTCTATACTGCGCCGCTGGAATTCCTGCTCTACGCCGGCTAGGTGGGCGTCTTCCATCATCATGGTTAGAGTGGCGTGAGCATGCGAACAGCTGCTGGGTGACGCTGAGCTCAATGGCCTAACTCTTGCGTACACGGCAGCTGATCGGTTTCTGAGCACCTAGCGTGGCAGCGACGACCCTGGGTGAGTGGCATCACTTTGTAGGCCAGTACCGAGCTGGTTTTAAGGAAATCTATTTCGATGGACAGCTTGTCGCCCAGGAACTTGCACCAGCGGCGCCTGCTCTCAGCCAAACCAACATAGGAATTGGAGGGGAGCCAAGTAGCGTCTGTCCCGGGGTGCACTCCTTCATCCCAGCCGGGAGCATGCGCTGTGTCAACCCCGATAACAGCCGTGTGCTCAACGGAAGGATTGACGAACTGCGCGTGTACGGTCGGGCTTTGACCGAAGCAGAGGTATCGATCCTGTCCTGTCCCGATGAAGACGGAGACGCAGTTATTGATGACGAGGACCTATGCCCGGGAACCCTCATTCAGGAAGCCACGGTTCCCAGTGTGCGGCTCGCAACCAATCGCTGGGCGCTCGTGGGTGATGACCTCGACTTCGACACCGAATCGCCACAGGGCAAGGGCCCTCAGCGCAGCTACAGCACAGCGGACACCGGTGGCTGTTCCTGCGAGCAGATCATCGAGGTGCAGAGCGAGCCTAGGGAAAGGCCACACGAAGTTCGGCTGCAGAATCAGCGCTATGAACGACTGGGTAGACTTCGTCAACCAGCGGTATTCAGGGCGGTCGCGAGCGGTCGCACGGGAGGCTCACTTTTCGAGCTTCTGTGTCACAGCTAAGGGGAGGCGAGGTGAAGCTCGCCTTCCCCTGTTGAGTTTGGAACGGACAGTATGTCACGAGAGGGGCGATGGTGTTTGTTTCCGGCTGTTGTCCTCGCCCTCGGGTTGTGGATCACTCTTTCGGTACCGTGGTCGGCGGAACCTCGGAGCCGGACTGAAGCCAACTGGAGGACCGGTGATGTGCCGAGTGTAGGTACAATTGGGTCGTACCAGCTCAGATCGCCCAGTAGCACTTTCGGCGGCTCCGAGCCTGGGTCCTCAAGTCGTTTCAGAGGATGCTGCCCTCAAGTGGTGTCGACCAACCGACCTCGTTTCCTTCGAATCGACTTGGCGTACTCGGGTCCGAATTTGAGACACCAGCAGCGAATAGTCTCATAGGAAACGATGACACCGCGTTCCGCCAACAGATCCTCGGCATCTCGAAGGCTGAGGGTGAACCGATGGTAGAGCCACACAGCACGGCTGATGATTTCAGACGGAAAGCGATGGCCGCGATATAGAGATTCCATCTGATGATTGTCGCCGCCACCGGCTCAACTTGACCACCCCCAGTACCTGGTTCAGCACTCGACGGTTTTGGATGACCCAGGAGAAACGCGAGCTCCTTGCCAGGCCTCGATGTCTCCATATCATCGAATGGCGCCTATTTATACCTACGACGTCATTCTAAGGAAAAAGGACGATCTGCAACCTTCAACCTGCAATCTGTAACCCACTCCTAGAATCCCGAGGTCTCCGGACGTCGATAGGGAATCAAGCGATGAATCAGTGCCAGCTCCACCGGTAGACCATAAATCCGCAACTGATAGCGCCACGACGCAAGCGCGCGCAAAAGCAGGCGAATCGATCGCGTCAACTTGAGATCGGTGGAGGTTGGGTAGTAGGCATTCAAGACCCGCTCGAAGTTCTGGATCCTTCTTCGCAATGGATCCGTTGCCCAGGGCATCAGACTGCTGCGCCGCTGTGAGAACTCGAGCCATTCCGGTCCGATCCACTCCTCTAGAGTCTTGGGAAAACGGAATCCCTGAGATCTGGCCTCCTCGAAGAGGCTTCCCGCCAGAGGTACCGGCGTGTAGAAGTAGAGGATGATCTCACTGGCTGGATTCACCCGTTTCAAGCTGCGGATGAACTCCAGCGTTTGATGAGCATCGGCCTCTGGATCTGGCGGGTTTCCGAGGACGAAAGAGAATTCGGGGATGATCCCGACCTGTGCCATCTTTTCGGCTATGGAAAGTGTTTTTTCCACCGATGCAGTGCCGCCCTTGTCCATCGCCCTCAGCGTCTCATCAGAGCCAGACTCCGCTCCCAAAAAAGCCATCTTAAGGCCGCTCTCCCGTATCAGTTCCCAACTGGCGTCGGAATACTTCAGCAGCGTGTCGATACGCGATTCTCCCCACCAGGAGATTCCGAGGTCACAGATTCGATCGGCGAACTCGGCTGTGCGTTCCTCACTGACGAAGAAGTTGTTGTCGTGGAACTCGATGGCGTCGGCACCAAACTGGTTCACGAGGTAGCGGGTCGTGGAGGCGGTGCGCTCTGCCGATTGGGCCAACCAACGACCGTTCACCAGATTGACCACGGCGCAGAAATTACAAAGGAAGGGACAGCCATAGCTGGAGTGGTGAGAAAGCGTCCGGTTTCCCAGAAAGGTCCGCCGATGGTAACGCTGAGCATCGACCCGATGATAGGGAAAGTCAGGGAGCTGATCGGGATGCGGAATTGGCGCGGTACCAGTGAAACTGACGGAATCTGAGCGGGAAGATCGATAGGCCACTCCGGGAATCGCCTCGGGTTCCCGCCCCAGTCTGAGCGCGTCCAAAACGTCCCTCAGGACCTGCTCGCCGTGGCCTACTATGACGTAGTCCACGTAATCAGCGCACAGGCAGACATCGTAGTGCTGAGTGGGGAAGTATCCGCCCCAGATGATGGTGAGGTCAGGGTGTCGCGCCTTGAGATGCCGGCACTGGGGAACCGCATGGCTGAGCTGAGGGCCCGGCATCACGGTGACCGCCAGGATGTCAGCCCCGGTCTCTCGGATGGCCCGGTCAATGCTCTCGAGCGGATCCGGTTCCAGATTGCCGTCTATGATCAGGTAGTCGTGTCTTTCTTCCAACAACGCGCCCAGCGCCAGGAGCGACATCGGGAGAACCGGTTTTCGCTCAGAAGAGCTGGGAGGGTTGTAGAGAATCAGCATGTGCTCGGACCCGGACGCTCGGAGCGACACCAGCTGGTGTTGCTACGCTGCTGTTTTATCCGTAAGGCGGTACAACTTCAATATCTCGTTGATCACATCTTGTTCGGCGATCAGCTCAATGGTCAGGCCGTGAGAAGCGAATTCATCCAGAAAAGTGGCTATCTCCCCATTGGACGAAAGGACAACCAGGGCCGAGCCACCAGGCGCAAGGTGTTCGGTCAATCTTTCCGAGAATCGCCTCGCCACATGCTGGCTGCGGAAAGCTCGGTCCAGCTGATCCTTGGGCTCGCCCCGGAAAAAGGGGGGATTGAACAGGACGGTATCAAAAAGCTCTCCTTCAACCGGGACAAAAAGGTCTCCCTGACGCACCTCGATTTGGTCCTCCAGGTGGTGTGCGAGCGCATTGATGCGAGCGCAGCGTGTGGCGTCGAGGTCGATGTCTACGGCCACCACCTGGTTCCCCAGAGACGCCGCCACAACGGCGCAAACGCCGGACCCGGTCCCCATATCCAAGACGCGTGAACCGGATGGGATTGACTTCGAATCCAAATGACGGATGAGGAAGTCGCTGGTATAGAACAAGTGGGGGTTGAAAACGTGGGGCAAAACCACAATTTCCAGATCGCGCACTCGTTCCAGCACGATTCGACTCAAGCGGTTCCTGTGAAAAAGCTGAAACTGAATCCATACCAGAAGATGCCAAGGTTTTCGGAACCAGTTTGGTCTTGTCCGAGCTTCCAACATGAGGACGAGGTCTACTTTCGTGCGGTACCCACGATCAAAAGGAAGCTTGCCGGCTCACGGCGTCTCCGCAATGTTGCCCACCAGGGGCGCAGGGCCCAGCGTAGTCCGTAGAAGGGTTTGATGAACTCCCAGCCTAGTGATAAGCGCTGTCCGAGATCCTGGAGCCGATCGTAGGTCAGGTAGTTCTCGCTGGGAAGCGAGTTAGAGGCGAATCCATATGCGCTACGAAAGGTCGTCTCCCGTTCTCTCACCATCTCTTCTCCGCTGCTACTGCTGCGGTAGACAGGCGAATCCATGATGGCCACGCGGCCCTCCGGTTCTAGTACCCGTAGGGCTTCGCTCAGGGTGGTCTCGTAATCGGTAGCGTAGTGAAAGGAGGCATTGAAGATGGCAAGCTCGAATTGGTTGGATTCGAAGGGAAGGTGATCGAACTCAGCCTGCACGGAGGTGAAGGCCTCCGGGTAGTGGAGCCGAGCCCCCAGCCCGTCTGCTTTGTTGGTAAGTAGGTCGACGGCCGTTGCCTGATAGCCGCGGGTGGCCAGACGGTAGGACAGCCACCCGTTACCTGCTCCCAGATCAAGGACCCTTGGTACCCTTTCTTCTTCCGATCCGTCCTGAGTCAGAATCCGCTCGATCAACTTCTGATAGCTGATGGATCTAATCCGCCAGTCCTCGCAGTGCCGTCCCGAAGTATCCTGAAGCGGGAGAGAGCGATAGAACGCACCGTCGCTGGAACCGCGACCTTCTGCCCTTCTTACCTCCGTGTATTCGCGGATGAATCCATCGAAGTGTCGGTTTCTGTCGGGCGGCAAGCAGCGCCAGATGCCTTCCAGGTGCGGATAGGAAGTCTGGCAGCCGGGACACACATTTTCTTCCGGGCCCGCCTCCTGAAGGGGCGCTGCGCAGCCTGGACACATCCACACCAGTGTTGGTGCGCTAAAGTCCTGCAGCTCAGTGTCTCTTGCCCGCCGGCTTTCAGGGCTCACAGAACACCAGGTCTTGCCTTGCCCTAACCTTGGGATTCGGGCAGTCTCACCGTGCCCAGTCCTTCGACGTCGAACTGTTTCCGATACTCTGGGGCCACGTAGATATAACTTTCACGGCGGAGTTCTTCCAGGAATTTCTGAACCTGAGGCTGGCCTTTTTTGTGATGGACTTCGCTCTGGATCTCCTCCCGCACTTCCTCCATCGGCTTCACCCGAGCAGGCTTTATACTCAAAACTTTGATGATCTGATAGCCGTATTCGGCTTCGATAATTCCGCTGAATGCTTCCGCCTCGAGGCTGAAGGCAACTGTCTCCACCGCCTCGGACATAGATCCACTCTTGAAGGTGCCGATGGCCCCTCCCTTGGATGCAGTCGTACCCTCAGAGAACTCTCTGGCGAGTTCCTCGAAAGGTGTTCCGGCCTTCAACTTGGAGAGGATTTCTTCAGCCTTGCTCCGCACGGTCGCCTTGTCTTTCCCCTCTGTAAGGAACAAGATCTCGGCTAGCTCGACCTCTGCGTGTTCCGTGAAGCGTTTGACGTTGTCGTTGTAGAATTCCTCAATCTCTTGAGTCATCACCGTCAATCGGGAATAAACGAGCTGATAGATGAGAGTCTCCCCGATGTATTTTTGCCTGGATATCCGGCGGAGATCGCTCAGTGAAGATCCCTGACGATGCAAGACCTGATCGAACACTTCGATATTGGGAATTCCCGCTTCCTTGCGCAGGTAGTCCAGGTAGGAGGAGACCTGGACATCTGCATTGGCTCCGATTCCCATTTCTTCCGCCTTCTGCATCATAAGCCTGCTCTCGATCATCCCCCTGAGCGTCCCCCGTTTTTCGGTTTCGAAACGCTTGGCCCGGTCTGCTGCATCTTCGATTCTCCCCAGGAGACCCGCTTGCAGGATCGCCAACTCTCCTTCCACGTCGTTCCACGTGATGATCTCTTCGTTCACCTTGGCAACGATTTCATCAAGTAGAACCGGCTCTTCCTGCCCTCTTAGAGGAATCGAGAAGAGAACCAAAAGCGACAGTAGAACAACCCTTGGAGTTCTCCCGGAAGCGGATTTCCCGGGTATTCTGGGCGGCGAATCAATACTTGGTCTCAGCATACCGAAACATCCCTTCAAAATTGAGAGCTTGATCGTAGATTTGAATCGAAGAGCTATCGAGCAGCTCCTCAACGTAGGCATCCATGGCGACGATTTCCTTTTCGCTGACCAACTTTTCGAAGATTCCCGCCTGAACCTCGTAAAACCTCTGAGGATGGCGAGGGATTTTCTCTTCCGCCATGAAGATATGATAGCCCTGGTGTGAGCGAACGATCCTGCTGATCCCACCTGCCTTCAAGGAGAAGACGACGTCCTCGAACTCCTGGGGGAGATCGCCGCGCTCGAAGGAGCCCAAATGTCCTCCCCAGGCGGCCGTGGAGCCCTGGGAGTGGAGCCGAGCCATCTCTTCAAACCTCCGGACATCATTGGGTGTCAGGCGTGCCGCGATCTCTTCGGCCTCCTTTCGATCCCAGATCCTTATCTCTAGCAGCTGAACACGGTCCTTCACCACGAAGTGCTCTTTGTTATCTGCGTAGTAGTTTCTCATCTCGGGGAAGGTGACGTTGATTTCCGGACCGAGCTCTTTCTTCAGCAACTTCTGGATCTTGAGGAAAGCACGTAAGTGATGGATCACTTTCAGGTTTGATGTCTCGCCTTCCTGGTCGTCCCCGATCTGTTCCGTCAGTTCGGTATCCGCGACCGTGATACCCTTTTCTTCCGCACGATCCAACAGGATTCGCCGCGTCAGGAAATCTCGGAATTGCCCCCGTAGGTCAGTACCCGACTCGGGTTCCTCTGACATGCTGGTGCCGAGATAGTCCTGAAACTCCTGATTGCTGATGGGACGCCCGTTTACCGATGCCACGGTCGACATTTCGGGCTCAGATGGTGTCTTCTCCACGGCTAACTTGCAGGCACTCGTGCACAAGATAGCCGAGAGCAACAGGGCCGGTTGGCTCAGCGAAAAACCGGTTCCGACATGGTTACTCGGAGGCAGATTCGGGAGGAGAGCCATAGGAATCCATTGTAGCATCAACCGTATCTAGTCCGGCGTGCAGCGTGCTGAAGATCTGGGCGGGGAGCAGCGAGGGCAAGCGAATGGTAATCACTCCTTCGGGATCTAGGGAAAGCCCTCTGTTCTGGTGGATCAACTCAACCAGACGATGGGGATCGACCGGCGTATCCTGTCTGAACTTCAGAAACGCTGCTGTTCCTTTGCGATCCAGCGAAAGAATCTTCAGGCGCTGACAGCGTAGCCGTAGCAGGGCGTATTCCAGGAGGTTCGAAACAGATCGGGGATATTTTCCGAAGCGGTCGATGATGTCCTCCTTCAGGTTCTCAAGAGCATCCGCGTCCGTGACCAGCGCGAGCTTCTTGTAGAGCGAGAGCCGCAGGGTCGGATCGTCGATGTAGTGTTCCGGGATTTGAATGTCAAAGTGCAAGTCGATGTTGGTCTGGATCTCCTCTTCCGGCTCCTTGCCCTTGAGTTCCCGGA
>JAKZYH010000775.1:0-3294 GCA_047514575.1 Acidobacteriota bacterium | reverse complement strand
GTCTCTTCTGGGCTCGTCATTCTCGGAATCCTCAAGAAACCCATCCTCATCTTCCTCAAAGACTTCTTCCTGCTTAAGCTCGTCTAGGAACTCGAAAATCTCCAGTGGCTGGAACATCTGTTTCATCTCAGCCACAAACTTCGGGAGCTCTTCGGCGAACCCCGGTCGGCGATCGGTCTCCTCGAGGAAGTTCAGGAACTTCTCGCCGATCAGATAGCGAAGCGCCGACCCAACGCCGAACCTCTCTTTGATACCCTCAGCCGCCTCGCATTGGTCGATCCAGATCTTGTGGAACTCTCTTTGAGTCATTGATCCACCCGTCGGAGCAGTTTTCCAGGATCAGAGACTTGTTGTGATCCGGAAGGGGGACCCTGGCCTTTCATCGCTCTGCCGCAGGGGCAGATCCGAACTAGAACCTACCATGGGTGCAGCGTGGAATGAACTCCTGATTTATAATCAGTAGTGTCCCAACGTTAGTCGAATAACATCAACTGTTTATGAATGTCACTATTCTGAGTAATGTAGTCCATGTCCTGAAAGGCCTGTAAAATGGGGGTTTTCTCGAAGAGCGAGACGCTCAGGACCTGGAGAATTGTGTAGAGCGGCAACTCGATATAGAGGCGCTTGCGAATGATGGCAATAAGCAGGTAGATGCTGAGGGCGATCCAGATTTGTGTTTTCACTGCATTGGGACTGGCCACGCACTGCCTTCCAAATCCCTCCGACAGAACACAA
The DNA here is from genome assembly GCA_047514575.1 of Acidobacteriota bacterium. GTDB lineage: Bacteria > Acidobacteriota > UBA6911 > RPQK01 > JAJDTT01 > CAUZIZ01. The sequence goes on along the minus strand of JAKZYH010000775.1, from coordinate 2,559 downwards.
TCTCCTCTGATCAAACCATCTGTTCCTACGTCTTTAAAGGCTCGCTTGGCTCGTGCATGGGGGGTAAAGCGGTGGAACTGGACCCCTTTCCGGAGCGGGCTTTTGTGGTTCATACTAAACGCTTGAGCAACCTTCGTCCACTCTTCCCCATGGCGAAGCCTGCTCGACAGAACTCTTCCCACAGACAGCATAGCAACAGCTGTGCCAGAGTCTGCGAGTCTGATCCGCCTGGCTGCAGATTGGCTCTTAACTTGTTCAGGTAAAAGAAGAACTCTCCGGGTGCCTTGAACGACGCTAAGATGGGACAGAGACGGGAGCTCTATCCTTTGGGATAGCGAGTCTATCTGATCAGATAGCCGTGCTAGGCCTTCGCTGTCTATGGAGTTCGTTCGCAATCGGACGGTTTGAATGTCGTCCAGTTTTCGTCCAGTCAGAAAGCTATGGGATATCGTCAGATATCACTCGATCAATGCGAATTTGAATGACCGCTTCTAGGTTGCAAAGCGGCCGTTCGATTGCGATCAAATCGGACGTCGTCTGTAAGATCGGGTGCCGACTATCACACCGATTGGGGCCAAGGACACTGGTTCCGGACTTTCGGCTCACGCCGCACGAACCAGAAGCGGAAACGGAATCCCGGTTCTCCCAGCCTGGTTCCGACCATCCAAACATCCACCTTGCTGGGATCGGTTTGACTCGGAACGTAAGGCCTCGAAAAGTCTCACTCCTCCCTTGTGGATCTCTTTCTTTCCATTGGTGGTCCCCTTACAGCGAACAACTTGCAAGGCGGACTGTAGTCTGGGACTCATTGAGGGACACTCCGGCCCCTTTTTCAATGCGGTAGGGCACAAAAATGGGCACAATCCTACTGAAGCTGATCGAACGGGGAGGAGTAGCAGCCGTAAAGTATTGAAAGAATTGGCTCCTCAGGTAGGACTCGAACCTACAACCCTCCGGTTAACAGTTTAATGTAGGTCTTGTATCTTGTTGGTTCTACGTCCTTCTAGTTCGGGTGAGAGCATGGTTTTACCTGGTATTCGGCGTGTAATTGTTCGGTGGGCTTCCTGAGAGGTGCTCTCGGGTGACCCGGATCGCTGCCTGCCACGTGAAAGCTGACAGGGAGCGGCGTCTTCTGCTCGACTCAAGTTCGGACCTCATCTGGTCCTTGTCCTTCTTGCGACCCTGTACTTCGTTTTCTACTTGCCATCAAACACCTCCAATCTTTCGCTGACGCTCTTCGCTCGGCGGGGATCATAGACTTTCGGAAAGGGTTTCCTGAAAGTCTATTGTCCCGACCCCACCCTGGGGGAGCTATAAAGATCTTGAGGTGAAATACAATGGCAGAAAACGAGGACAAGAAGGTTAAGTCGCCAGGACAACCAATCCTGGAGTCCAATATCTCGAGTAGTAAGGACGGCAATCCTCAGAACTGGAAGAAAAACCCTTTGAAATCGAGGGCCTAGGACCCGTGGAGACATTGCGTCGATTTCGTCGGGTTGCGCTGGAACAAAAAGAAATGATTCTCTTCCAGCCCCGTCTTCGGCCGGAATCGATCCCACCAAGAAGGCGACGGTTTCGGGGTCCTACCGGGTCCTTTTTGCCGCCTACCTCCCACCGCCTGTGAGGAGTATGATCTTCCAAGAGGTCGAACTTCTTCGTTCTTGGCAGCCGAGCGCCGAGATGAGTGTCAGGGTGAAATCTCTCCTTCTCAACATGTTGTTGCCTACTGAGCTTTGCTTCAACAGAAAGGGAGCACGATCCGTGCCAGGGCCAGGACGACTCGGAAAGGATGCCTTTAAATTGTTGATTAGAAGCCAGATTAGAGTATCTGAAGTGTGAGTCCCCTAAGCTAGCATAGCGTCACGACATTTCGTGAAACCGCGATTCCTCGTGTCCAGCCGAATTTGTCATCGTCTTTCCTGTTCTTGATCGGGTACTATCGCTCCCACTAGGGAGGTCGAAATGAAAAGTGTTCTGCCCAGCCTGTTTCTGAGGGCCGGCTTTGTTGCCGTCCTGGCACTCTGCTGGATTCTGCTGACTGAGGGAGAGATGGTTTCCTCTTTGGCTAATCCGGTGCTGGATCCTGACGAGCGGTTTGTCCTCGAGTCGGGAGAGGCGACGGGACGCCTTTCCTTCGAGATCTTGGAGGACAAGACCGGAGTCCACTTGCCCGGTCGCCTCTACTTCGCCCACCAGGAACCCACGGACCAGCTGCCGATTGTGGGACGCTTCGAGAACTTTCTGGTGACCGCCTCCGGCCGTGAGGTCAAGACGGTTCCCGTGGGAGAATACGATGTCTACATCACCCGCGGCACCGAGTACACGCTGGACCACCAGCAGATCAGCATCAAGGAAGGCCAGCTGACGCACCTCACATCCACCCTCTCCCAGGCGATCGACACCTCTGGATTCATCTCGGCGGACTTTCACCTCCATCTCCAGTTCGCCATGAGGGACGGGGCCATCGTTTCCGCCGCCGAGGGGCTGGACCTCCTGACGGCCACCGACCACAACATCCTGAAGGACTATGCCCCCTACATCGCCGAGCTGAACCTGGAG
>JAKZYH010000774.1:0-10813 GCA_047514575.1 Acidobacteriota bacterium | reverse complement strand
ACTCCACAGTCCCCTCAATGTTCTTCTCTTTCATGCGGTGTGTACTCCTTCCTTTATGGGCCTTCCGGCCCTGGGTTTAGGTCAACCCGGAAGGATACTCACCGCCTCTGCTATTTACACACCTTTTGATGGTAGCTCCCTTACGCCATTGCAGGGGGTAGCGATATTCCCCAGAAAGGGCGCGAGGGCCTGCCATTTCCAAATGCTCGTGTTCCGTTCGGACTGCTCTCAAAGCCTCCTCTAGCACATCGCAGACTACTTCACGACGGAGTAGTGGGTTTTCGAGTTCTCGGTTGCAGTAGTTGAGGAACTCCTGTCCTTTGCGTTCACCGACAGCGTCGATGACTTCCTGAGGGCTTCTAGTGTCGTTTTCTTCAGGAAACACTTGCGTTCCTACCTACGCGGAACACCCAACAAGAAAAGAAGCGGCCCAGGCCCGTGTAGGCTGGCGGGCTTTTCGGGTGGCCTACCCTAGAGCCGCAGTCAATCTAGCAACGAGGTCCGACGCTAGAGACAAAGGTGAAAAACCTAACCCCAATCGCAATCAGCCACTACTTGGTGCGAGATGGTGGGACCTGGTCATCAGAAGAGAAGGAAGCCGGTTCCGATCACAAGCCGCCATGCGGGGGTCTATCTCTTCCCCGTCTTGGTCCTTCGGGAGGTCTTCAAGGATGGGGTCTTCCTCATGACGAGGCCAGTAACACCGTCCAGAGTTCGCTCGCTGGCCCTGTACGACACCGCTCGGGCCTCGTGGGCTTTGTATGGGATCACGCGTAACTTAAAGATCTTTCCTAACTCCTCTTCCGTCTTCATCATATCCCCAAGATGGGCCGCCGTATCATTGGCCTGAGTGGGGTTGTTAGAACCCGATAGCGCAAGGCGTCCCAGCAGTGATCCTCCGCCTCGGTGTCCGCATCGTCTGGATTCAGCGGATCGCGCGGAAGCATTGAAATAGTTCGGATCGCCTGGTCGACCCCCTCGAAGAAAAACAGGCAGGGCCCCTCGAGCCGCCGAATTCACGCGGCTACCTGGGTATCTGTTGGCTTTGCGCCAGCGCACTCCCACTTGGCTCATATCGGTCGCGATCGATTGTCCGGTGGTGGAGTTTGCGAAGATGCTGTCATCGGCCGGCCCGGTTCTGACTCGGTTCCCCCAGGGAAACCGTTTCTCCGCCTCTTTGATGAGGCGTGCGATTGCTTCGTTCGATAGCCTAGATCCCTGGTTCGGCTTTCCATTCCAACCGTAGATCTCGCCTATCACAAACAGGGACCCCTTCGGGAAGAACCAATCGCGCTCCTGGTGTACAACCGGCGTCTGGCCGTCGCTCTCTGCGAAGTAAAGGACCGCGAAGGGTTTCGAGGACCCCCAGTCGAAAGCGCGATCGATTACCCAATTCTCTGGGATCTCCGGAAAAGGCGGAATGACGTGCACTTCCCTCAGAAAGAGATCGCCGACGATGGTGGTCGTTTTGGTGAGGCGTTCGTGTTGGTGCTCCGTATAGAACGCATCCTCGCCTATCAGTTCGATGATCTCCTGGCATCGTTCCAGCGAAAGGCCCTCCCAGGTCGGCCTGCCTCCCGTGATTCTAAAGCGATCGTCTACCTTTTCAGCCTGAGAAGTTCGTCGAGGATCGACAGAGAATGGGTCGCTTTCAACGAGAGGCGGAGATCCTGGCTGCCCTCAATCATCCGCAGATCAGCGCCATCCATAACACGGAGAGAGCGTGTGTTCTCTGTTCGCGACGCCCCCGCGCTAGCTCCCCGAGCGACGGATGTAGTCTTGCGCTTCGTTCACCTCTGAGAGCCCGTCATCGGCATTGCGGCAAGTCTCGATGAGTTCCCGAAATAGCGCAGACGCGCGCGCTTGATCGCCGATCGCGTCGGCCGCCTTGGCGGCACCGAACAAGCTGTTGAGCCGCCGGGGCATCGCTTCGAGTGTCGACTCATAGGCTGCCAACGCTTCCTTGTTCTTGCCTGCGGCGCTCAGAAGATCTCCGTGCAGCTCTCGAGCTGGCAAGACGTAGCCCGGCACGACTGGGTGCCTGCCGGTAGCCGCTTCGAGCGCAGCCGCATCGGCACTCGCAGCAATCGCGGCGGCTTGCTTGCCCTCAGCAAACAGTTTCCAGGCTTCAACCGAGCGTACGTAGATGTCGATTTGCTTCTGCCAGTAGGGCACTTCTTCGCGGCCCCGCAGCTCCTTAAGCTTGGTGAGTGCACGCTCGGCCGCCGCCGGATCGTTGGTTCGCGCCGCGCCGAGTCCATGAGCGAAATAGGTGATCGCTTCAAACGCCGCGAACCGATCCCAGGGGAATCCCGCTTTTCGCCGCGCCTTCAGCTTCCTGGCCTCTGTCCACTGGTGACGTTCGAGCGCGTAGCGCGCGGGCACGGCGGCTAGCACAACGGCGGTCGCGGGCGCGGCTTCCACCTGCGTGTCGCTCTCTATCAGGCTCTCCACGGTGACCAAGACTTCGGCGGCCTTCTCGTTCTGACCGCTCTGCAGGTATGCGTAGGTCATGTAGTCGAGGGCGTGAAAGTAGTTCTGTGATAGACCCTCGCTCGGGATGCTCTTCGCTGCTGCTGCGGAGCGTATGTTGAGCTCGACCGCCTTGTCCCACATTCCCAGTCGCGTGAAGATGTGGCTGGGCATGTGCAGTGCGTGGTCATTTTCAGGTGCAATCTCGCTGTATCGGTTCGCGATGTCGAGCCCTCCGGAGGCGAGGCCTGGATGGTCGAGGGCGTGGATGAGGTAGTGATGGGCGCCGGGGTGATCTGGGGCCACCGCCAGAACTTCGCGGCCGATCGCTGCGGCCTCCTTCTGGATTCGGAAACTCTTGTCCGTCTTGGCAGCGGTGGACAGATGCGCGAGTGCGTAGAACGCCTTCGCCTCCACGTCATCTGGGAATTGCTCGAACACGACCTTGAGCCCTTCTGACCATGCGGCGACGCGCTTTGGTTTCGGGACATCGTCCCCTTCAAAGAATCGGCTCAGAGCGTCGACAAATGCCGTTTCTCGCGGTGTCAGATTGGTGCCGGCGCGGGCTTTCGCCACGAGCTCACGGCCCCGCGCTATAGTCTCTGGCGTCGGGAGATCAATCCACACCGGATGGATGAGGGTCATTCCGATTCCCCAGTAGGCCATGCCGCAGTCGGGATCGGCCTCACTGGCGGCGACGAATGCCTTTTCCGCGACCCAGTAGGTCATGTGATGAAGCAACCCGACGCCGCGTGCGAACTCGGCCTGGGCTGCTTCGTTGCAGGAGATAGGAAAATTGATCGTGTTGGCCTGATCTGCCGACCAGGTGCTGGCAGTCGGTCCCTCAGGAGCCGTTGATTGTTGCGTGGACGGACACGCGGTCAACCCGAACAGGACAGCAGCCAACGACACGAGTTTCATCATCATCGTCCTCCCCTTTGGTGGGCAATAAGCTAGCACCTTTGGGTCGCGGGACCAAGGCGAGCGCGGGTCGGAGTCAATCAATAGGAATTCTTCTTTCAGGTTGAGTTGTAGGAAGGAAGGTGAAAACGATCGAAAGGGGTCCCCAATGGGGTGGATGGGGAAATTGAGAGGGGATCCTGAGGAGTGAGAGGGTGTGACGGGGGTGGGAGCGCGAAAAACAGACACACGGGTATTCTTGAAGGCCAACTGAAGAGCTCGACAACTTGAACGTCCGCTTCTAAGGCGTTAGCGGTCGTTCGTTCGACGCTTCCGGGGAGCATCTGAATGACCGCTTTTAGGCGAAAGCGGTCGGTCATGGACGATCTACTCTGACACCGTTTGTCCGGTCAGATCTGCGCTATTACACTTGCAGCAGCTACGAACTGATCGGACGCCTAGTGAGGATCAAGTTCCTCCCACCGGAAGATCTGGGAGTCTCTGGGAAGGTACAACGGATGAAGGGGCTGTTTTCGGGCGGTCAATCCGAAGACTCTGGGATCTAGGAGAATCTCGCGCACCTTTTCTCCCTGTCCCATCTACTCACCGTGGTTCCCCCAACAGGCGACGATCAGGCTTCCTGAGGTCTGGCAACTTCGGCACATGTCGTGGATGTAATCCATGTTCTCCGGGCCGACTGGATCCTCGTGCACTTTCAACTCTCTCGGATCTGTCGCTCGGAGTGCGAAGAGATTCAGCATGTAGAAGCCACCATACCCCCATCGTTTTGAAAATCCGCGGCATCGCCGGATGGTGCGATCATCCTCATTCTCGTCGGCCGTCGAGGGGTTCAGGCCTACGAAGACTGGCCACGGGTCTCCACCGTTGTCCAAACTTCTCCAAAGACGGTATCTCCACGTTCGACACGGAGACAGAACTGCTCCGGCAGTCAGGTATTCTGTGTTTTCGGCAATCATCTTTCCAGGCTTGACCCAGCCAGGGAATTCCCGTAGTTTTCCGATTAGAATCGCTTGGTATTAATAATCTAGCACGGACGATAAGGACTGTCGAACTGGAGGGTGCGATCAGATTGCTGAGCCTGGCGATCACTATGACTCCCTGGGATCAGTGAGTCGCTGGTGTCACCGACCCTTTACTATATATATCCAGAGGCTTCGTGACACCAGCTGTCGCGCCAACTGGATCAGCTCGAAATACCATCATCACACACCCGAGTTCTGTCGGAGGGCGGAGTGCAAAATGCCAGACTTCGAGCAGCGCAAGGAGTAGCTGACATGGCACGGGGGGACGGGAACGACGAAGCTGTACGACCGGACTGGGGATGAGATCACGCTGGATGAGGTGGATAAGATTGGGATCAGAAGTGGTACGATTCCCTGTCGATTCCTGCGGCCCAAACGGAAGTCCGACCCGCTCCACTCACAGCCCTTTCCCCTGGTGACGTAGGGCTGACGGACCGTGCGAAGGCCCTCCAACGGAGAAGGAGAGATGCGGACTGCGCCTTGGACCCACCTTCAGGAGAGGATCGGGAGCAGGCTGATCCGAATCATCTCCGCAATCAATGTCTGGGTCTACCGCCTGACCGGTGGCCGACTTGGAGGTCGCTTACCAGGTGGGGTCCCGGTACTCCTCCTCACCACCATCGGACGCCAATCCGGCAAGCGGCGCACCTCGCCGCTACTGTACCTGAGGGTCGGCGAGGACCTGGCAGTGGTGGCCTCGAAGGCAGGAATGCCCAGACACCCAGCGTGGTACCTCAACCTGGAGGCGAATTCTCAGGTCGAGGTGCAGATCGGCCGACATCGGCGGAAGATGGTGGCCCGGTGCGCCACGAAAGAGGAGAGGTCAACCCTCTGGCCGGAATTTGTCTCCATGTACGGGGATTACGAGGTCTACCAGGCCAGAACTCGCCGGGAGATCCCGGTGATCATCCTCTCCGCCAGGCTACCCTCCCACCGCGACCCCGAGCATTCCCCGCATTGACGGGTTTTCTGGGGGCGGAAGGAACCGAGACGTCACAGACTGAGAACGATAAGGGGATGTCTGCTCTCCGACGACGATCGGGGTGTGAGAAGAAAACACTCCGTCGCCTCAATGAATTCCGATAATTCCAGGCCGCAGTAACTGTCATGGCTTCGGCGGACCCGTTCCAACCGGGTGAACCCGGCTCGGGACAAACGCCGCATCCCTGCCTTCACCCCCAATTCCCTCTTAAGCAGGGCCGCCGCTACTTGGATCAGACCCTGCAGAAAGACGGAGGGGAGTGCCTTCCGGGACATCGCCTTCCAGGGCCCCTCCCAGGCCTCATGCGCCTCCCAGTAGTAGAGATGGTTGTAGAGATCAACTCCAAACAGGTAATCGATCGATTCTCGCCAGGCCTCCGGATCGAGGGGTTCTATGTCGATCTCTGGGACCCCGTACAGATGACCTCGAGGATGCCTGCGAGGATGGGGGGTCAACCCTGGGAGATGCCGGTAGGACGGAAAGGGCTTCCGGGTATAGCGAATGGGGCTCTCAGGACTCCTCATATTCTCCTACAAGCGCATGATGGCACACAGCGTCTTGGAGTGTAGTGGTACGGCAGGGTACCTGTTGCCATGTACGACAAGGTTGGCCGATACTCGCAGGAATCGAGAAACCATGGCACCTTTCATCGTTCTGGTTGCGGTGATGCTGCTCCTGCGTCTGGTGGGTCAGCTCGCGGTTGTCCGGCTGCGGGATTGGACCGCGCGGACCAGGGGGATCGCGGCTGTCGCCCTGATCCTCTTTCTGGTGGCCGTACTGCCAGCCAACATCCACGCGGCAATGACCCAGGTCACGCTGGCCGGTCAGCCGGTAACCCCGCTGGTCCCGAGGGTCGCACTGCAAGGGCTCTTCATTGCCCTCTTGTGGTGGGCAGGGATCAACGCAGGGCACAGACCGAGCGATTGGTAATGGGTTGTGGTCAGAGCCTGCTCCAAACCCTCCAGATTGACCTGCAGACGGCAATCTCGCGCGCACCACCCCTACCTTCGGCGGGGAAGAGATGGTGACATCGGCTCCGATCGCGTTCCACCTTTGCTGTCACCGCCGTCCAAAAGGGAATCTCCCTACCAACGCTGCAGCGCCTGCTAGGGCATGACCACCTGAGAACCACGGAGATTGACCTCAACGTCTCACCCGAGGAAGTGGTGGGAGAATTCCTGAGTAAGTGCTGAGGTGATATCGAAAACACGGTTGTCGCCTTTCGTCCAAAGCCGCGACACCTGTGATAGTCGGCACCCGATCTTACAGACACCGCCCGATTTGATCGAAATCGAACGACCGCTAACGCCTAAAAGCGGACGTCCGAATTTTTCCCGCGGAACGTCGAATGAACTACGCTGAGATTGCAGAAAACCGCTCCTTCCGCTCTGGAAAAGCCTTCAGCCCCAGGCACTTTTCCGGCAAGGGCAATATGTCCAAGTGCCACGCGGTTCTGTCAGAGGCCCTCCAGCTGGTTTGAATCCATATCGGTTTCTTCCTTCTTGAACCCAGCGTGCTACAATCGAGAGACAGCGTCTCTAACTACTTCATCTTGTTGTCCAACCAGTGGTTGGACAACGGGGCCCTGAGCAAGGTGTGCCCATGAAAAGAGATTTCAGGGAGGAAGCGACCAGTGCCTGAGCATTTGGTTGAAGCACCGCATACGACGGGAGGCAGCAAGGGGATTCTGAAAGATTGGAGTTCCTGCCTTCAAACCGGTCCTCAAGGCATAGTGAAAGCTCTCGGTGGGAAGCTGGGTATCATGGAGACGGAGCGCCTCCGTAAGTCAGAGATTTCCTTAGTGCTCACAGCAGTCGTCGTGTTCCTGGTGATGAGTCCGTCGCTTTGCCTGGCACAGACATCCTGGACGAAATACGCAGGCAATCCTGTGCTGGATTCTGGGTCCGGTTCTCGCCACTTCTATCACCCCTCTGTAATCAAGGAGAACGGAATCTACAAGATGTGGCATTCAGTGGACAATCCTCCTGACGGAATCTACTATGCCACCTCACCGGATGGGACTACTTGGACACAGAACCCGGCTAATCCGGTCCTCCCGATCTCATCAGTCCCATGGGCTAGCCGTAGAGTAGGAGAGCCTACCGTCGTGAAGGAGAGTGGTATTTACAGAATGTGGTTTGATGGCCTCATATCTGGACAGCCGTCCACTATCGGCTATGCGATCTCTCTGGATGGCATCAGCTGGACCTTGCACGGCAATGGCCCTGTACTCGAAGCCACCGAGCCTTGGGAAACAGGGTTTGGTGGCTTGGAGGAGCCTGAAGTAGTTCATCATGACGGCCTCTTCAGAATGTGGTATTCGGGGCACAATTTCACGCTCGGTTACGCTACATCGACTGATGGTATCAACTGGACGAAATACGCAGGCAACCCTGTTATCACAGGTGCGGCCACCCCTACGGTGGTGTTTGACGGCACCACGTACTACATGTGGTACTACGACCGTGAGGCCCCTCCCCCAGAGGAGGCGAGCATCGGTTATGCATCTTCACCAGACGGAATCAACTGGACCAAGTTCGCGGGCAACCCCGTGATCACGGTGAATACTCCTGTCAAGACATGGGAGCTAGACCAAAACGCGTGGGCTGATGTGGTGTTGGACGGGTCACTCCTTGAGATGTGGTTCACGGCACGCGACCAAGGCCATCGCTATGGGATCGGCTATGCCACCTCCCAACTAACCGCCACAAGTGAAGGCTGCTCGACTCCAGCACCCAACACCTTGCCCGTTCCCACAAACTTGATGAATCCAGCCAACGGCTCCTTTGGGACAGCATTTACCCTCAGCTGGAATCGCGTCTGGACCGGCTGCGGTGGCTATGAGGTTCAGTGGCGACCGGCTGGAGTGTTTACTTGGGCAAGCACCACAATTTCTACAAGTCAGTGCTCCGGAAGCACTTGTTCAACCCAGATAAGCATCCCTGCGAGCAACAGCAAGAGTCATGCTTTGCGAGTGAGGTCGTTTTGGGGCCAAGGCGGTGACACCAGACAGTTCTCTTCCTGGTCGGCAACTGGCAATATCGAGATGTTCACCACCAAAAGTGAACCTACAGGAGTTGAAGTGACGTTCGCCTGTGCTGGATCACAAGGCAGCATCGTAGCTACAGTCGTTGAGGGACCGCAGGGCGGCGTAGTCTGCAGCAGCTATATTCCGGGACGGGTGATCGAACTGGAAGCTGGCAGAGAATACCTACTGAGCATTTCATGCCCCGGCCCCGGAAGCTGTCGTTGGGACATCGGCATAGAAGGAGCAGACTTCGGCGGGGGAGAACCTGGAAGACGACAGGCCAGCGGTTCCTTGTCTCCCGGAGACTCCACTGGCATAGTGGTCACGCCTCACCCGCCAGCAACCGGTGGCCTGGTGGCACACTATGCCTTTTTAGGTAACCTCAATGACCAGAGTGGAAATGACCACCACGGACTTTCCTTCGACGGTCTCTTCTTCACCCAGGGAGAAGTGGATCAAGCTGCCAGTTTTGATGGAACAAGGAGTTTCATCGAGGTCCCGGGAGCTGCTCTACCTACCAGTGAGAACTTTTCGATCTCAGTCCGGTTCCGGACCTCAGCAGACATCGACTCGTACCAGGGGCTGATCGAGAAGGCAGCCGATGAGGAACGGACCGTCCAGGGGACCTTTGTTCGATTGGCGATCTCGCGCCACGGAAACGCAGCGGGCCCGAGCAGGCTCCACCTCCATTTGTCGGATGCGGACGATAGTGAAGAATATGAGTTGTTCTCCGACGAGGCGGTTACAGACGGGCTCTGGCATCACGGGATAGCCGTGCTGGACCTCTCGCAAAAGAGGGCCCGTCTGTATGTAGACGGTGTCCTGAACAGCGAATTGAGTATTCCCGGTTTCGACGGCTTTGAGATCAGCTCCAACGCCTTCCTTGGAACCCATTCCGATGGTCAACAGGCTCTCGACGGGATCTGCTCCGAGCCCTCGGTCGGCTGTGGAAAGCTACTTGGTGAGATCGACGAACTGCGAATCTACAACCGAGTCTTGAGACCTTCGGAGATCGAAAAGCCTGGTACCCAGTTCCACGCCTTCCCCCAACTTGCGCTCGGGGGTGGGTATGAGGTGAGCGTGTTCGTCAGCAGCACCACGGACCAGCCCTGGTCGGGCAGGGCCAGCTTGCGTCAAGGAAACAATCTGGATTGGAGTGGCTCGTGGAGCTTGGATGGCATCGATCAAAGCGGAGAGACCGGTTTCAATATCCACCTGCCGCCTCAGGCAACCAGAAAGTATGTGTTGAGGGGAGGTGGAGACGTTCGAGCTGGTTTCTTGATGATCAATGGAACAAACGACGCCTTGGCTTCAGATGTTTTCGTCTCGCTCTTCTACACACTTCTGTCGGGCGAACTGGTGACTGATTCAGTAGGAATTCTTCCTGCTGATCCGGGAACCCACTTCAGCTTCGCCGTGGAAAAGACCCCTCAGGCTGATACAGGGTTCGCCTTCTTTTCGTCCACGGTTACGAGCCCGTTTCAAATACAACTCAGGTTGGTCGACCAGAGCGGAATCGAGATCCAACAGAAGGCCATCAGCTACTCCGGTCAGGAGGCTCAATTCTTCAGCCAGATCTTTGATGGAGTTCCTGATGGTTTTGTCGGCAAAGTGACGCTTGAGTCAGAAGAAAGCATCTTTGTAGTTGTTCTTAGGCTTGAAAATGCAGCATCAGATTTTCAACTGACAAGCATTCCTGTGACCAGGCTGAAGGAGTAGTCGGAGACAGGAAATCAGCATTATCTCCACGGGTCTCGCGCGGGAATCGACATCTTTCGTTTCGATGACAACGGCAAGGTCGTCGAGCACTGGGATGTGCTTCAAGTCATTCCAGAGACCTCAAAGAACGACAATACGATGTTCTAGGTTGCTGAGCACGGTTGACCGGTTGTGGCCGATTGCGGTAGTTCAGTCGGCGTTTCCGGGGAAACTTGAATGACCGCTTTCAGGCGTTAGCGGTCGGTCGGTCGACGTTTCCGTCGAGAATTTGAATGACCGCTTTTAGGTGAAAGCGGTCGTTCGATTGCGATCAAATCGGACGCTGTCTGTAAGATCGGGTGTCGATTACCACAGATTGTTGTAAATCAAACCCCATGGATTTGGGCGCCGAAAAGGCCCGTAAACGCTGGCCTTTTTTCGGGCTCATGATTGTAAATCAAACAAATGATTTTCTTCCAGTCGCCGTAGAAGCCCTCTGAGAGATTGCCCTTCCAGGTCCAAAGATCTAGCCGATGCTACTGTCGGCAGCCACTAGTGTCCGGTTTGATGTTGTTGATTCCAAAGGACTTAAAGCTCGCTTAACTGTAAGATTATAATCACTCTACTCCTATCCCCCTACAAACAAAGGCTTTAGCCGTCTTCCGAACAAGTTCCGCTGTCTCCACTTTT
>JAKZYH010000773.1:0-6128 GCA_047514575.1 Acidobacteriota bacterium | reverse complement strand
CTAACCAAGGCAGGTCCCCTTCCCAAATCAGGTCCAGCAGCTTCAGGGCCCAAAACAACCCCCTTCTTTCACCATCGCCCCAAAGCCCCGTTACATAAGGCTTTCAGCTATACCTCGAAAAATAGACCGGACAGCAGTGTCTTACGTTCCAAACTTTCGCCGACCGGTGGCAAGGTTGACCTGACATCGCTCATCCCGGTCTCTTCCATTGGATCGAGAGATCGTCCCTAGCTTGGAAGCCCAGAATTCGCTTGAGTTTTTCGTTGTCGAACTTCCCGTGCGGCATTTCGCCCAGGCAGAGGAACACTTCGCACTTCGACGGCAATTCCTGAGGGTCGATCTCAAGGCCGAGACGGAAGATCTCGCCGGCGTCCGCCCACGAAATCTGAAACGGCACGCCGCCTCCTGCGGGCTTCAGATCGAGCGGCTCGCGGAAGTTGTAGAAGAGGTACTCCTGCACCCAAATGTCATGGTGCTCGGTAAAGATGCGGCAGATCTCCTGCCCCAGCGACTTCGACTGGGCATAGAGGTTGATACCGGATTGCGGTGGGACGTCGGCGCCGATGTTGAAGTCGAAGCCCTCGTAGGGAGGCCCGGTTACCGTAAAGTGCGGTCCCGTGTTGATGACACGCTGGATACGATGTTCGACGGCGGCAAGCATCATGTTCTGGCAGCCCAACAAGTTGACGTCGAACGCCAGCACCCGATGGGACCGGACCACCGAGAGATTGAGGATGGCGTCCATCCCTTCCGCAGCATCCATCACTTGATCCAGTTCTGTAACGTCGACGTAACGGAACGGGTGGCGCGTTTCTGAAGCGGGCGGCTTGATATCGGTGATCAGCAGCTCGTGCCGACCTTCGAGGGCCTTGACCACATGTGGCCCGAGGTAACCGCTGGCGCCCAGAATGAGAGCTTTCATAGCCGTACTCCTAGTCCTAGTGTCCTATCCTCGAAATACGGCACGTAATTCTGCGGCCCTGACCGCCGTCTGCTGTGTTGCGCTTCCTCGAAAGACCCCTGGTATTCCTGCGTCAGCGCGCCTTGCATACGACGCCCATGGCTCGCAGACTTATGCACCGAACTTCGAGGACAGAACACCAGGCCCCTACCCTCCATGGGTGGGCCGGTAGCCGAGAACTCCTTTGGCTCGGTCCGAATCAAAGCGCGCCCTTTCTGAGCTGGACGAGATGTGCAGCACTGACCAGCGCGAGAGGCCGGAGACGGTGTCCTCGATCTCGGTTTGGAGAGCGAGATCCACGGCCTGGGCTACATCGTCTTCCGCCACCGACATGGGATCGAAAGACCTGCCTCTCATCTCGCTGGCAGGGACAATCCTACCCAAACGAAGGACAACCACTGTCAGCTTTCCGACCCGGGCGAACTCGCGGCAGGTTGGGTACGCCCGAGTACGTGGACTACTGGACCTACCGTTTCTCGGATCTCTTCCGGGTCGCCTACACGGCCAATGGGACGCCCGCCCACGCCTATGCCTACTGGGCATGGATCCGTGACAGCATCGACGAAAACAAGCCCTACGACCAGATGGCCCTGGAACGACTCTCGGCCCAGGGACTCGACGGACCCTCCCGACACTTCTTTCCCGGCGAGGCACCCCTCCCAGAGGACATCATGGCGGAGGAGGTTCGAGTCTTCCTGGGGCAGCGATTGGACTGCGCTCAATGCCATCACCATCCCGAGGAGAAATGGTCTCAGGAACAGTTCTGGGGGCTAGCGGCCTTCTTCGGTCGCGTCGACCACACGCAGTGGAACGCCGATGGACCGATCGTCGTCTTCGACAATCCCTTCGGCCGTGTTCCCGACTACGCGGAGTCGGAGGACACCGTCAAGGTGCTTCATCCTCGCACCGGTGAAGAAGTTGCCCCCAGGTATCCCGACTGGACCCCACTGCCCGTGGAGAGATCTCTCGACCCTCGACTGGCATTCGCCGAATGGACGGTCTCACATCCTGACTTTTCGCGGACGATCGTAAACCGGATGTGGGCTCACATGATGGGGAGGGGATTCGTGGATCCGGTGGACGACTTTCGCTCTACCAATCCACCCACCCACCCTCGTCTGTTGGAGGCGCTGGCGGAGGACTTCGCCGGTCACGACTACGACCTGAAGCATCTGCTGCGCCGCATCGGGCGCTCCCGTACCTATCAGCTTTCCGCCCAGATCAACCGGACCAACCGGCATGACCTCGTCAACTACTCTCACCGCCATCCTCGAGCGCTCGATGGAGAGGTTCTGCTAGATGCCATCTCCAACGTCACCGGCGTACCAGAGGAATTCACGAACTCTTGGAAGGGCACCGCTCCCCGTGGAACCCGGGCGATCGAACTACAGGTACCGGATCTGCATGGCTCCCGATTCCTGAGCATCTACGGTCGGCCCACGCGTGACGTCGTGCCCGAAAGGAAGACGAAGGCCAGCCTCAAGCAGGCCTTGCACATCCTGGTGGGCCCCACCTACCAGGAGAAGATCTCCAGTCCCGAAAGCCGACTGAAGCTCCTTCTGAAGGGGAAGGGTTCCAACCGCGAAATCGTTGAGGAGCTGTTCCTGAGGAGCCTGTGTCGCTACCCAACCTCCGCAGAGGAGTCAGAACTCGAACATCTGATCGCTTCTCGACCTTCGCGCCGAGAGGCCCTTGAGGACATTCTCTGGGCGATGGTCACATCCCGTGAGTTTGCCTGGAATTAGCGGCTATTCCATGGGAGTGCGACGACTTACTGCTAACGACCTGGGAGACGGAAGCTTATGAGCCTACCCATTCTGGGAAGAAAGACCGGTTGCCCGACCCGTACCGAGAGGCTTCTGGGACGACGGCAATTCATCGGCACCGGGGCCCTGAGCTTGCTGGGAATAAACCTCAGCCAGTATCTCATGGCCCGGGAGTCCCTCACGAGGGCGGGCGTGGACGTGGACGGCGAGGCCTCGGCGAGGGCCTGCATTCTGGTGTGGCTGCAGGGAGGACCCAGCCACATCGATATGTGGGATCCCAAACCTCAGAGCAGCTTCAAGGCCATTTCGACCAATGTTGCCGGCATCCAGGTGTCGAACCTGCTGCCTCGCATGTCCCGACAGATGGATAAACTCTCCATCATCCGGTCGATGCACACCGAAGAAAACAATCACGGTCAGGCGACCTATTATGCCTTCACCGGACACCGGCCCACTGCAGCGATGAAATTCCCCTCCGTGGGGTCCATCGTCACCAAAGAGCTGGAGCCCCGCAATCATGTCCCCCCCTATGTCCTCGTTCCCGGCTTCGACCAGGGCCTCTACGGGGAGTATCTGAAGAGCGCCTTCCTGGGTGCCCAGTACGATCCCATGTCGCTGACGTCCAGTCCCAACGAAGAGGACTTCCAGGTCGCAGATCTCAGCCTTCCCAAGACCCTGACGCCAGAACGCTTGGACGACCGGCGGTCTGTGATGGCACTCCTGGACCGATCCTATCGTCAGCGCATGGGGTTTGCGGAGCGTTTCGAGATGGATCGCTTCACAGAGCAGGCGTTGAGCATGGTCACGTCTTCCGAAGTCAGGAACGCCTTCGACCTGTCACAGGAGTCGGAAAAGACTCGAGAGGCCTACGGCCGGACCGGTTTCGGGCAGAGCCTTCTGCTGGCCCGACGCCTGGTGGAGTCGGGGAGCCGCTTCGTGACTGCTGCCGGACACGAACTCAATGGCTGGGACACTCACGCCGACAACGACAACAAGCACCAGAACAAGCTGGTTCCGAGCCTGGACTACTCTCTGCCCGTTCTGTTGGATGACCTGAAGGAGAGGGGACTACTCGAATCCACTCTGGTCGTGGTCATGGGAGAGTTTGGGCGCACCCCCCACCACAATACCAAGGGAGGCCGGGACCATTGGGCCCAGTGCTGGTCGTTGGTTCTTGGAGGAGGCGGTATCCGGGGCGGCCTGGTTGTAGGATCCAGTGACGAAAGAGGCGCCCAGGTCGCCGAGAGAATGGTCACGATGGGCGACCTGTTTGCCACCATCTACAAGGCCTTCGGGATCGACTGGACGAAAGAGTACATGAGCCCCATCGGTCGACCGGTAAAGATAGCCAACTCGATCGCAGACACCACCGGCAAGCCCGTCAGCGAGCTGATCTGAAGCGGTGTCACAGGAATCCGACGGGTCCGCGACCGTAGTTCCAAATCCGCGTCCGCTCCAGATCAAACAGAAATTTGAATCAGTAGAGCTGTAGCCAAGGCTACGATGAACCAGATCCAGGTTTCCGGCACAGGCTTCGATTACGTTTCGAAAAGAGCTACGGATTCCTGTAGCGCGGCGTGCCGGAGTGAACTATCGAGGGTTGCCAGGGGAAGATCCTTCTCTCGTGCAATGCGCAAGTACTCAGCATCGTAGGCACTCAGACTGTGAGCGTGCGCTAGAGTTTGGAGCACTTCCAGGGAAAACACTGTTGGCGACGAGGCAATTCTCAGTGGCAGGCTCTTGACTCGCTCCAGGGCATCGATACGCGTGGTGGCCTCGATGCGACCCCTGCGCTCGGCCACCAGCATTGTGTTGACGAATTCAAGGAGCCATAGTGAAGGTACAAGCATCTCATGAGTTTCACTAATAGCATCGAGGACAGCCACCGCATAGGGATCCAGCTCGTCTGCGAGAAACCACGAGACGGCGACCGAGTTATCAACAACGATCAAGTCCGCCCATCCATCTTGAAATCTTGGATCTCGCTGGTTGTGATGCGGCGGCCACCAATGGAATGGCGTTTGCGAAAAGCTCGCAGTTCGTCGACCAAGTCAGGCCGTTCTTCGGGATAGGGTTTTAGAACCGCGACCGGGCGCCCGTGCCTGGTGATGATCAGCTCCTGACCCTCTGACACTTCATCCAGAAGCTTTGCCAGGGAGGTTTTCGCCTCATAGGCTCCAACGGTTTTCATGTAGACCAGTCTATCTGGTCTTCGACTAGTCGTCAAAGAGGATGGGACTGAACTTGCAACCCAGATTGCGCCCCTCCGATGGCATAGTACGCGTCCTTTGGTTTCAGTAGCGACTCTGCCCTTCGTAACCTGAAACTTCAATCTCTCATCTACTCGACCCAGGAATCAATCGATGCCACCGCTCTTGGCTGAGTGATAGGATCAGGTGCATGTTTGACAGAACTCACTGGATGGCCCTGCTGTTGTTGACCTTGGTCTCATGTCGAGGGACCGGAGAGCCCGAACCGGAGCTGGACAAGACGACCTCGGAGGCGGTCAGCATGAGCGTCCTGGAACGAACCCGGGAACCGCTCCTGGTGAGCGATCGCCCCTGGGAAGCATTTACCCTGAACTACCTGACGGTCATCAAGGAGGGCCCGCTCTGGCGGATGTGGTATGCCGCCTACGACCCCGACTACGAGTACGACTGTGACGCCTATCTGTGTTACGCGGTCTCGCAGGACGGTGTCCAGTGGGAGAAGCCGGAACTCGACCTGGTCCCCTGGAAGGACCGGCTCAAGACCAACATCCTGATGGACGGTCCCGCGATGCGGGCCAACACCACGACCGTGTTCCGCGACGACGGGGCACCCTCGGGGGAGCGCTACAAAGCCCTGCTCCAGAAGTTCCTGGGACGCGATAAAAACGGCAGGGGAGTCTGGCAAAATTACGCTGCCGTCTCCTCCGATGGCCTGAAATGGGATCTACTTTCCCAGTCGATCTATCCCTGGAACAGCGATACCCAGAACGTCTGTTTCCGAGACGGGAACCGCTATCGCTTCTACGTCCGGCTCTGGAGGTGCGTGGACGAGGCGGGCAATCCGTTCGTCTCCACCGAGACCCGAAATGCCACCACCCGGACCATCGGGCTGAGTGAGTCCACC
Organism: Acidobacteriota bacterium; assembly: GCA_047514575.1. GTDB lineage: Bacteria > Acidobacteriota > UBA6911 > RPQK01 > JAJDTT01 > CAUZIZ01. Next base: position 287 of record JAKZYH010000773.1, on the reverse strand, counting down.
GAGTTCTCCCTCTTTCCCAAAGCTCAGGAGATCCTGGCCCCGAGGCCCGACGATCCGGCCGGCATGGACTTCTACAACAGCGCCTGCAGCCGAATAAAGGAAGACCTCTACGTCATGTTCATCTCCGCGTTCTACAAGCGGGAAGGGGTCATGCGGGTTCATGGTGCCTGGAGCCGGGACGGTCGCTACTTTCAGCGCCTATCGAGCGAGCCGCTGCTGGACCTGGGCAGCGGGTTCGACTCCAAGCTCCTCTACGTGGCACCTGGAGCCATTCCGGGACCGCGGCC
>JAKZYH010000772.1:0-5881 GCA_047514575.1 Acidobacteriota bacterium | reverse complement strand
GACAGGCGGTGACAAGAACTGTTGAAAACCAATGACCAGACCGATACCGCTTCATCACAATACCTCCGAGCGGTCTCGCGAATGCACTTTCGGCAACTGATCGACCCTATCGCGGCTGGCGACTTAGGTCTCAGCTTTGCGCCCCGGTCCTTTCGGGATCGGGTTGCCCTTTCGTCGTGGTTCCGAAACCACAGCGTTTAACTGTTAGCTGTGCTGAGTGTCTTCCTCACAACGAGCCTTTTCGGCCGCCGTTGGGAAAACTTTAGAGAATCTGGGGAATTTTCTGACCTGAGACGTGAAGGAATCGTCTGCACGTCCGCAGGTGGCTGAGGAAGACTTCTATTGATGCAAGCGCAAAACAGATCCGCGAGCGGGTGAACTACCAGTATGACGAACCCGGGCCCGACAGAGCCGCGAACGACGTGACTTGTCTGCAAGATGGGCCCCAGTTCCGAGGAGAGAGCTGGACAACAGCAGAATCTCCCCTATCCCCGACCAAAGTTTCTTTCTCGAATGGGGCAGCACCGCTGGGGGGCTACTGATCTGAAATCTAATAGTGAACAGTGATCAGTGCGGTGGCCTCGATAGCGCTGCCATGGTAGGCCTGCGGCAGTTTCCCCCTGAATGATCCAGCGCCAGATCACCGACCCGGACGACTGTTCACAGATCACTGGCAGGGCCCTTACCCGCATTTCTCATCGCCAGTCTACTACGGCGCCGCAATCATCCGCCCTGGCTGCGTTTCGCTCGGTCGGCCTCCTCGACGTACTGCACGAGTACGACTGCGGGGGCCTCGGTCGCAAGCCTTGCCAGGACGGCGCTTGCGACGCCTCGCTACGACGGGCGATGAGAAATCCGGGTTACTGCTTCGTCACCGCAGTCTGGCTTTTAAGCACTGACAGAAGGGCATTGCCAAGGGTGGCTCGAAGATCCTTCCCCCCCTGCTTCTCCCAGTCGGGATTGAGACGGACGGCGTGCTGATAGTCCTGTAGAGCCTGCTCAGACCTAGCCAGATTCGCAAATGCAAAGGCCCGATTCAGGTAGGCAACCCCGTACCCCGGTTCGAGACGAATGGCCTCGCCATAATCCTCGACTGCTTTGTCGAAGCGGCCCAGGCTGGCGAAGGCGTATCCCCTGTTGTTATAGGTCCGTGCCCGCTCGGGGTTCAGCTCCAATGCGCTGTCAAAGTCCCGAACCGCCTTCCCGAACGCCTGTAAGCTGCCGTGGGCGACACCGCGGTCGTTGTAGGCATGGACGAAGTGAGGAGCGAGTCGTATGGCCTCGCTGTACTTCTCGATAGCGGTTTCGGTGAGTCCCTGTCGATCGAGAGCAACCGCTGCCTTGTAGGCGGTCATCGCCTGGTTTGACCGATGCCGCTGTTCGAATACGGACGCCAGAAGGTTATCCACGGGAGCGAAGTCATCGGTGAGCAAGTAGTGCTCCCGCGCCTCCAGCCAAGTCTCCTGCAGCCTGGTGGACATGAAGCGGGTTGCCGATTCGGGATGTTCCGTCTGTCTCAGGGCATGATCGAACGCCGAGGTCGAGAGAGGCTGGTGCGAGGCGGCTACGACGTATGTATCTCGAGCGATTTCATCCCAGCTGGAATCATGATTTAGCACGTAGACGTAAGGGAAGACCTGCTGAAGGGTATGGACGTATGACCTCAGGAAAGAGCCTGCGTGCAGTGCGTCCACCACGTTGGTGGCGTAGATTCCCTGCGGCGACAGGAGCCGATCGATCGTCTGCGCGAACTCGAGAGTGGCCAGATGGTAGGGGACGGAGAGGTCGTTGAAGGCATCACCCAGCACCAGGTCGTATCGACCCGACGGCAATCTGGGTGCCAGCATTCGGGCGTCTTCATTGTAAGTGACGATGCGTGTGTCAGGCCCGAGGCCCAGGTAGTCTGACGCCACCCGCGTCACCTCCGGATCTACCTCAGCTACCTCTAGAGTGCTCTGAGGATAGGTGGCCTCGAGGTAGCGGGGAAGCGTATAGCCTCCTCCTCCGATGAACAAGGCCTGTAGGCTGGGATTACGAACTGCTACGTAGTGGGAGATCTCGGCGAGCACCTTGATGTAGCCGTCCGCCAAGAGGGTCGGATCGTCTTTGGACATGCGATTCTGGAGGAGCTTGTCCAGGTAGAGTGCTTTGAGCGGGAGCCCCTCCTCGTCTTCCTCCTTGACCTGGATACAGTAGTAGCTGCTTTCGCGTAGGCAGTCGGACTGGACAGTCCCCATCAGGAGGCCGGCGGTTGCCAGTGAGACCACCATCAGGAGGCTGATCGTGGTGACTGTGCGGGGTTTTTGCAGACCCCCCGTCGCCAGGGACGCCAGTACGAGCACGATTGAGACGAGTAGCAGAGTAGAGCGAGTCCCCAGCGACTGGATCAGGACGAAGCCAGTGATGAAAGTTCCGAAGATAGCTCCGGAGGTAGAGATCGCATAGACCTTTCCGACCTCCTTGCCCGCTTGTTCCAGGTCCTCCAGTCGGAGTTTCGCAACCAGGGGCGTGACCATCGCAATGATCAGGCTGGGCACGAAGAACAATGTAGTTGTGAGGAAGATGATCCTTGGCAGGAGTCCAAGCCCAGTAAAGATCTGGGACACGGGCGTTACCAGGAAGAGAACGCCCAGGCTGCACATACCACCGGCCATCAGCACCAGGCCGAGGGCGACCCGGGACGGGAATCGATCGGCCAGGTGCCCTCCCAGGTAGTTCCCCAGACTCATTCCGGCCAGGATCACACCGATGATGCTGGTCCAGGTGTAAAGCGACACTCCTACCAAGGGCGCCAGGATCCTCCCCGCGACGATCTCTATGACCAATCCACAGGCGCTGGCAATGAAGACAACCGCATAGGGCATCAGCGTCGGCATCGGGTGTTCACGGTCGGCGATTGCAGGTTGAGTGTTCGGGAGAGAAAGATCGTTGAACCAGGATCGGCTGTGGCGCCGGTTTCTCGTAGATTTCTGCTTTCGATTTTTCTTTTCTGACATCGGTTGAAGGGTGATCGCTCTGAGGACGCCTCCTACCGAGCTCCCACAGCAATTCTCATGCCAGCAAAGCATCAGTGCTTTCCCCGCGGAGTTAAGTAGTATTTTTTCAACCGTTTACATCGAATATGGGCGAGGCGAGAATGAACGCGGTGTCACGGCTTTGGCGCATCTGGGATATCTCTGCTGGTGCTGTCATGTTTTCTGAACAAACCGATATCGCGCGCCGGACGCTTCTTCTCTGTCATTTCATACCAAGTGGTGTGATCTGGATCACTGCAGATCTCTAAAGCCACGTTCTGCTGGGTCCGATAAGGGAACAAGCTGGCTGTGAGACCACCCGGGGATAGGTGTGGTCGCAGCAAGAGACGGTGGACTACGACCACATTACTAGTATTGGTCTAGGGGTGTAGTGGTAAGTGCGCTGGCGGGTGGAGGAGAGCGGGTCTGCTGCCTGGGCGGTTTTCAGGGAGGGCTCAGGAGCAGGACCAGATGGCTATGAAGTGAAGAGCAACTGGGTTCCTTTGAGTCAACTTCTGCAGGGGATTCTGGCTTACTCGGAATCTCGCCTAGGCACCAAGAGGCGCCCGGAAAGACTTGCGTCCACCGCCATAAGAGGTATGAGAAGTACTAGTTATTCAGTAATTAGAACCAGTGAGGAGAAGCCAAGGCGTGTGGTCCAGGGGGCTTCCCAGATCACGCGCAGGTGTGTCTGCTCTCCTGCCGGCCGGTTTGGACAATGTCTATTTCTCGCCGCTCTTTTCCTCGTAGCCATTCAGCCCCTGAAAGCGCAGTTCGCCACCGGTTCCTACACCGGCGACGGAAACGATGCGCGAGCCATAACCGGACTGGGGTTCTCCCCGGATGTGGTGTTTGTCGAAAGAGAAGGCGACAAATCCACGGTGGTTCGAACCTCTACCATGTCGGGAGACAGTGCCAAGCTTCTGGCCTTGGACTCGAATCCAGCCGCCAACCTGATTGAGTCTCTGGATGCCGATGGCTTCACGGTCGGCACCAACGACGCTGTCAACAAGAGCCCGGAGACCTACCACTGGATCGCTTTCAAGGACGCAGCCACCCGGGTTGACGTCGGCTCCTATGCCGGTGACGGAGCGGATAACCGGAGCATCACCGGCGTGGGCTTCCAACCCGACTACGTAGCGGTAATGAGCGGGGGTGACAAGAAGGGGGTGCATCGCTTCTCTTCGCAAACCGGGGACTCAAGCTTCGAGTTCAACGCCTCGGACGAAAAGAGCGACTTCATCCAGGCGATGGAAACCGATGGCTTTCAGGTAGGTGGGAGCAACAAGGTCAACGACAATGGGACGACGTTCCACTACATTGCCTTCAAGTCTTTTGCCGGAAAGGTTAACGTCGGATCCTACGCGGGTGATGGAAACGACAACCGCAACATCACCGGAGTCGGATTCCAACCAGAATGGGTAATCCTCAAGTCATCGGCTAAGAAGGACGGTCTCCACAGGCCTTCCTCCATTCCCAGTGCGACCGATCTTGCACTGCGTTTCAAGGACACGGGCAGCCAGACGAATGCCATCCAGGCCCTGCAATCCGACGGGTTCCAGGTCGGATCGGACGATCGGTCGAATAAAAGCGGTGACACCTTCTACTGGGCGGCGTTTGAAGAGTTCGGCACGGGCTACGCGGTGACGGAGTCGGGCGGCTCGACCTCTGTAGCCGAATCCGGGACGACTGACACATTCACGGTCGTACTCGATACGGAACCCGATTCCAATGTTGTGATCACGGTGACGAGTGGGGACACCGGCGAAGCAACCGTGAACGTCTCCTCGCTCACGTTCACTTCGGGCAACTGGAGTACGGCGCAGACCGTGACCGTAACCGGGGTGGACGACAACCTCATCGATGGGACTCAGAACACGACCGTCACGTTGAGCATTGACGATGCCAACTCTGATGACAGCTTCGATCCCCTGGCGGATCAGACGGTCAGCGCCTCGACTACCGACGACGACGTCGCTGGCTTCACAATCGTGGAATCAGGCGGTTCCACTTCGGTGGCAGAATCGGGGACAACCGACACCTTTACGGTGGTGCTGGATGCAGAACCCGATTCCAACGTGGTGATTCTTGTCAGCAGCGGAGATACGGGCGAAGCCACGGTCAACGTCTCCTCGCTGACGTTTATCCCAGCGGCCTGGAACACCGCGCAGACGGTGACGGTCACGGGTGTCGATGACAACCTGATCGACGGCAATCAGAACACCACGATTACGCTGTCGATAGACGATGCTAACTCGGACGACAACTTCGATCCCCTAGCCAATCAGACGGTCAGTGCCACGACCACGGATGATGATGTCGCCGGATTTACGATTGTGGAGTCGGGCGGATCGACTTCCGTTGCTGAGTCGGGAACGACCGATACCTTCACAGTGGTCCTGGATGCGGAGCCCGATTCCAATGTGGTGATCTTGGTCAGCAGCGGAGACACCGGAGAAGCCACGGTCAATGTTGCCTCCCTGACGTTCATTCCGGCTTCTTGGAACACCGCGCAGACGGTGACGGTCACGGGTGTCGATGACAATCTGATCGACGGGAATCAGAACACCACGATCACTCTGTCGATCGATGATGCGAACTCCGACGACAACTTTGATCCGCTAGCGAATCAAACCGTCAGCGCGACGACGACCGACGACGATGTCGCCGGATTTACGATCGTGGAGTCCGGCGGATCGACTTCCGTTGCAGAGTCGGGGACGACGGACACATTTACCGTTGTCTTGGATGCGGAGCCGGATTCCAACGTTGTCATCCTGGTGAGTAGTGGGGACACCGGAGAGGCTACCGTCAATGTTTCCTCCCTGACGTTTATCCCGGCGGCCTGGAACACGGCGCAGACAGTA
>JAKZYH010000771.1:0-6336 GCA_047514575.1 Acidobacteriota bacterium | reverse complement strand
TTCCACGGTTTGCATAGTGCGGCAGTTTCCATGGCCTGCCTTTGACTGGCGGCACCTCCCCATTTACCGGATGAACCACTTAGTTTTCCCTCGTCCCCCAGAAGATCGGCAAACCCACGAATCGAAGCCAGTGGGGTCTGCAGCTGGTGGCTGACAAAGGAAACCATGTCTTCCTGGGATCGGGCCGCCCTGAGAGCGTTTTCGGTGGCGTCGCTCAGTACAGCCAGTTTCCATTCCAGGCTGCGCGTGCGAAGCCGCGAGAGGAGGCCGGTTGGTGCGCTCGACCTGTAAGATGAGGATCCTCGCAGCAGTTGTGACAGGTGTCGAAAGCGTCGGTTCATCTCAAGGTCCAAAGACGAAAACCGGAAGAATTGGGCCGTGGTAGCGGTCAGCATGATCGCAGCGGCCAAGCTGGCCTGAGGAATCCAGTAGGATCCGAACCTCAAGATCAGAAAGGGCAGTATCAGGGCTACCGCAGTACCCAGGGCGAACAGGACTAGAGTTCGTTGGGACCATAGCCTGAAGACTCCCCACGTAAGCAGCATGGATGCCAGAAGCAGCACAGTCGCACCGGGCTCGCCCTGGGCTCCGAGATACCGGCCATTGATGATCGTGTCGATGGCATTGGCGTGTATCTCGACCCCCGGCATCTCGCTGGGACCCGAAAACGGCGTCGAGAGGTGGTCTCCCAGCGAGTAGGCTGTTGCTCCCACCAAGACGATTCGATTTCGAAGCCGTGCCAGTGCCGAAGCCTTGCCCTCGAGGACCTCGGAGGCCGAGACATAGGGAAAGGTCTGGTTCCCACCGCGCAGGTTGATCAGCAGGTGGTCGCCGACGAGGGTGGGCAGAATGCCACGGGAGTCGAGGCTCTCGTCCAGTGGAAAAGAAAGGCGCGGGACCCGCTTGTCTCCGATCCTCAGCGCCTTTCCCTCGAGTTCCAGGTCGGCGGGTGGCACACCCCAGAAAACGCGGGCCGTCTCCAACGCAAAAGCCCAGCGGCGCCGACCCGAGTGGCTGATCCCGAGTGGTATCGAGCGGCAAATTCCGCCTGAGTCCTTGTTCGCGTGGATGTGTCCGAGCTCTGGACCGGTTCCCTCAGAGAGTCCTTGCACTTCCTGCCAGAAGACCTCGGGTTGTCCCTCGCTGAAAGAGAGACCCAGAGCGGCCGCGAGAACCACTCGTGGTTCTGCCGCAATCGAAGGATAGTTCGAGATGGGGAGGGTGAGAAGAATGTCTACCCCAAGAGCCTTGGGTTCCGTTGCGAGAATCTGGCCAAAGAGTCGATCGAGCGTTTCCGGTTCCCAAGGCCAGGAGCCCACCGAATCCAGACTCCCATCATCCACGGCGACGATGGCGATCCGGGGATCAGGAGCCTGTACTCCACGCAGGCGCAGCCCCAGATCGAAGGTAAGGGCATCCATTTGGTCCAGGAAGGCCCAGCGCAGCAGCAGCACGACTGCAAACAGGGAAAGTAGGATGACCAGACTGCGACCTTGGGTAGCCCCAGCAAGTTTCACGGCGACCTGGATCTAATCCAAAGCCGCGGCATGGCGTCCAGCTGCTGGGTCACCGGCGGCGTGGATGATGCCCTTTTCCTGGTCCACGAAGATCATGACCGGACGGGCGATAAAGCTGTCGGTAGTGGTCAAGTCGTGCCCCCGGCTCCGGAGGTCCGCCTGAGCCTGCTTGGAGACGCCGCTGTGGACCTCCAGACTCCCGGCCTTGACGAACGCCTTCTCCCGATCGCGGTCGGGGTTGAACGAATCCTGGTGGTGGTCGGTCTTGAAGCGCGATGCTGTGACCGCCTTATCGGGAAGCATGCCGAATTCCACATGGTTCAACAACACGTTCAGTGAGGTTTGATCCTGCAAATCACCTCCCGCCACACTGATGGCGATCACCGGTTTCCCGTTCCTGGTGACCAAGGTGGGTGTGAGCGTGATCCGGGGGCGTTTGCCAGCCTCGATCCGATTGGGATGCCCGGGTGTCGTGTTCAGACTCCGGAGCCGATTGCCGGTGTTGACTCCCGATGGGCCCGGAAGATTTCCGGAAAGATTGCAACTGGGCGTCGCTGCCACAACGTTGCCCCATCGGTCGGCCACCACGCAAGTGGTGGTGTCGCTGACCGGGAAGCGGTCAGGATGGTTCTCTGCCTGCATCATCCCCTTGAGAGGCCGCATGTGATAAGGGTCGCCAGGACGACGCTTCAGCGAGGCCTTGGAGTTGTCGATCAGGGAACGGCGAATCTTGGCGTACTCTCGAGAAAGGAGGGTCTTGAGAGGCACCTCGGCGAAGAGCGGATCTCCGTAGTATTCATCCCGGTCAGCGAAACCCAGCTTCAGAGCCTCGGTCACGGTGTGGATATAGTCGGCTGACAGGTGTCCCATCTTCTTCAAATCGAATCCCTCCAGCAGCCTCAGGGACTGACAGAGGACCGGACCCTGGGTCCAGGTGGGACATTTGTAGACCGTATAGCCGCGGTAATCCACCGATACCGGGTCCTCCAGCCGGGTGACGTGGGCGGCCAGGTCTTTCTTCCGCAGGAAGGATCCGGTGGAAATGTACCAGGCCTCCAACTCCTCGGCTACGTCCCCCTTGTAGAATCGGTCTCGGGCGGCTGTGAGTTTCTCCTCTCGACTTCCAGTTGCCGTTTTTTCGGCCTCTACCAGTTTTCGCAGCGTCACTGCCAGCGGCGCATGCCAACTCTCTGAGCCCGCGTCCAGGAGTTCCAGAGCTGGGGCCACGGCTTCTTCGAAGGAGCGGGTCCCATATAGCTCCAACGCGGTAATGCAAAGGTGTACCGCGCCCGGTGTTGGCGCAGCCTTCATGCTACCCGTTCCCGGGATCCCGTTGGTGTTGTACCAATCGATGGCGGCCTGGTCCAAAGGGGCTCGTCCCAAGCCGGAGAGCACCTTCACCTCTTGCTTCTTGGCGTCGTAGATGAGGAAGGGAATCTCGCCCCCGATGGCGAACATCCCATAGTCAGTCACCGACAGAGCCAGCAGGGTTGCCGCGGCTGCATCGGCGGCATTGCCACCCGAGTCCAGCAGCCGAATGCCTGCGGCAACGGCGTCAGCATGACCGGCCGCCACCGCACCACCTTTGCCGGAGGCTTTCCACCCGATGTGAGAGGATGCGTGAGCCAGGGCGATAAAGAAGACTAAGGTCACAGGCAGAAACAAGGTAGTCTGGCGCATGGGACTTTCCCCCTTTTGGTTGTGTGGATCTGTAGACGGCGGTTGTACACCAAACGAGGTTTGCAGGCAAGGACTTACCCGCAGCTGCGGCAGGGAGAGGCAGCCTAGCGGGTGTGGGAGTCTCCTCCCGAAAAGTGGGTACCCGTCGCCCCGGAGGAAGGGTGTCCCATCACCTCTTGATTGGGTCCCTGCTTTTTCTTGATTCGCGCCAGGAGCATGGCTCCCAGACCGAGAAGAATTTCGTCCGCCATCGGCACCAGATCCGGAATAAACAGATCCAGCAGGAATACGATCGCCGTGACCGCAAACAAATAGGGGAAGCGCAGTTGGGAGAAGAATTCAGAAAGGTGCCGATTCATGTTGTTTCCACCATCTTAGACCCACCCCCAGCAGTGCTGGCTCCAATCGAGAAAGAAACCATCCTCTACGCCGAAGGCGTTATTGCGGGTAGCCCAGGGTTGCAATGCGAAGCGAGCTACCCTGGGTCAAGGTCGATCAAAAAAACACGCTACCCCAAAGGGGTTGTTGCCGACCGGGAACGTTTTGGCAACAACGCTTTCAGCGTAAAAGACAACAGGGATAACCTTGACCCAGGGTAGCTCGCTTCGCATTGCAACCCTGGGCTACCCGCAACAACGCCGTTGGCGTAGTACCTGTCTCAAAGAATTTGTAATTGCCTCCCAAGCGTGGTTTTCATATGGAGAACCATATCGGGTGTACGGCCGTACGTCAAAGAAGGCGGAGGCCCATGGGACTCAAGAGGGGCTATCTCGGGAAAAATTTCGCGATGATGGATCGCTCAGGCGGCTTGGTCAGCAAGGAGACAACCACCATGACGAGAGCCGAGACCGGCAGGATGACTGCTACCGCCATGACACCGGTGTCTCCCACCGTGTATCCGGGCGACTCCCATCCGCGCATGAAGAAGTAGCTCCACAAAACGACGACACTGATAACCGAACCGAGAGCGCCATACTTGGTGCTGCGTTTCCAGAACAAGGCTGCTGCCACCACTGGGAAGAGTGAGGCGAAACCGGTGAAGGACCAGACCGCTAGCTTGAAGATGGAGCGCTCGGTTACTAGCGAAAGCACATAGATGAGAAGGACGATCCCAATAACGAACAGCCTGCCGGCGAGCACTTGTTGTTTCTCCGTCATGCGGTCGTGGAATCGGTAATGCTTGACGATGTCTTCGGTAAACATGCTGCCCAGAGCCAGAAACTGGGAGTCCAACGAGGACATCACCGCTGCCAGGACACCTGCTCCCAGGAGGCCCGCCAGCAGTTCTGGGGCGTACAGGCCAATCATCTTGACCAGGACGGAGTTGGCAGCAGCACCCTTCAGTTCTGGGAAGTCGATGCGCCCCATGATCCCCAGGAGGACGCTGGGCACCCAGACTGCGGCGATGCACACGGGATAGAAGACCAGCGGATACCGAAATGACTCTGCCCGACGGGCCGACAGCCAGTGCATGAACATGTGGGGGAACATCCCCACCGAAAGTGGAATGCAGGTATAGGTGAGGAGCTTCATGGGCGAGATCAATTCTCCCCTGATGAGTAGCTCCGGGTGGCTCTCTGCCACCAACGCCATGGCTTGAGAAAGGCCACCCAGCTTTCGAACGATGAAGACGAAGGCGACGGTGCCCAACAACATGAAGACCAGGGTCTGAAAGGTATTGACCCAGGCAGTCGCCCTCAAACCACTGGACGAGACGTAGGTCAGGACAACGCCACAGACCACCAGGCCTCCCAGCCATACTGGGATTTGCCCCTCCGTGATCTGGTTCAGAGTCAGTCCCCCCGCCATCACGCCGATCAAGAGATAGGGAATCACCAGGCCTACCAGGACGATGAAGAGGACCAGTCCCAGCCGGTCGGAATCCCAGCGCTCGCGGAAGTATTGGACCTGAGTGATGTAGCCGTTCCTTTTGCCCAACTCCCAGAGACGGGTACCTACGAAGAAGAAGACACTGGGAATGATCAGAGCGGACGACGACGCCATCAGAGCGAAGACCCCGATTCCCACGTGGTAGGCCTCGCCCGAGGCTCCCAGCAAGGTGAAAGCCGTCATGTTCGTCCCGAAGAGGGACATCAGCAGAACGAAGGGTCCGATGGTTCGAGTTGCGACGAAGTAGTCTTCGCCCGTACCACGGAACAGACGGTGACTGAGCGCGCCGATGGATAGGACTATTGCAAGATAGATGGAGATAACCGCAATGATCACAGGTCAATCCTCGCCCGACACTGGTGGGTGTCTGATACCAGGCTCCTCCTAAACCGGAATCGGATGACTTCGGACGCAGTGGAAGCAGAGCTCCGAGAAGGAGTACTCTTCCACATCGAGGACAGCTTGCTGGGCCAAGGGCGAGCCCGTAAAGACTGGAGCGGAGCGGAAGCAAAGCAGTATCTTCCCAGTCTTCACGGCAACTCCTCAGCATTGCCCGGATCTCCCTCCCCGTGCTCATCAGCCAGATGACGGGGCCAGGCTTGGCGAACCAACGCCAGCATTAGTAGTGAGGCGGCTACGCAGAAACCCACGTGGTAAACCAGGCCCACTGGTATTCCCGCTAACAGTCGAGCACTATTCCAAAGCCAAAGATCATTGTGCAAAAGGTAAAGAGCTATCAGTACGAAATAAAGTGCTCGTCTGCGCGCCAATTCTCTCATGCTGTTCTGCTGGACCGTTGTAATTGCAACACCTAGAGCGCCTTGATCGCAAGCTCCGAGTGGATTTTCCCTCGCACCCCCTTCCGGGTGTGGGAGTCGTTTCATGTTAACCTACGGGGCTTGAAAGTTGCCGGCTTGAAAGTTGCCGAGCTGGCACTGCCCTGGATCTGTCGACGGCGATTCAGAGGGGAATCATGAAGTCTTTCGTTTTCGAGCCGCGAACCCGATTGGTGTTTGGTGAGGGCACACTGAACGATCTGGGTGGGCTGGCCGGCGAGCTCGAATTCACCCGGACCCTCCTCGTAGCCGACCCGGGCCTGGTTCAGGCTGGTCATGCCGCGAGGGCAATGAGCGTCTTAGCTGAGGCAGGAGTCGAAGCTACTCTTTTCCAGGACTTCGAAGCCGACCCTGACTCGGCCATGGTAGAGCGGGGTCGCCGTTTTGCTGAGCCTCTGGAAATCGATTCAATC
>JAKZYH010000770.1:0-14596 GCA_047514575.1 Acidobacteriota bacterium | reverse complement strand
GTCAAGGATGGAGCCATTTTCGGGGGGGGGGGATGGGGGGCTGACCGCTACATCTGGAATGTCTGTTGTAGGATGGGCACTCTTGCATGATTTCTTCGCGGATGAATTTTCAGCCGGCCCCGACCCCTCTCTCTCGCTTCAGGCCTCCAGAATTTTGGGGTCCATCGGGGATTGGACCTGAAATGGGGACACTCAGCCGATTTGAGCAAACCACCCGAGCGGTGATGTAATGACTCCTGTGAGGAGGCGCTTTTCTTTACGGGTCTTCTTGATCCTCGTGGGTCTCGTCCTGGTCCTCGCAGTCGGTCTGTACTGTCTGCACGTTCCCCTGCTGAATCAGCTGGGACAGATCCTGGTTCACCAAGATCCCTTGCGTCCTGCCGACGCCATTACGGTCATCCCTGGGCCTGGCAGGGAGCGGATGAGGACTGGGATACGGCTCTTCAAAAGTGGGTTTGCGGAGAAGATGGTACTCTCGGGCCCCTGGCCACATTCGTTGGTTCGAACGGCCCTCAATGCCGGCGTTCCGTCCTCTCGAATCGTGTACCGAAAATCGACACCGAAGGACTATCTCTGTCCGAAATGCTCGTTCCCCATCAGCGGGACGGCCGGGGATGCTCAAGTCATCGTGCGACTGCTGCAGGAATCAGGGATGGACAGCATCATCGTGGTCACCTCAGATTACCACAGCGCGCGGACCGCTTCGGCGTTTCGCCAACTTCTCGAGGACAGAGCAATCGAGCTGACGCTGCAACCCACCCAGGAGCAGTTTCCCAACCTCCACGGCTGGTGGAGAGACCGCAACAGCACCTGGCTGATCACGGGGCAACTGCAAAAGACCTTGTTCTCACTGCTCTCCGAGCAACTGCCAGATTGTCTTCTGCATCCTCTGCAGGATCCTTTGTCTGAGGTCGCGGGAAAGCTCCAATCTCTACTCCTGCCGCAACCCGACTTCACGAGGCAGGGAAAACGCAGCGAACAAGGTCAAGACTAGTGGACTGTAACACCTGGATCGCTAGTGCCTGAGCGGCCCTCGAGCCCGATCTCTGCGTTGCGCTTTCTACTAGCCTTGGAGACGGGGAAACAGCTTGCCGGTCCGGTCCTGGTAGCGTCGATAGTCGTCCCCGAAGCGCCTGATCAGGTTCTCTTCTTCCTTCGTCGTACGGACGAGAATCAGAATGAAAGCGAGCCCCCCGGTCAGGGCCAGAAACCAGTTCGCCGTCGCCAGGGAGTCCGCCAGAATAATCAAGCCAAAGGCAAGGTAGAAGGGATGGCGAACCCATCGATAGGGACCCGAGGTCACAAGCGTGTGCTCGAGCCGGGTTACAACGGTGTCAGTCAAATTAGTACCCAGGCTCCGGAATACCCAGATCAGAAGGCTCGCCGCAACGACCCCGGTGGCGACACCCGACCATCGAAGCCAAATCGGTAATCCAACCCTGGACCAGACCATCCACTCAGGATTGATCAACCAGGCGAAGACTCCGATCATCCTGAGAAGAGCAATCGGGCGCAGAGTCGCGAGGACAAACAGGCCCTCCTGGCGTCGATCCAGCTTCTCGCCGGAGGCCTGAGACTTGAGCCGATGGTAGGCCCCGATCGGGAATAGGGCAGCAAATCCAATGATGAGGATAAGGCGAAACGTCTGATCGGCTTCCGTCATCTCCAACTCCCGCTATTGTACAACCAAACCGTTTAGACCGACCTTCATGTGTGTTGCCACTTCACCTTTACCGACTGGAGTCTTTACGTATACCATCACCCGGGTTATCGCTATCATTTGGGGAACTCTCTCGTTGAGGTACGCACGATGAAGAATGCTCCCGGCTTACAAGCCCTGCTGGCTGCCCTACTCCTTTACATGTCGAATGGTCTTGTCGCCGCAGGGAACGTCGCGCCCAAGTCTCTGGGCGACTTGACCGGACCCTGGCAGCTCTTCCTCGACGACCACTTCATCGAGGAAAAGTCTGGGGTGCTTCGACGCTACCACCCCTTCGAAAAACACCCCGCCAATCCCGTGCTGAAACCGGATCAGCCCTGGGAAGGTGAGGTCGCCTACCTGTTCGGCTCCGTTCTTCCGAGCGAAAACAGGACTGGTTATCGGATGTGGTATCACACCCATCGCGGATATCGGAACCTCTACGCTACCAGTAGGGATGGAATCCATTGGACCAAGCCCGAGCTGGGCATCGCTGAGTTCAACGGCTCTCGCGCCAATAACATCTTCATCGAGAGGCCTAAGGAGAGTCATCTTCCTATCGTGATCCATACCCCCTGGGAAGCCGACTCAAACCGCCATTACAAACTGATCTACTACGATTACGGACGCACCGACTCGAAGCATCCCGTCAGCGGGTTCTACGGAGCCTACTCGGCCGACGGAATACACTGGAGCAAAGAGCTGCCGGAGCCCATTCTTCCAGACCCCGGCGACATTGGTAACTTCGTCTGGGACCCCACGCGAGGCCGCTACATCGGCTACGCCAAGATCTGGGCGGCAGTTCTTGGATTCCGCCGTCGCAGCATCGGGTTCACGTCGACCAGCAACTTCGAGCATTGGCCTCCGACAGAGTTGGTCCTGACACCCGACGAGGTCGATGACCGCTGGGTCGAGAACGACCAACAGCATACCGATTTCTATGGGTTGGCGGCGTTCCCTTACGAGTCCATGTACCTGGGTTTCCTGTGGGTATTCCGCATCACCGAAGGGACCAACGATGGCCCCATCCACCTGGAGTTGGTCAGCAGCCGCGACGGGATTCGCTGGAAAAGGCAGGAGGGAGATCGTCCCCCGATTCTGGCCCTGGGTCCCTCCGGAAGCTGGGATGGAGGGATGCTGCATACGGCGACTCAACCCCTGATCAACGGCGACGCCATCAATCTATTCTACGGAGCTTCGGATCAGACCCACGAGAGTCCCATAGCAGATGGTTGGGGAAATTGCGCCATTGGACTGGCTACGCTGAGGAAAGACGGCTTTGCCTCCCTGGATGCCGGAGCCGAAATAGCGACGATTACCTCTCGACCCATCGAGAATCTTCAAGGCCGAGTGCGACTCAACGCCGACGCCACAAACGGTTGGATCAAGGTCGCTATTCTGGACGATGCCGGCGAAGTCGTGCCGGGCTTCGGCTTGGATCAGTGTCAGCCCCTCCAGAACGATGGTCTGGATCAATCGGTGAGTTGGGGAAATCGGCGGACGCTCCCCCCCTCGAAGGCTCCGCGGAGAATCCGTTTTCAGCTTCGAAATGCATCCCTGTACGCTTTCCGTGCCGATCAGCCGGTGGCACTGGCCACGACGACCGAACCCTTGAAGATCTTTCTCGACTTTGAGGACGATGGCGGCGGCCCTACCTCCGACAAGGCGATCGCGGACGGTCGGAAAGAGACGCGTCTTCATCACGCTGCAAGGGTCATCCAAGACAGGGAGGGGGCCAGCGGAACGGGTGTCCTGGAATTCCGAGGCAGCGGTGAGACCCATGATGCCCTGGAGCTTCTGGACACCAAGGATCTAGGCAGCCAATTCACGCTGGCAATGAGGTTGAAAATCGCCCAAGGAAAGGGTCAGCGTCGTTCCTTTACTACTCGCCCCATGCGCCTTTTCAGCTCCTTCCGGGGAACGGGCAAGCCCACTTCAGGGGAGCTCATTTTCGATTTTGACCCTAGGACTGGGAGCCTCAGATTCGTCTGGAACGGACAGACGGTCAGCTCCCGATCGAGGTTGATTCGAAACGACCGGTACTACCACTTGGCGGCCACCTATGATCGAGGACACGTCGAGCTCTTTCTGGACGGTGAAAACGTAGGCGAGGGAGACCTACTGCCCGGGACCTCCCACCTCTACTACGACCGAACCGTCCTCAGGCACCTCTCACCAGCAAGCGCTCCACCCAAGGCAGGAGTTCATCTGGGCTCCAATCTACAGGTGGGCCAGGACCTGGAGCGACCCTTCAAGACCTACAAGGCCATGGACCAGAGCAGCCCCGAGCATCAGCTGTTCGGCCTCGTAGACGACATCCTCGTACAGGAGGGTCCTCCTGAGTTCCCGCTCAACGGAAATCTGGATAACGACGCTGGTTTCGTCCAGGCCATCGGGGACGTACAGCAGTATGGAGTCGGCGGGGCCTGGGGCAAGGGAGGCTGGGCCCGATCCTTTCAAGGACTTGATGGGACCATCTTCCTGCAGGGAGACAAGAAGTCAACCGACGGTGGCAAGACCTTCGTCGACCACAAGGGGCCCTCTTTCGAGGAGATTCTCAGGATTCCAGAGGGGGTGATCCACAACCGTTCCGGACTCTTCTATGCCGTCGATGGCCCTGTCGATCCCGAGTCGCCTGGAGTCTACTCGGTTAAAGCCTGGCGTTCGACCGATGGGCTTCAGACCCTAACGCTAGAAGAATCGACCGTGAGGATCCCGGGGGGGCCGAGTCGACAGAGGAAGCCGGACGAATGGTACGGGTTCTACTTCTACCGAAACATGGTGGAACTGCCGAATGGGACCCTCTTGACCACTATGGAGGGGAATCTCG
The DNA here is from genome assembly GCA_047514575.1 of Acidobacteriota bacterium. Taxonomy (GTDB): domain Bacteria; phylum Acidobacteriota; class UBA6911; order RPQK01; family JAJDTT01; genus CAUZIZ01. The sequence continues at coordinate 10,067 of JAKZYH010000770.1, read as the reverse complement.
AGAACGACAGACTCATTCCCAACGACCGCCGCAGCGCCAGCGAGACCGTCTACATGCAAAGGACCATCATCGTGACCTCCCAGGACCAGGGGCTCACCTGGAAGTACCTTTCGACCGTAGCGGCGCCGAAAGCTGGAGATCCGGTGGGCGAGGGATTCGACGAGCCTACCATTCTGCGCCTCGACAACGGCCGGCTCCTGTGCGTGATGCGGACGGGCCACTTTTCTCCTTTGTATGCAGCTTGGAGCAGCGATGATGGTAAGACCTGGACCGAACCCCGATACACCGGTTTGGAGCGTGGATGCGATCCCCACTTGCTGCTGTTGGAAGACGGGAGAATTCTCCTCAGCTATGGAGAGCGCTTCCCAACCGGTTCTTACTTGAAGCCGACGAAAAGAGGCGCGCTGGTCAAGTTCGCCCTCAGCGAAGACGAAGGTGAAAGCTGGCGAGTTGCTACAGTCGGCTCAGGCATGGGTTCCTCTTACTCGACCATCATCGAGGTGGAGCCCAATCTGATCTTCTGCCAGGTAGATGGCTGGTTCTGGAAAGTGAAACTAAAACCTCGCAGCTTTTGAGCTTCGCTGGCAAGATCGAGCTGAAATCTGGCGGATTGATCGTGCGCTTTATGGTAGAAACATCGGCACCAAGGAGATTCTCTATGAAGCTATCGTTTTTGCTGTTGAGCGCGGTGTTCATCCTTCAATCCTCTCGGCTTCTCGGCGAGGGCGAGTGGTCCCGGTTCCGAGGCCCCAATGGAAGCGGCGTGTCCCAGTCCGGCACGTTGCCAACCAGGTTTGGACCTGAGGAAGGCGTCTTGTGGAAGACCGACCTGCCTCCCGGGCATTCCTCTCCAATCTTCTCCAATGACTCGATTTTCTTGACCGGCTTCGGTGACGATCAAGTCATGACGCTGGCTCTGGATCGGAAGACTGGGACAATCCGCTGGAGCAATGAGACTCCGAGAATCCATCGCGGAAACCTCCATGAGGTCAACTCTCCGGCCTCGCCGAGTCCGGTCACGGACGGGAGCAACGTCTATGTCTTCTTCCAGGACGTGGGGCTCCTTTCCTATGATTCCGAGGGGAAGGAACGCTGGCGAGTCCCGTTGGGCCCGTTCAACACACCCTTCGGCATCGCAGCCTCACCGGTTCTGGCTGGCAACCACATCGTGCAGGTCTGCGACGGCGAGTCGGGTTCCTTCATGGTGGCCGTCGACAAAGACACGGGTCGACTGAGTTGGCGCGATGACCGGCCCAATGTCAGGCGGGGGTTCTCGACACCTGTGCTGTATCAGCCAGAGGACCACAGTGGGGTTCAGGTTCTGGTGCCCGGAACCTACCAACTGATCGCCTATGCGGCCCAGTCAGGCGAGAAGGTTTGGTGGGTCAATGGACTTACCTGGCAGATGAAGCCGACACCGGTAATGGACCAGGACTCAATCTACGTCCTGGGCTGGGCAGGTGGGACCAACCTGGCCCGTAAGGAGGCGAACTTCCAGCAGCTTCTGGTGCTATTGGACAGCGATAGCGACGGAAGGATCTCCAAGGAAGAGGCTGACAAATCCACCGATCCCAAGATTCTCAAAGGGTGGAAAGATGCCGAGGATCTTGACGGGAGCGGCTATTTCGAAAAGAGAGACTGGGAACTGCATCAGAGAAAGCGCACCTCGGCCAACTCTATCCAAAAGATTCGTCTGGGTGGGAAGGGAAATATGACCGAGCAGTCGGCCGGCTGGAAATACAACAAGAGCCTCCCTAACGTACCCTCTCCGCTTCTCTACCAGGACGTCATATACATGGTGAAGGATGGGGCTATCGTAACCTCTCTGGACCCGTCCAATGGTGAAGTCCTGAAACAAGGGAGGTCCAAAAAGGCGATGAATCGTTACTTTGCCTCTCCCGTGGGTGGGGACGGCAAGGTCTATCTGGTGAGTGAAGCCGGCGAAGTATCGGTGCTCAAGGCAGCCCCAGAGTGGGAAGTGCTCCAGGTGAACCGGATGGGCGAACCGTGTTACGCCACACCGGCCCTTGTGGACGGCAAGATCTACCTGAGGACGGAAAGCGCCCTGTATTGCTTCGACCAGAGCTGATCGGCAGCTTCGTCGAGTGGTGCAATGGTCCAGTGAGCAGTGAGCAGTAGTGCGCTGAGCAGGTCCAGACAGTCTATGATCAAGCCATCATAAGGGGAAGAGAATGCCGCAATGGTGGCCAGCGGTCGTCTTCGGATGGCCCGCAGTCATGGTCTCGCTGCTGCTAGCTGGTTATGGGGTCAGGGCGAGACGTCCGCTTCTGCCTCTCGTATCAGCTGTCCTGATGGCGCCCCTTGGTTACTACCTCGCGGGAGCCGAAAACTGGCTGGGGCTTGCAGGCCCCGCTATCCTACTTTGCTTCATTGCTTGCGCCTATGCGATCAGACGGGACTTGATCTGGTTGGCCTGGTGCTTGCTCCTACCCTTCACGGCTGTAATGGTTTGGCTTGCGATCAGCGTTATTCGCCAGTAAAGACATGCGGAGGTCAGTGCAGCCTCCGGCTGCGGCTGGATCATTCGAGAAGGAAACTTCGGCCAGCGTGATCCCCGCGGGTAGCTCCAGGTCGAGCAAGACGTCGGCCCCAGAAAGAGCGCTCAAAGCCACTTGATGTTGATGCTGCCGACCCCATTCTGGATGTCGAATCGAATCACCTTTTCGGCACGATCCAGGTTCTCACTGAAGTAGGTGTTCCCCTCTTTCTTGAACCCGGACATGCGCCGCTTCGAAAGGAACCCACCTCCGGTTCTGATCTCGGCACCTACGTCGCGTGGAATCCGTAGTTCGAGGCTGCCAACACCCACATCGATATCCACATCGCCATCCTGGGACCATTCTCCCGAGAAATCCAGTTTCGCAGTCCCCACCCCACCGTTGAAGACCAACTCCTTGAACCCAAAGTTACCCAGACCAGTCACGTTGAGGGAACCTACGCCACTATTGATCGTCACCCGATCACACGAAATCCGATTGGGCTCCAACATCGAGAGTGTTGTCTCGCCTACTCCATTATTCAAGCTGAAGCTTCGGGTCGAGAGTCCGGTGAGATCAATCTTACTGTCGCCAACCCCTGTCTGGGCAAGGAGATCCAGCTCCACCAAAGGATTCAGTCGCAGATACAGTCGTGTGTTTGGACTTCCGTCCATCCAGCCTTGCCGTACCTCGTACTCCAGTCGAGCTAGATCTCCCTCCCTCTTTACCACCAGGTGGGGCTCGAGGAGCCTACCGTCGAAGCTCAGTTCGACCTCATAGAGATCGGAGGCATCTCCTTGATCAATTGCCAGATGGCCGACGTCCAGATGCACTTTCGCTTGCAGCCGGCTCTCCCCTTCGAGGGGACCTATTTCGTGGATGCTTTCAAGAACCGCACCATCACTGTGGACAGAGATTCCACACGAGGTCAGGGAAACCAGGCACAGTAACATCGGGCTGATCTTCCGCATGCTCACCCTCTCTGTTTGATTCGGATGTTTGAGTAGGTCGTTCGAAGTTCGATCTGGGGCTCACCCTGACCACGGATCAGATCCAGAGAGTTCTTGCTCCCGTCCCCGGCACCCGAAAAATCAGAGAGAACCTTGCCCCCTTTGGCGCGTGCTGCGAGGGTAAAGTGGCTATCGGCAGGTAGCGACAGAGAGATCTCCCCGTAGCTGTTGGAGGCCGTTATCGAATCCAGCAGCGGTCGTGGGCCAATTATCGAGATCTTGCCGTATTCGTTCTCAACCTCGACCGGCCCCGAAACCCTTTCGACCACAACGGCTTTTAGCGATGTCCCCACTTTGACGGGTCCCACGACCTGCGCCAGGGAGACCTTCGAGCCCCGGCCCATGATGGTGGCTCCAGCACCAATATCCTCCGCTGAGAGGTCGGCAAAGGTAGCCTTGACGTCGAGAAAACCCCTGATGTTGGAAAGACTCACCTTGCTGTACGAGGTCACCAGATCTAGCCGATCACCCAGTTGTTGAGCGCTCACCTTCTTATAGGAATTCTGGATTGAAACGCTTTTCTGAACATCGGAGACGTCCACCTCAGACCCCGATCCCTGCACCTTGACCTGACCGCTTACTTCTTCCACACGGACCCGTCCAAAGTGGTTCTTCGCCTCCAGATCGCCATCGATACTGCCCGCCGTAATCGGCTCGTAGCTACTCTCCAGATAGGTACTGCCGACGATCTTGTGTGCGCGGATGGCACCGTGCCGGTTTCGGGCCCGAACGGTGCCGATGACATCCCGGATTTCGATGCTCTTGTACCTGTTCGTCACCTCCAGATCCCCGGTTATCGACTCCACGTAGACCTTGCCATAGGAGCTCTCCAGTCGACAGGGCCCGGCGATGTCGGAAATACGAGTATCGCCATAGTCATTCTTGACGATCAGGGCTATAGCCTTGGGAACTTTGATTGCAAGATGAGTGCGGAGCCTCCGGCCTCGGCTGCCCAGTTGCTTTCGATTGGTACCGATGCGAAGGACTCCTCCTTCGCGACTCGTCGAAATGGTGACCTCCTCGGCCAGCTCTGCTGCATTCTCCTCTGATCGATCACGGACCACTTTCTCCAGCTCGATATCCACGCTGCCGGAATGGGCTGAGTCGATGCGAACCCGTCCATAGGCATTCGTCACTTCCAGGGACTCGATCCCACCGGACTCAAGACTTCGGTCCATTCGAAAGTGGTGTTCCTGGACCAGGACCCTTTCCAGGACCTCCGGGAACAGGCTTTCTGTTCCGAAATCGATCAACGGCAAGTGGGCGCGGGAGATCTGCGAGGAAAGAAGGCCCAGGCAGACAACAAGTAGAACGCCAAGGACTTCAGCTGCCCGGACGCGGACAGGAGCATCCAATCTCAGGAAATCGATCACCTTTCCCAAGCCCAGAAGAATAATGATAGCCGGCCAGTAACTCGTAAAAAGGTACCAGCCGTCGACGAACCCCAAGATATCGAAAAGAGCGAGCGCTCCTACGGAGGTCCAGAAAATGCCGCTCAGAAGGCCTGCCTTCCCGGGCCTGCTGTGGAGCTCCGACTCGGCCCAGGCGAAGTGCCGTACCAGTCGGGTGAGGCCGAGCAATATCAGGAGACCGGGCAGGGCGATCTTGAGGATCAAGGGCCATCCCACTTGAATTGGAACGATCCTGGGAAGGAAAAACAGAACTCCCAGCAACACCAGGACAACTCCAAAAACGAGCGTTCTAACCTGCTTCTTGGCCATGATGGTTCTTTTCTAGTGTCGGGGGACCAGATGACGCTTCCTGCGAAGCAGAACTCTGTTGGGGTGGACTCTTCTGTCCGCGCACGTAGTCGAAGATCAGGTAGATTCCCAGACCGATAAAAATGAGAGGCCATAGCTTGGCGATGGCCTCGATCCTGATGACGGCCAGACTATCAAGAAGGAAGATGATGCCCATCAAGATCAAGACGCCACCCCAGAGGGGGAGGTTGATTTCTTCGGCAAAATCTGGCACCGAAGGGTCGGGCGTCCTGCGGGCAATGGCTTCGGCAGAGCGGTAGGCGTCAATGATCGTAAACAGGTAGAAGACCATGGCTGCCATTTGGAACTGACGCGCGCCGTCAGCAACAATCAGTAGCCCAGAGAAGACAGCGAAGTGGACTACTGCCTTGACGTACTCCCGGTTGTAGACAGCCCCTATACTCGGGATCACGGCCGCGACGGCTGCCATCGCAGGGACCGGCCCGCGACTGGCAGAAGGGCTCTGCCCTCCGACCTGCTGTTGGGCTGCCAACTGCTGTCTCTCTTGTTCTTCATTCATTGCTGTCTACCTCTTGGGCTGTGTCCCCTCCAACCGGCCGCAGCTCCTCGAGAGAGTCCGCGTAGTCCTGGAAGGGAATCGTCAGCAGGTGAGAGTCGAACCGACCTCGAAGATCTTCCTCAAGAAAATGGATTCCCAGTGTCGCTCGTGACCTCAAGTGGTTCAGCCAGATCCACTGCTTGTAAGCCTCTCCAGAGAGCCGGTCGGCTTTCTCGACCAGGGCTAGAGCGGCCGGATGAGAGGGACCGAGTGCCCACAGCTCCGCTCCGAAAACGTTCACCATAAGGGAGAGAAAGGCAAACAGGACCGAGGCTGTGAAGGCATACCTGGCGGTAGCAACAGGAGGAGTCAGACGCGCGAAAAAGGCAGGCCAGAAGGCAGGCCGCTCGCGGCCAGAAGTCTGAGCGAGGATTCGTTGAACCAGACTCTCCGGCAAATCCAGCTTTGGTGATGACCCGAGCTCTCCGCGAATAAGGCGAACCTCGTCCAGCAGCGAGGAGCAGGCGAGGCAGCTCTGCAGGTGCTCGGTGACTCTGCCTCTAGCGTCACCATCGAGATTGCCTTCAAGGTAGTCTGAGAGCAGCACCTCAAAGCTAACGCAGTTCATTCATGTCCCTCTTCCTGAGAACCTGGGCCAGCCGAATTCGGCCACGGTTGATACGCGACTTGACCGTGCCCTCGGGGATGTTCGCCAGATCGGCGATCTCTTGATAGGACAGCTCCTCGATGTCTCGGAGAACAACCGCTTCCTTCAACTCCAGTGGGAGCTCCGCCAGCGCGGATTCGAGCAGTGCGCCCCTCTCCTTGTTGTGCAGCGTCCTGAAAGGATGGTTTCTGGCAGATCTCGCTTCGGGTACGTCCGGCTCTTCCAGGGGAACTTCATCCTTTTCGCGTTTGTGGGCTCGCCAATAGTCAACGATATGATTCCGGCCAACCGACATGATCCAGCTCTGGAAGGAGCCGCGGCCAATCGAAAAACTCGACAGGTTCTGGTAGACCTTCAGGAAGATGTCCTGTGTCAGTTCTTCGGCAACTGCATGATTTCCAGTATAGCGATACGCCATATTCAGGATCTTTCTCGCATGAGTCCTAAGCAGTTGTTCCCACGCCTGCGAATCTTTTGCCAAACAGAGTTGAACCAGTTTGGCGTCTGATTCTTCCAACTTGGTGCCTACCTCGAAATGGGAGTGCTCAGGGGCTGCTTACCTGAGGTGCCGCACGATCTCCCAAGGACTTCTGCCCTTTCACCTCTTTCCGCGTCTTCCCCTTCCCGGCGCAGTCTTTTCGAAGGGAGCACCAAGTTCGTCTGGCGTCTGAAAGTGTCAACGAGGTGAGAACCGAAAAAGTTCACGCAAATTCTCGATCAGTGGTGATCTGAGACCCAGACGTAGCGGTGGATCCAGATCTTCACCCTGAGTGATTCAGTGCAGCCGGGTGGATCTGCTCGACTCTCAAGCCTCAATCGCCATTCTGACCTCGGGCAAGCACGATATCACTGTCGCCGACGATGGTGTTCATCGCCCCCCGGAGGTGCATTACCGCCAATTGATAGTCCACTTGTGCTCTCAACTCCTGGACCTGGGCCTCCGCCAGATCCCGCTGATAGGTCAAGAGCTCGAAGTTGTTGGACAGTCCGGCCTCAAAGCGACGGGTCTCCAGGTCTAGCTGCTCTCCAGAAAGCTGGAGCGACAAGCGAGCTACTTCCAGCTGTTTCTTCTGGGTCGTGATGCGTTCAAAGGCGTTTCGAACCTCCTCGACGATCAGCATCTGCTGGCTCTTGAGTCGACTACGCAGCTGACGCTCGGCGATCCCGGTCCTTGCCAAATCACCGTCATTGCTGCGATTGCGTAGGGGAATGGTCACTTCCACTCCTACGCCGTAGTCGATGAAACTAAAGCCAAGAGTCCGGGAAATCGAAGTTCCGAGATTACCTGAGAAGGGATGGTCGGGATCGGGTTCTCGGGTGAGATCCCCCAGGAAGCCAACGTTCCTGAACGTCTGCCCCGCAGTGCCTACGGAGCCGATGTTGGCGCGAAGGTCGACCCGGGGCTTCCCTTCGTTCTTGTAGAAATCGTAGTCGACCTGGTTTCTCTCCAGCTGGAGACGAATCCGCTCCAACTCGGATCGGCCTGCGAAAGCTCTCTTGATCGCATCCTTCAACGTTATCTCCACATCTCGAACCTCGGGTCGGTCGGTGGGGATCAAGGTCAGGCTCCACATCGACGCATCGGGATCCGGTGCCAGCCGCCGCTTGAGGGCGTTCTGGTAGCTGATGATCTGGACCTCCGACTGGATGACCGTCTTTTCTCGAGTGGCCACCTCGGTGCGGGAACGGCTGACCTCGATCGGAGCCAGGATTCCGATGTCAACCCGCTTCTTGTTGTTTCGGTGCTGCAGGATCGCCAGTTCTCGGGACTGTCGCCGAATCTCGTGGTCGTTGATGGCGGAGACCAACTCCCAGTACTGTTCCTGAACCTGCTGGATGATGCCCGTGACTCTTTCCTTGAACTGGCCATCGTCGATTCGACGATCGAGGTTGTAGAGCTTCAACTGGTGCTCGGTTTGGGTCTTGAGAAAGCCTCGCCACAAAGGCTGCGTGAAAGAAAGGTTCGAGGTCGACCAGTAGTTGGGATTGATCGTGGAGAAGAGACTATTGCTCGATCGCCGGAGGTTGTCGAACTGAAACTCGAAGGCACCGCCACCTGGAACCCGCTGGCTGATCGAGGAGCTCAGGTTCAGCCTCCTAGAGCTCGAGGTAGTGATACCACGGCCCGCGTCCAGAATGCTGATGGCGGGAGACTCACTCGAGACCCAACCAGCACCGAAGCTGAATTCGGGATCGTAGAAACCCTTGGCTGAGTGGATGAGCTCTCGGGTGATCCCTTCGTTGTAATCCTCGATCGCAATCTCGAGGTTGTTACTGAGGGCCAGTCTGACTGCATCCTTGACCCCGAGCTCAAGATACCCTCCCTGGCGACGGACTTGGTCAACATAGGGAAGGCTTTCAGCAAACTCTTCTGCGGGATCTTTCCCCTGCGGGTCGGCGACTCCAGTGGCCTGCCCCCAGCAGAAAGGGCCGGGAGAAAGGAAAACCGCTAGGAGGAGAACGGAAACGAGGCTGCCGATGGACTTCTTCATGGTTGACTCCTTGGTTTCAGGTTTCCGGAAAAAGAGGTTCGTTGAAAGAAAAAAGCACCTCTCAACCGATGGTAACGTGAAAAGAGTAGGCTCTGAATTACAGGTGATCCCGACTCAGTCCATTGATCTCTCCCGAAGGGACTTGGGATACGCTGTCAACTTCCGATGCTTCGCTGGCATCTTTAGTTGTCAGCATGGCCTTATTTCTTTTATAACGAATAATTTCGTACAATGATTGCAGTTATTTTCCCCCAGAGGAGCACAACGTGATGCCACTTGCGCATTCTGGTCTGGGAGTACTCGCCGCGATTCTGTGCTTAGGCCTACAGCCGCTAGGGGCAGCCGAGGCAGATTCTTCGGACGGTCCCGTTCAGGTGGAAAGGGGTACGTTCACCAAGCATCTGATGCTCACCGGTGAGCTGAAGGCCAAGCAGTCGATCATCGTTTCGGTGCCCAGGATCCCCCGGCATTGGGAGTTCGCGATCGGCTACATGGCAGCCGAGGGATCCAGAGTCGAGCCCGGGGATCTACTGCTCCAGTTTGATACCTCGTCTGTGGACTCGAGCCGTCTCGATCTGGAGCAGGAACGGGAGCAATCCCGAATCAAGATCGCACAAAAGGGAGCCGAAATTGAGTCGCAACGTCAGGACCAATTGCTGGAGAGGGCCACCAAAGAGAAGGCACTGAAAGTCGCCGAGGTGGATGCGGAGATCGATCCCAGCCTCATCCCGCGGGAAGAGGCGGAAGAACACCAGTACACCTACTCGAGGGCCCAGATTGACCTGGAAAAGGCCGAAGACCGCTTGCTCATCCAGAAGCAGACCGCAAAGGCAGACCTGGAAGTCCTGAGGCTGGAGTACGAGCGTCAGGACCTGGATCTGAAGCGACTCATGACCGCGCTCAAGCGTTTAACGGTAAGGGCGCCCACCTCGGGTCTGGTGATTCACGCGTTCCACCCGCGGAAAAACCGAAAACTACAGGTGGGAGACACCGTCTGGGCTGGCTACCCCGTCCTGAAACTGCCGAACATGGAGGAACTGCTGGTCGAGACAGACGTCCACGATGTTGATTTCAGCCTGCTCAAGATGGGGATGACGGCGGAAGTGACCCTCGATGCCTACCCCAATCGCACCTTCCCAGG
>JAKZYH010000769.1:0-3976 GCA_047514575.1 Acidobacteriota bacterium | reverse complement strand
AGCGATCACTACAGCCGAGTCAGGGGCAAAGTTTCGCCCTACAATGGTGACCTCGGCGCCTCCTGTTGGCCGGACCTTGGGAGGGTCGACTGTGCGACCCTCCGCATCGATCACCGTAACCGCCGTGAGCTCAGGTGCTCCGTAGACGATCTCCCTTGGTGTTCCATTCTCCTCGGCCACGAGGAGCCGACCACTCTGGGTGATGGTCAGGCCACGGGGATTTTCGAAGGTCTCCGCCTGGGCGGCCTCCACCCTGTCGCCGTTGGTGAGAAGGGTCTTCACCTGACCCGTCCCCGCTTCCGACACGAAGATGTTGCCGAAGGGATCGACGGCCACTCCGGTGGGCTCAGCGAAGGTCGCCTGGGCCCTGCCAAGACGACGTGAGGTTGTCTGGGAAGCGGTGGCGCCCACCGTCTCCACCAACCCGTCCTGGAAGACCCGCCTGAGCACCCCGTTTCCGGTGTCGGCCACAATCAGTCGGAACGAACCCTCTCGGAGCTCAGCCGCCAGCCCCGTGGGCGTATTGAAGCGGGCTTGGACAACACCCTGGCTGTTCTCCGATCCTGGACTGCCTGCCAAACCCGCTACGGTCTCGACCATTCCGGTCGACAGGTCGATACGTCGAATCGTGTGGTTTCCCGAATCGGCAATCCACAAGCCGCCTCCGAAGCGCGCCAACCCCTGAGGATTGTTGAAGCTGGCCTCTTCCCTGGGCCCGTCCGCGCTTCCCGCGACCCCGGTCCCGGCGAAGGTCTCCACCTTGCCGCGCGTCGATTGAGGATTCTCCGCGTCCGGATCTCCCGGATAGGCCACCCGGATGACGTGGTTGAGCGAATCACTCACGAACAGCCGTCCGTCACTTTGGTCCAGGCTCAGGAAGGCCGGCGCAAAGAACGTCGCGTTCAATCTCGTCTCGTTGTCGAACCCCGGTATCCCCTCTATCCCTGCGTAGAGTTGGGGCTCCTGAGTCAGGGTTTCGAAGCGAACGATGGTGTGGTTGCCTCCCACCGCCAGATACACCCTCCCCGCAAGGTCCTGCTGAATGCCTCGCACGTCGGAAAAAGCCCTGGGCGGGCTGGAGGAAACCTCTTGCACTGTGACGGTGACCTCCCTTTCGACGCCCTCTCCCTTGATGCACAGTGTCGAGAAGCCCCTCTCCAGCGCGTTGATCACACCCAAGGTCGACACCTGTGCCACCTGAGAGTCCAGGTTCGAGAAACTGAAGGCCACCCCGGCTTGCACCCTTCCCAAGGTGTCCCGCCCCGTCGCGTTCACCACCAGTTGGTTGCCCGCGTTGATGACGATCTCCTTCTGAGAGGGATCGGCCAGGTTCAGGATTTCCACCCGTGAAAGGGTCACGGCTCCTTCCTGCAGTTGGGCCAGCGATCCGGCTCCGATCTGATAGTCAATGCTGCTGCCCGGCTCGCCCGGGGGGATCAGCTCTCCCCCTTCGGGCTGTCGAAACACCAGGGTCCCTGTGATGGAAGCCTCCGAGCTGAAGTTGATGAATACCAGGCGCGTCGAGAGGCGAATCCCCCCTGCGACTCCGTATCCCAACTGAGGGATCACCAGCTGACTGGCGGCCTTGGGGCGCTGCAGATCCGCCAGCGGCAGGGTTGTCAGGATTCGAGCACCGCGGGCGTTGGCGGTCAGCTTCAAAGTGACGGGAACAATAGGCTGATCGCTGCGGATCTCCATCTGGCCCAGAAAGTTCTCTTCGACAGCAGGAAAAAGCTCCTTGATAAAGCGAGCGAGATGTCCCTTATCGTCTACGTTCGCCACTACTGTCTGCAACGACTGACCATTTCGGTCGAGCAGTTCGAACTCAACTCGAGCAGCAGCGTTGGGAGAGGCCAGCGCCACCCCCGTCTGAGTCCCGGCCGTGTCCACCAGGATGCGAGCTGCCGTGGTGGCCTCGACCGCCCTCACCCCCGCTTCCGATTCCAGCGCTCCTCCACCGTCCCGGAACTGAAACACGGCCGTGCCTGACGGAAGCTTTCCCTTTGGAACCGTCACCATCGCATAACCACTCGCCAGCCCGTCCGTACTCGTCAGCGTCTGCCGAAAGACTCCGTTCTCCTTCAGTTGGAAAGGGAAGCTTGTCCCTTCAATGCCATCCAAAAGGAATCCCTCTTGCCTGCGCAATCCCTCGCTGTCGAACAAGAAGAATTCAATCCGGCCCGTGACGTCCGCCGCCGTGGAGTTGATCAGAATGATCTGGGTAGTCAGACCGTCTCCGGTACCCACCTGCGGAAACACGATAGAGGAGCCCTGTAGGTCACCCGTTATTGAAATCGTGGGGGAGCTGACCGCGGAACTTTCAGACTCCAAAGGGGTCACTGGCAGAGTGGCAAACACTGACTCCCGGAAAGCATTTCGACTCTCACGGATGGTGACCGGCGCCAGTCCCCCGGCGTCGCGGACGTCAAACGTGAGACTGCCCGTGAGATTGTCTGGCGCCTCCGTGAAGATCTCATCTACGAACACTGAACTGTGTCGGCCGGCGGCCAGGTCCCACTCCTTGCGATCCAGTTCCACACCGTCCCGGTCGCGCAAAATCAGGTCGGCCGTCACAGACTGGTTGGAGACATTGGCCAAAGCGAGTCCGGTCCGGGTGGTGGCGCCCAGCTCCACGAAAAGGCGCCCGCGAGAGATGGGCTCCACGGCTTCGATGCCGGCCTCGGAAATCAGAACGTCGTCGGAATTAAAGAAAGAAAAGAGGGCGCTGGCGGCGGGTACCGCGCTGCCGTCAGAGGCGGACATCAAGGCGTAGCCGACCTGCGCCTCGTCCTGGGAGACCACACTCTGAACAAACCAGAGCGCCGTTGAGAAAACCATCAGCAGTAACAGAATCCGAGGGCTTGTCAACACTTACCGCAACGCTCCAGAGATTCTCAGGCCAGCTTCACAGCCTAATAGGATTTTGGCTGACCTTGGGGCTTTGGTACGGTTTTGTCAAGAGCAATCACTCGAGGCTCCGAGGGCCTCCGCATAGTCTATGCAGCTCCCTCCTGGTTAAAACGAAAACCTGACTCCTAGACGCAGCGACCTAGCTCCCATTTGAGTATCGAATGAGTTCCCGAATCCGGGAGATTCCAGGACTCGGATCGGGATGCCGAAACTGGTGTGATTCAACAGGTTGAAGAGCTCCAGGCGGAAGTCCAGGGAGGCTTCGCGGCGGAGCGGAAATCGGCGTGACAGGGCCAGGTCGAGGTTGGCGATGCCGTCGGCGCGGAAGGTGTTTCGACCCAATTTCCCTCCACGGTCAAGGTCATCCATGTGGATCGTCTCGAAATCGGCGTCTAGCCGCAGGGACTGAGCTCTTTGGGTCCCAATCTCGATTCCCTCCGATGACGGCGGGCGATCGGTGAGATTGCCATCCCGATTGAGATCCCAGGCGGTGGTCACGCTGAAAGGCTGGCCTGTCTGGAGCTCGGCGATGGCCGACAAGCGCCATTCGCGGAAGATCGGGCCCGACCGCCCCTGAGGTAGCTCCCAACGAAAGAACCCGCTAAGGCGATGGCGTGCATCGAAACTGGCCGAGGCCCGCTCCAGATCGGGACGAGTCGTATCCTGGGGAAGGGCGAAGAATCCACGGCTGTCGAAAGGATCGCTGACGTCGTCGATGGCATGCGACCAGGTCCAGCCGGCTCGGAACTGAAGCGACCGGCCCAATCGTTTTCCCAGGGAAGCCTGTAATGAATGGTAGCTGGAATCGGCGGTGTTTTCGAACACTGTATAGGCACCCAGGTCGGTCCGAGGACGAGAGGACGTCGGGGGGAAATGGGGCGTCTCGGACAGGACCGTCAATGTGGGGACTGGTGGAGTCCGGGGATCCGCCGGGAAGAACAGAACTGGCGTCGAGACCCAGCCCCCGTTAGGTGTAGCGAAGCGCGTCAGATTGAAACCTCGAGTGCCGACGTAGCTCAACGATGCCAACAAGTTTCCAAACTGTCTTTCCGCAGAGACAACCAGG
>JAKZYH010000768.1:0-6226 GCA_047514575.1 Acidobacteriota bacterium | reverse complement strand
GGGTTTCCGAACCCTGGGTCAGCGAGTTCCCCCCGGAATAATCAACCCTGTAGGGGTTGCGGACTGACTCAGTTTTCGCCCCCCTTGTCCGCAACCCTTACAGGGTTGGATCCGGACGAGGTGGCGACCTCCCCAGGGTTGAGAAACCCTGGGCTGAAATACGGAATCCCTTCAGGATTCACCTCGTTCCTATGGGCTCCGGGTCGCGGGTCACGTCAGAAGCTGACGCCCATTGCCAGAATGACTCGGTTGGAGCATTCCGTGGCGCGCCAATTGGGGGGTAGGAAGCGCAACTTCAACGGCGAAAAGCTGTGGGCACGCGGCTATGCGATCTCGACGGTTGGATTCGAGGAGAAGCAGATTCGCAAGTACATCCGCCATCAAGATCACCTCGACGGTAAGGACGACGGCTTGTTCTAACGAGTAGAGATTGGCCGCCCTTGGGGCGGCTCACAACCGCCAAGCTCCCCGCTCTGCGGGGACGTTATAACTAGCCTGGATGTTTGCGGCGACGCAGTAGACCAGCGATGAGAAATGCGTCTAGATCGTCGAGCCTCTTTCCAGGAAGGCAAATAGGTCAACCAGGTCGTCGAGTCCCATGGTGTCGAGCAGATCCTCGGGCATGATCGAGACCTGGGAAAGGCGCTGCTCGACGATGTTTGCCTTTTCCAACTCGATCCGCTCTCCGTTGGCGGTGATCAATATCAGACTCGAATCTGACTCTCCCGCGACCATGCCGGTCACGGTCTGGTTGTCTTTCAGATCCACCACGACACCCGTGTACTGATCCGAGATCACGCGGGAGGGATACATGATGGACTCCAGGATCTCGCCCCGTCGGAACCTCTTGACCGCCGTGGACAGGTCGGGTCCGCCACCTCGACCCTCCTCTCCGAAGACGTGACAGTTGGCGCATTTAGCCCGGCGAAAGACGGTGCGTCCTTTGTCCACGTCGCCGTCCTCGTAGCTCATGGGGCTGTATTCGAAATACCCGTTGAGTTCCTCGAAACTCATCTGGGACAAGGGATTACGTTCTTCGACTTTCTCACTATCCAGCTCCGCCATGAGCTCTTGAGCCCGTCGGGCCTGTTCCGCAAGATAGCGTTCCTTCCGATCCTCTGCCTGCTTCCGCTCTTCTGGTTCCAGAAGTGCGAGCGTGTCCTGCCACAAATTCTCGATGAAGCCTCTCATGCTGGCCGCACCCGTTATTTCTCTTCCCCGGTCGAACCAATCCACCAATCGCTCTCGCAGCTGGGGGTTCCAGCCGTTATGGATCTCGCGGAGGGCGTAGACGGTACTGATCTCGTCTTCCTGCGAGCGCCCCGGCTGGAGCTGATCTAGCATGGCTTCGATCGATCCCTCAGGCTGCATATGGGCCAGGAGGAACTCCAGCTCGCGGTCGAGCAAATGCTTCTTCGAGGGGTAACGGCTCAGCAGGCGAGGTCCTACCTTAGAGATAAATGGGGCACGGTGGTCCTCGCCTGTCGCCGGATCGCGGATCAGTGCCAATTGGCAGACCCTCAGATAGCTATGCAACAAGGCATCGTCTGGCAGGGACTCGCTGTACTCGAGCAGCTTCTCGAAGATGGAGTCCGCTTCATCGCGGGTGGTCTGGGTGTGGACTAGCGCCAGGAGTCCTTCCAGGGCGCGATGAGGATGTGTCTTGATGCTGTCATCGAGCACCATGGGAGCCCAGGAATCCCGGGGCAGGCGCTGAAGCGCCAGCCGAGCCGCGTAACGGACGAAGCGGTCCGATCGGTCCAGCAGATCGAACAACCCAGTCAAAAGCATGTTCTCCTGCTCGATCTTGGCATCGGATCCGAGACCACTTCGGAGCAAGGCCTCGCAGGCCCTTCTGAGCACCAAAGGCTCGCTGTCTTCCAGGCTCTGCAGCAGGATCGAATAGGTCTGTTTCAGGTCATGGGTCCCCAGCAGCAGGATTGAGGCAGCTCGCGCCTCCGGCGACTCGTCCGCCGCCAGAGAGCCCAAGAGCGCCACATCGGGTCGCGGTCCCATGACTTGCAGCAGCTCCAGCGCCCGCACCCGGATTCGAGGGGCAGCCCCTGTGTCGCGCACGACTTCGAGGAGCTCAGTTCCCCAGGCCGTGCCCAGTTCTTTCCGCACACTCGAGATTCGATGGCGTCCCCAGGCCGAGCGATGCATAGGTTGCTCCAGGGCTGCCGCGAGGCCCGTCTTGTCCCTGGAACCGTGCTGATTGGGCCCCTTCCAGGTAACCCGGTAGAGTCCACCGGTGGTGGATCTTCCTCCGGTTGCGAAGTAGAGAAAACCGTCGGGGCCGATGTCCAGATCGGTCACATTCAAGGGATGTCCCTGAACGAAGTCGATGCTGGAACTGTTGAAAGAAGCGCCCTTTTGTTCGGGGAAACTCACCAGGATTCGACCCCGGGACCAATCGCCCAGGAAGAGCGCTCCCCGGTACTTCTCCGGATAAGTGTTGTGATGGTAGAAGGCAATACCGACCGGCGAGCCTCGTCCCAGACTTTCGATGCCGGGGAGAGTGTCGGGGTAGGACTCGGGAAACTTCCCCGAGCCAGTCCGCCAGCCGTAGTCGGCTCCGGGCGTGGTGTGAAGCACGCGGATGGGGCGATACCAGGGCAGGCCGAAGTCCCATTCCATGTCTGAATCGAAGGTGAAAATCTCGCCCTGCTCGTCGATATCAAAATCGAAGGCATTACGAAAACCGCCGTTGACCTGGCTCCATTGATTCTCTTCCAGCTCCAGACGGTGCAGAGTGCCAGCAGGTGCCCAGACGGTATTGGCGTGTCCTCTGGGGTCCAGGTAACGGTCCAGGAGATGGTCTTCCCCGAGCCCGCGGGAGGGTGAAAGGGGATCGATGGAGACATCGGGGAAGGAATGGTTCCCATACATGATATAGAGGCTTCCGTCGAGGCCTGTCCGAATCGCATGGGGGCCATGCTCGCCGATCTGTCCCCTCGAAGCGGCGAGCAATTTCACTTCATCGGCCTGATCGTCGCCGTCCCGGTCCGTGAGCCGGTGAAGACCTGTTTTCTGGGGTCCTTTGGAGTTTACGAGGAGATCCCCTGGTCCCAGATAGTGCATCCCGTGGGCAGTTTGAACCTCGCTGGAGAATTCCTTCATCGAGTCGTATTGGCCATCGCCGTCATCGTCGACCAGAATGTGGATTCCACCGTGCTCGAGGGCGACGACGGGACGTCCCAGGTGATCGAAGGATAGGTTCACCACTGATCCCAACAGGTCATCGGACGCCACCACTTCTACTTCGAAATCTTCCAGAACCGTGAAGCGGTGTTTTAGCGCATAGGCTCGCTCCCTCGGTTTTCGCTTAGACTCGCCGTCGCCAAGATCCTTGACTTCGATGTCCTTGAACATCACCTGCATCGGGTCACCGGTGTGGAGCTGCAAGGCGATGATGCCCTCGCCGACACCCTCCGGGTCTTCGATCTCGCAGACCACCTGACCATTGAGGATCATCTTGATGAGGTCACCCTGACAGTGGATCTCATAGAGGTTCCAGTCGTCGAGGCGCGCGGCGGAGTTGATGTCCGCCTGCTCCTCGGGAGTCAGGTGCTTCCAGTACTCCATGATTCCTCGGCGACCCTCGTCGTAGAGCATGCCGAAGTACTTCTCCACGGCAACGTCAGCCTGATAGCCTTTGACCACATAGTTGGGAAACTGTTCGCCGCGAAACTGGATCCCACTGTTGCCGTTCCGCAGTTTGACCGACACCCGCAGGACGAAGTCAGAATAGGAAGTTCGGGTCGAAAGAAAGCTGTTGTGGGTGAGTTTCACCTGTTCGGTCGAACCGACCATGACGCCGTCGACGACGGTCCAAAGGCGCGGGTCTCCCAGCCAACCCGACAGGTCTCGACCGTTGAAAAGGGAAACGAACTCTGCTTTCGGACCACTTTCCTGTTGGCAGGAAGGCAGGAAGGTGACTGAAAAAAAGAGGAGAACAAGAAGGTGTGCGACTTTAGATGGCATCGAGTTCGATTCTAAGCACCAAGATACAAGATACAAACAAGTTCCAAGCATCAAATTTCAAACACCCGGTTGGCCCGGTTTGGCGGTTGCCAGGTAGAGTTTCACTGCTCCTGGAATCTCTCTCAAAACCACCCGGACGAGTCTACCGCCAATCCAATTGTTGGGAACCAATCCGATTGTTGGGAAATTGATGCTTGGAATTTGGAACTTGTTTGTATCTTGTCTCTTGTATCTTGGGTTTTCCGTGGTTCCGCCGCGGAGTTAGATCAACTCCTCGATCGGGTGGCCGGTTCCGTCACCGATCGAATTCGCAATCTTGATAGGACGGCCGATTGGACTCATGTATTCCTTGTGCCAGTCGATTCCGAAGGCCTTGTAGATGGTTGCGAAGATGTCGCCCATGCTGACCTCGCGTTCTGCGACATAGCCTCCGGTCTCGTCGCTGGCACCGACGACCTGACCACCCCGTATCCCTCCCCCGCCCAGGGCCAGAGACCAGCATTGCGGCCAATGATCCCGTCCAGCCTTGGTATTGAAGTGGGGCGTGCGGCCGAATTCTCCCATGATGAGGACGATGGTCGATTCCAGGAGCCCCCGCTGTTCCAGGTCCTCGAGTAGTACAGGGAGGCTGGCGTCCAGTCCGGGTGTCATCAGCTTTGAGTGCCTCTCATCGTTGTCCGAGTGGGTATCCCATCCGTTGAGGTTGTGACCCGACGCGGTGATGAAGCGGCTTCCTGCTTCCACGAGTCTGCGAGCCAGGAGCAGGCTCTGGCCGAAGCTGGTGCGGCCATAAGCATCTTTGGTCTTCTCTGATTCTCGGCTCAGGTCGAAGGCGTCTCTGACTTCCGGCGCCATGATCATCTTCAGGGCCTGCTCGGTGAAGCTGTCCATCTTGGCCTGCTCCGCAGCCTGCATCCGCTGGCGGTACAGGTCGTCGACGACATTCAGGAACGATCTTCGGTGTTGAAGACGCTGGAGCGAGAGACTCTTGGGCAGGCTGAGATCTGCAACCTGGAAGTTCTCATGACTGGGATCAGCGCCTAATACCATAGGGTCGAAGGTTGGCCCAAGAAACGCCCCTTTCAGATACTCGCGGTAGTGCCCCTGCTTCCAGCCGGGAATCGCCAAATGGGGCGGAACCTGGCCGCGCGCTCCCATCTCCTTGGTGATGATCGCGCCCAGACTGGGAAACTGCATCGCCGCGGTGGGGCGGTGGCCGGTTAAAGCATAGTGAGTTCCCTCACCGTGGTTGTTCTCCTCGGTGCGGACCGAGCGGATAAGGGCCAGCTTGTCCATCTGCCGGGCAGTGCGCGGCAGTAGCTCGGAAATCTGTATCCCCGGCACGTTGGTAGAGATGGGTTTGAAACTGCTGTTCGGCTTGGGATCCCAGGTGTCGACCTGGCTCGGTCCCCCTTCCAACCAAACCAGGATGCAGGACTGGGCCTTGGCGCCACTATCGACTCCGACTGTCCCCGTCAGACTCTTTGCTCTGAGGTAGTCGCTCAGATTCATTCCCAGTAGACTCAGGCAACCTGCCCGAATGAAATGGCGCCGATTCAGGAGGGACTCCGTAAGAGGTAGACAACCAGCCATTTTCATACTATTGAACCCCCTTTACAGCGCTTGAAAGGACGAGGTGTCGAAACGAGCGCCTGGAGCATGATGGTGATAGGGAGATCGTAACACGACTCCCGCTTGCTGTCATAGATGGAAGCGTCGTGGAGCCTGGGTGGGATCAGGACTCCCAGCATCTTGAGCGGGGCATCGTCCCCTCGCCTACCTCCCTTCAAAAAAGCTATCATAATTCTACTTGAAAGCAGCCCAGGCAGGTTTTACGAGTTCCCAGCAAGACGGAGTTCATCTCCATCCAGGTCGCCCTGTCGACGTCAGGTAGGCTTCATCGGGCAGTGAAGGCTTGAGCCGGAAGGAGGACATTCCAAGATACAAGATCACTACTGTCCGGTTAAACGATTTAGATATCGTGACAACATGATCGTAATCAATCAGTTAGAAGGATAATGGACTGGAAACGATTTCAACTGGGATTTCCGCCGTTACCCCACTCGTGTGGGTTCGGTTCGACCCGGGCATCTCAAGGATAGGAAAGGGATCCCGTCAGACCAAGCGAGGTCAATCCCAACGGGATTGCGTATTCCAGCCCAGGGTTTCCGAACCCTGGGTAAGAGCGTTAACCCCTTAATAATCAACCCAGAATGGGTTGCGTCCTGGGGGCATTCGTTGC
>JAKZYH010000767.1:0-9582 GCA_047514575.1 Acidobacteriota bacterium | reverse complement strand
GAGCGATCAAGGGCACCACGACGATCACGAGCTGGTGCGCAAGGTTCGGGCCGGGCGTTTCCTATCCGTGCACGGGATGATTCAGAATCTGTTCCACGTCGGACCGTACAAGGTCAGGACCTCCAATCATCAGATCCTTCGAGAACGAGCCTTCGTCTCCTGGCCAGAGGTCACGCGCGCTTGCTGAGGGATAGTGGTGATTTCGTGTCTTACGTCCCGAGCCTGGTGATTTGACAACGCCTCCGGGAACAGTCCTCCCACTACTGCGAGCGAGGATCGCTTATAACCGTATCTTGGAATCTTTTTCAAGCGTACTTGGTTCTTAGCAGGGAGGCAGCGTCGCACATCGCCTTCAATTTCAGATACGCCTCGTCTAGATCCATCGGGTTGACGCTGGAGGGGGAGAATCCACAATCCGGATTCAGGGTGATTCGTTCCTTGGGGACAAACTCCATCGCTCTTTCCACTCTCTCCACCACCAGCTCGGGAGTTTCGACCTTATTGTCGGTGTGGTCGATGACTCCTAAGCCGAGAATCTTGTCTTCAGGAAAATGTCTCAGGACATCAATCCCTCCGGCGTCAGGGGTTGCGAACTCGATGGCGAAGCGGTCCACCTGCATCCGACCGAGAGCCTCTATGATCAGTTCGTAGGAACCCTTGGTGGAATGCGATCGGTTGAAATGAGCGTGGCACAAATGGACGCTTAGAAAGGCCCCTTCTATGCCCTCGACGGCCTGGTTGACTGACCTCACGCTGAGTTCGATCTCCCGATCCACGTCGCCAATGCCTTCCCGCCTGCGGTAGTCAGGGTCTACCAGGAGCGCCAGCCAGGGATCGTCGAGCTGGATCGCGTCTACTCCGAAGTCGATCAGTGTCTCGATCTCGGCACGGATGATGGGAATGCAAGTGTCCATGAACCCTTCTCGGCTCGGGTAGGCAGATGTGGAGTGCTCAGGGTCCCACATTCGGCGAGCAATCGTGTAGGCTGAGGGTAAGGCTACTACGATCCGACTGTCACTGTGCCTGCGGATAAACTCAACCTCGGACGCGGCGATTGATCGCTGGGGCGAGAGCTCGGAGACAACCGAAGGATATCTCAGTTCTGGGAAATCGGCATTACCTGCCGATACCAGATCGGATTGGAATCCTTCGACCGCTTCGGCGAAGACCTTGACATAGCTTTCGCGCCTCCACTCGCCGTCGGAAATAAAGTCCATCCCAGCCCTTTCCTGCATTTTCAAGGCTGAGGGCACTACCGAATCCAGCAGCTGATCGGCTTGGGCCGGACTGATTTGACCTGACTTGCGTTCCTCGATCAGCTCCTTGACCCACTGAGGACGGGGGAGACTGCCCACGACCATGGTTGGGAAAAGAAGATCGCTCGGCATTGGTGTCATATTTCTTGATCCTAGGTAGCGCGGGGCTCCAAGCCGCCGTCCGGGCCAAAGGCTCGAAGAAAGAGGACCTTCGGCCTGGAGACCGAAGCCACGTTCGCCAATGAAATTTCAGGTTAGCCCGCCACCGGCTGCGCCGGATCGTACATGAAAAGAAGCTTTCGGGATAAGCGGAAACTCTGCTGTTGTCCGGCTCTCTCCTCGGAACCTGGGCTCATTTTGCTAACGGCTCAAGTCGTTCGCGGCTCTGTTGTACTCGCCATGATTGGATACCTCGGGGTTGCCCAACCTGCGACCTGGGACTTGCAACCTGGGACCTGCGACTTTTCGTTGAAGTTCCGCTCAGGTAGTCTTCTTCTTGATCAGATCACTCCGGCCAAGATGTATCTTGTCGAAGCTGTCGTCTGAGATGACGTAGTACCAGTCGGAAAATCGGGTATTCAGCCGCTCCGAGCGTTCCTTTGCGCTGTCTTGCTTCTTTTTCCACTCATCGTGCTTGTTCTTCAACTCGCTATTGGTGCGATCAGCGTCGCTCCATTCGCTTTCGGCCTTGTTCAGGAAATCGGTATTCCGTGGCTCCGTCGGCCCGGAAGAACTGGCCTGGTAGGAGGTCGTCAGGAAGAGATATCTGTTTTCTCCAGGTCCGCTGTCTTTGTCGTCACTTGCCTCAGACCCGGCGGTGATTGCTTCTCCAGAACCATAGACGATCTCTCCAAACCGCAAGGTATAAGTGACGCCATCGGAGGTTTCGACCTCCAGCTCCCCCTCATTGGAGAGCAGGCTGCCTTTCCTGGTGAAGAAGAACCCTTTGTTCTGCAACGACATGAGGTCTGATTGAGTGAGGCGCGTCCCTTCTTCGGAGCGTTTCAAGCTTTTCGACAAGCCCTCCGGCTTGGGTCGAATGCCCACGATGGAGAGTTCGTCGACCGTTTTGACGAGCTCGTTCATCTTATAGGTTTCCAGCTCCTGACTTGAGGACATACGGTCGGCTTCCCACTTGTCATCCTTCTTGGTCAGGATCAAGGTGCCTTTCTGGTTTATGGTCCCGGTGCGCTCGTTGATCGAATAGTCCTTTAGCGTCACGCGCCGGATATCGTCTTTCTCCAATTCCATGAGATCGCGCTCAATCCAATCCTCGAATCTGGTGGACAATTCGAGATCCAGTTTGGCTACGTAAACTCGTTTTTGGCCAGGAGCTCTGACGAAGTAGAGCTTTTCCTTGCCTTCGACCTTCCTGCCGATGATGAGATCCGCCAGAACCTGGTCGTCCTCTTTTTTGATCGTGACCCTTTTCCCACGGCCCTTCAGGGAGGTGGCCCCTTCGTCCAGAGGATCGATGACGCCGCAGGTTTCGTGGTCGGATACATTATTGGAACGATAGTCGTCCTTTCTGATTTCGATCATATCGGCTGCCGTTTTGGCCAGCCGGTCCTTGCCGTCTGCCGGGTAGTCGTGATGTGAGGGGATGGACCATTTGCCCTCAGCGAAGGTTACCTTGAAGGGACGCGCGGCGGCAGTTTCCTCATCGAACTCGATGACCTCTAGAGTAGTGGCCACGTTAGGATCGGTGAAGTCGGCAAAAAACTGCTCTCCCCGATCCAAGAAGGCGTCGGGAGTGAAGTGCCTGGGGGCGGTGAGCAGAGCTACCGCTAAAAGCAGTATTCCCACACCGGCAAAAATGATGGTTCTTCGGGTTTCACTCATGGCTATTTTTTCAACCTCCTGGTGGCTGCGGCGCCCTCGGTTTCTCGACGCTGCCGCCTCACGAAGATCATTACGCCCAGGGCGAAGACCGGAATAGGTGGCAGCATCACCGCCAGGGTCTTGATATTGCCCTGAATCCGTCTCACCTGGGATTCCATACTTTCTTTACTGCTGTTTATCTTTGCGTCTTTGGCGGATTCGATGTTGGCTTTCAAGACCTCAAGTCTGCGGTTTTCGACTTCCTGCAGATTCCGGGCCATGATCTGTTTTGTCTGGGCATCGAGGTCGGGTCGCTGCCGCACCGTGTTGACTCTCTCCTCCAGTCGTGCCTGAGCTTCTTTCAGGGCGGCTTCGGCCTCCGTTTCGGCTTCCTGTTCCTTCTTGACCCGTTCTTCGATGAAATTCCGAGTCTGCTCCTCGACGGTCTCGAGGGTTCGGTGCCGGACCCGTTTGTTTCGGAGCGTTACGAACGACTCATCCCCGATCAGGACATCCATGCAATTGAGAAAGAGGGTCACGTTATCGAAGTTGAGATTCTCTGGACCCCGTTGTCGAATCTGAAAGAACTGTTCGGAAATGAAGTCCAGGTCGGCAATAACAATCGCGTTCACACCCTGGGTTGGCGCGGCCTTCTCGTCTTTGTCGTCGTCTGAGGCTGGATCCTCACCTTCCTTTTCTTCAGTTGACGCAGCCTCGGAAGCCGCCTTCCCAGGACTGCGGATGTGGGCAGCCATGATGTAGTCCTTGTCGTCGGGCCGGTGAGGGAGATTTCGCCGCAGCTGCACCCCCAGGAAATTCCGTTGTACCATGGCGGAAAAGGGGAGGGCTCCAGAGGCCCGCCCTGACTTTATGAGGGGCTCGAACTCATTGTCTGATCCGGGCGCTTTCTCGATCCTGCCGGGATAGAGAAGGACCAGTTCCTGCAGCGCCTTGCTCGCGATGTGATCCCGGTTGAAGACCTCGGGATTCTGGTTACCCTCTCCGGCGAAAACGACTTCGGGAGGGAGGTGGGCCAGATCGGGATGGGGGTTGTAGGTGTCCCACACGATCTCGCCGGAATCCCAGTTGACGCCGATCTTGGAAAGCAACAGTCTGATGTTGCCCTTTTCCTTAGGCGGCGGACCCTGTTGTCTCATGAACGGATTCTGGTTTGCCCCGCTCCGCTCTGACGGGGCGAGTCCGATGTTGACTACGGGAAGCGGGTCGACCAGCAACAGCGTAGGATTCCCCTTCTCGATGTAGGCCAGCAGATTGTCCATTTCAGGTTGGGCCAGAGAGGAGGGGAGAGCCGCCACCAGGCCATCCAGGTCCTCAGGAATCGGGCTAGTGGCCGCTATCTGTCTCACTTCGTATTGCTTCTGCAACTCAGCCACTACTGACCAGGCCGGGCTGCTCTGCATGGACTGGAAATCGAATCCTCCGAAGAGCTTGGCTTCGGTGCCGACCACTCCGATCGTCTTGCGCTCTGTTTTGGCGACTACCCGAATGCTCCGGGTCATCTCGTATTCGGTAGGGAGTCCGCGATCCAGAAAGGGAATTACCTGTTCTTCAGCACCGCAGGTGAAGGCTATCCCCAGAAAGACATTGGAAAAGCCCGCCCGAGCGCTTCCCAGATTCGGTATCTGTCGGGGGGTGATGCCGAACCTCTCCCGTGCCTGACGAGCCCCTTCCGTGAAGGGCTCGGTCTCTTCGATGAGGACCTGTACCTTCCCTCCGCCGATCGACTTGATTTCGTTCAGAGTGCTCAAGAGATTCGCCCGAGTTTGAACAAATTGCTCCGGAACTTCGGGACTGACGAAGGCTTGGATAAACACCGGACGGTCTTCCGACAGCTCCTCGATCAGCTTGCGGGTTTCACTGCCCAGGGAATGGAGGCCTTCCGCCGTGAGATCGGCGCGAATGCTCACCCGTCCGATGACGACGACGATACTGATCAAGGCGATCAGCAGGCCCAGGGAACGCACGGTGTGATGCGCCCACATCGGGTAGCCCTCGGCCTTTCGAGGCCAATGCCGCCGGTCGATGAGCAGGACGTTGAGGTAGAGCATGAAGCCGGAAAGCGAGATGAAGTAAAAGAGCCCTGAAAGGCTCATCACGCCCCGGGAAAAGTCATCGAAGGAACGGAAGATGCCCAGTGGCACCAGCGCTTCACCCAGCGTTTGGCTAATGCCGCCCAGCAGATCGATGAAGACGAAGAAGGAACAGAAGACCGCTCCCAGGATAAAGGCGATGGTCGCGTTGGCTGGGGGCAGCGAGGCCAGCATGCCGACCGTAATCAGGGTTCCTCCAATCAGCCAGTATCCCAAGTAGTTACTGAACATCAGACCCAGGTCCGGGCTCCCCAGGAAGGCCAGCACGATGATATGGCTGAGAGACAAGATGAGGGAGGCGGTATAGATTCCCAGGGCGGCCAGATACTTGCCCAGTACGATCTCGAGGCTGGTTGCGGGGAGCGTAAACAGGAGTTCGTCCGTGGCTTGCTTCCGTTCTTCCGACCAGACCGACATGGTGAGGGCGGGGATGAAGAACAACAGCAGATAGGGGAACAGGTAGTTCAGCTGGTCAAGATTGGCCAGATTGTCCAAGAAGAATCGGTCCTGCCAAAAAGCCGCTGCCGCACTCAGGAAGATGAACAGGGTAATGAAAACATAACCTGTGGGGTTGGTGAAGTACTTCCACAGATCTCGCTTTACCAGGGCCCGGATGAATCCGATGTTGATCTTATCCTTCATCGTCGTCTCCGTCTGTCTTTACGTCGGTCTGGGCGGGAGGTTCCGCTGCTGTCGCTTCTTCCGGCTGCTCGTCTTCAGCCGACTTGTCTTTTCGGGTCATACGGTGAAAGGGCTCCTCCAGGGAATCGTTCTCCTTGAGGTCTGCGGGTGTGCCGTCATAGATCAGCCGTCCGTCATGAACGAATAGCACTCGGTCGGCTACCGCGTCCACTTCCTGCAGGATATGAGTCGAGCTCAAGATCGTCTTCTTCTTTCCCAGTTCCCGGATACTGTCCCTGAAGTCGTGGATCTGATTGGGATCCAGTCCGGCGGTCGGCTCGTCCATGATCAAGACCTCGGGATCATGCATAATTGCCTGTGCCAGGCCCACGCGCTGACGATATCCTTTGGATAGCTTGCTGATGGGTTTTTCCATGACCTCTTCCAGGGAATACTGCTCGCCGACGAAGTCGATTCTCTGCTTCAGCTCCGACCCTTCCAGCCCTCTCGCCTCCCCAAAGAACTGCAGCAGCTCCAGGGGTGTCATTTCCAGGTAGAGAGGCCCATTCTCTGGGAGGTAACCCAGTGTCCTGGAGGCCTCGAGGCGATCCTCGTGAATGTCTCTACCCGCAATCAGAGCCTTTCCCTGACTCGCAGCAAGGAAACCTGTCAGGATCTTCATTGTGGTCGATTTGCCGGCTCCGTTGGGCCCCAGGAAGGCGACGATCTGTCCTTCCGAAATGGAGAAGGAGATGTTTTCAACGGCCACGAATGGACCGTAGTACTTGCTGATACCCTGCGCCTCGATCATCACTCGCGACGTAGTTTCCACTGACTCTGTTTCCATTAGCGAACCTCACTCGAAAGAGCAATTACTCTGGCGAACCAAAACCCAGAAATTTGCAGCCTTCCTCTGCCTAGGTCAAGGGGAACTCAGCCGGTTAGCACAGTTGCGACAGCCTCACCGGCATGAAAGGATGAGTCCAAGCCACCTGCCAGCCATCCCTCTACCTCTGCGAAAGCTAGGCGGGGAAGTGTCCCGCTCAAAACGGGTATTCTAGCATAGAATATGCTGGTAATATCAACCTGAATTTCCGGCGAATCGGTCTCAAATCCCAAGATACAAGATACAAACAAATTCCAAATTCCAAGCTCCAAAAGCTCCGTTTGGGATTTAGTGCTTGGAATTTGAGATTTGTTTGTATCTTGTATCTTGGGATTTACCCAACCATGACTTGGATTCAAACCCACTCCCTCGAGCTCCTCGCTCTCCTCCTCTACACCGCCCTGATGGTCTATCACGCCTGGGTGGGGAATCGGCAGACCCGGAGCCTGGCCGATTACTTCGTTGGAGGAAGGTCGATTGGAGGGGCGACGATCGGGATTTCCTTCTTTGCCACCTACGCCAGTACCAACAGTTTTGTGGGCTTCTCGGGCCAGGGCTATGACTACGGTCTTGCTTGGTTGCTGCTGGTGCCGTTTGCTGTTGGCTTCAGCTTCATCTCCTGGGTCTGGATCGCTCCGCGATTGCGTGAGCAGACGGAATCCCTGGGTTCTCTTACGATTCCCGACTTCATCGGATTTCGTTTCAGAAGCCAGCCAGCACGAGTCGTGGCAGCACTCATAGTCCTCCTCTCCAGCTTCATCTACACCACGGCGGTGTTCAAGGGAATCGGGAATCTTCTAGAAGCCTTTCTCGACGTTTCCTACTGGCATGCCATCTTCATCGTCTTGGTGATCGTAGTGGCCTACACGGCGGTAGGAGGTTTCCATTCAGTGGTTCAGACAGATGTGGTGCAGGGAGTCATCATGATTTTTGCCGCTGTCCTTCTGTTCTGGGGCACGACTCAGGCTGCAGGCGGACTCCAGTCCATCTACCAGGTCAGGGAGGGAGTGCACGGTCCCAGGCTATTCAGCTGGGATGCCGCCATGCCGCTTCCGATGCTCTTGGGAATTCTCTTTGCCACCACCATCAAGTTCGTGGTGGAACCCCGCCAGCTCTCTCGATTCTATGCCTTGAGCGATCCCAAGCAGGCCCGTCGAGGGGGTTTGATTTCGACTTTGGCCTTTCTGCTGGTTTTCAGCTTGTTGGTTCCGGTAGGGCTCTACGCCAGAAACATCCTGCCCGCCGAGTTGCCGGACACCGATCACGTGGTGCCGGCACTGCTCGCTAGTGGAGCAGTCTTCGGTCCGATCATCAGCGCGCTGTTGGTGTTGGCAATGGTTTCCGCCGCCATGTCGTCTCTAGACAGCGTCCTGTTGGTGATGGCATCGACCTGCGAGCGGGATCTGGTCGGGCTGTGGCGCGGGGACAGATCCGAGGAGAGTGCGATTGGTGCAACTCGAGCCTACGTTTCGGTTTTCGCGGTTCTGGCGGCTCTGATCGCTCTGGATCCTCCTGGCAGCGTGGTCACCATCACCTCCTTCTCCGGCAGTCTCTACGCCGCTTGCTTTCTGCCAGCCATCGTCCTGGGGCTATACTGGAAGCGGGGTGACGGTCGAGCGGTGCTGGCCTCGTTTGCGGCTGGTATCCTTTGCCTCTGCTGCTGGCAATTCGTTTCGCCGGCAGAGACGATTCACCGGGTGTTTCCCGCTGTTGTTTGTTCCTTGCTGACTTATGTTGCGGTCGCCCGGTTCTGGTCTCGCTAGGAACGGCGGCCTGGAAGCCACCGCTACTACTGGGTCAGTCGACGTTGAAGTTCTTCAGCTGCACCGGGAGACCCGCACCCGGCATGTGCATGTGGAGAGCGTTTAGATCATCGGTGGCCAGCAGGCCTATGAGAGCCGCAGCGAATGCTACTACCGGCGCCCCTCCTGGACTTGTCAGCAGAATGTCAGCGGGGGAGGCGCCAAGAACCCCGAGCTCGGGTGAGCCAGGCGCGAGTGAGAAATAAACCATGTCGCCTGCACTCGAGCCTGGGGCCCCGTCCTCCATGTAGTGGAGTCCGTTGATATCGTCGGCTGCAGCCAGTCCGAGCGCCGCGGCGGTTGCGTAGACTGGAGGCACCCCTCCGGGTAACGAATATCCCGGGCCTGCCCCAGTAAAGACGTCGGCCGCACTCGCGCCACCGTAAGGCCCTGCGGCAGTCCCCGGATCGACTGAAAAATAGAGGAGGCTTGCCGCCAGTGGCGGCGGAGTCGTTCCGTCCAGAGCGTCAAGGTTCGCGAAAGACGGCTCTGGTAAACCCAAAGGGGGTGCTGCCCCAGGCGCAGCCACACCGTTGCCATCAAGAAGCAGAATATTTGCCGACATAAAGCCAGCAAAGAAAAAATCTGCTGCGTGGTCGCCTCCCGCAGCTCCGACACTCCCCGGCGTCACGCTGAAAATGGCTCCATCCGGTACGTACACGGGGCCATGAAACGAAAAGGCATCTACCTCAATACCCGCCGCGGAGCCTGCGACCAGCGTCGGGGGCGGAGCGATTGGAGGGGGCGGAGGGGGCGATACTATTATACCGCCTGGCACGAATATAGAATCCCCATCTGCCGGTGTTATGCCGGGGCTTGGAAGGTCAACCGAAAACGACTGTGCCAACAAAGCGCCGGCCCAAAGCGTGAGTATCAGTGTAGTTGCCAGTCCTGAAGATATGGCTTTATTCCTCATCTTAACTCTCCTTTTTCTCTCTTTAGTAGTCACTGCTGTCCGGTCTATTTTTCGAGGTATAGCTGAAAGCCTTATGTAACGGGGCTTTGGGGCGATGGTGAAAGAAGGGGGTTGTTTTGGGCCCTGAAGCTGCTGGACCTGATTTGGGAAGGGGACCTGCCTTGGTTAG
>JAKZYH010000766.1:0-10494 GCA_047514575.1 Acidobacteriota bacterium | reverse complement strand
ACCTACATCAACGGCAAGCGTACCGTGGCGCAGGACCTGAGACCCGGAGACAGCATTATGCTGGGCCGAGCCGCTGCTGAGCTGTTCTATCTGGAGCAGGAGGCGTATCGAACGGAAAGTAGACCGGATGCGGCGAGCCAGGATCATTCCGACGATTGAGGCTCTACCCAGCGCTGACACTCCCGGTCCACTGAAGGTGAAGCAAGGGGTCGGCGTTGGCCGAGTGCTTGTTGAAGGTAATATCGTTGGCTAAAGATAGGGGAGATCTCGCTGCTGTCCGCTCTCTCCTCGGAACGTGGCCCCAGTTTGCTAGCGATTCAAGTCGTGCGCGGCTCTGTTGGGCTTCGTTTCATGATGTTGACAGCTACTGCTCACTGGATCCTAGGCTCGCAGCGGACCACGTCTACCTCCTGGATGGCACTGGTAATGACATCGTTGCCGAATTCCAGATGCAGACCTCGGGCAGCCACCAGGTTGGAGTGGACCGCGTTACCACCCCAGGTACACCCCGTGATGGTCGTTCTCAGTGGAGAAAGGCCCTTCAGGTCAAACCATCCCCCAGAGACACGGTAGTGGTCGTTCCCCAGCACGTAAATGGAATAGGTCGAGTTGCGGGTTCTCACCCAGATGCAGTCACCCAGACACAAGTCCGATCTTTGCACCGCGTCAAGCTCGCCCAGTTTCCGGACGAAGGCATCGAGGGTGCGGTGTTGGCCACTCTGGGTAATCGGGTCAGGGCCGCTTGAGCTCTTCCGACCAGTTAAGGACAATTCTCACCTCGTTTCCGTAGAATTCTTCGAGCCTGGCGCGATCCTTTTTGTCGTCGGTTCGAATCATCAGAAAACGTCCGTCCGGGTGGACGTCATAACTTCTTATCGGACTGGATCCGATGTAGCTTCCCCTAAAAAGTTTCTCTGGATTTCCCGGTACCAGCCTCCTGCCTTCGACCGTGATCCGAACTGACATCATCTCCCGGTGGTCGACACTGCTGTAGAAGAGCTCGTCTCCGCTTTTCGACCAGCATGGAGCCGTGCCGCCCGCCGTCGAAATAGGCGACCTTGTTCCCAGCCCGGGAAAAGGTTGTACCTGGACGTCCTCTCTGCCAGACTCATTGGTCACGTAGGCCAGCCAATTCCCATTCGGTGAGATTTCCGGGTGGGTCTCATCGAATCGCGAGTTCAGGAGCACCTTGGCAGAGCGGTTTTCCCCCATTGTTAGAATCCAGATGTCCGAACCGGTTTTCGGATCGAACTCCACAAAGGCGAGCTTGGTTCCGTCGGGTGAGAACGAGCTTGGATTCTGCGAATGCTCACTGGGGCTCAGATGCTCTGCCTCGCCGACTCTGTCAACCGGCATCAGGAAGAGGTTCCTCTGACCCGCGCGACTCGACCCGAAGACGACTGATGAGCCGTCGGAACTCCAGATCGGAAAGTAGTTGAGAGCGGAAAAGGTTTGCTTGCTCGACACACCTCGACGCAGGTTGTACGTCCAGATCTCCTTCGTCTTGTAGAAGATGTTGTAGGCCACCCTGGACCGTTCCGGAGATAGCCGCACTGCCAGGTACTGGTGGGGGTCGATTCCAGTGGCTTTCTCTTCTCCACTCGGGTCCACCCACACCACCTCGCGTTTGCTCTCCGGCAAAAGCGGCCCGGCAATGTAGGCGAGCGATCCGGAAGCGGACAAGGCGTAATGGGCGGCGCCGGTTTCGTTGACAGTGTCGCCCACGTAGATACTTTGGCGAACGCCCTCTTCAATTGGGAATGCCTTTCCGGTGACAGCCAGGCTCGAAAGGTCGAAGGGGCAGGCCATCAAAGTCCCTTCCCGCGCAAAGATGAAATGGCCGGAGGCGTAGCGGGCGTCGACCCCGTTTTTCATCAGGGTGTTCCTCTCCCCAGTTTCCAGAGATTGAACCGCGATTTCAGCCTGGCTCCAGTCAACCGAATCAACCTCGTACCTCAACACCGTAAAGAGCACTGCCTTCCCGCCGGGCAGCAGATGCGGAAAGCGATGGCTGACCTCTCCAGCCTCTCTGTCCAGTTCCGTAATCTGTCTCGGCTCCCCTCCAGAGGCGGATACTCGCCAGAGCCCGCTGGCACCACTGCAGGCAAAGACAATGTTGTCGTTCGAGCCCCAACTCGCACCATAGGGCTCGTCGCAGTCACAGATCGTGGTTGAGGGTCCTCCATCCAGGGGAAACTTTTTGAGCCTTCCTGTCGTTTGGCCCGGGGAATCCGAATAGGCTCCCAGGAAATCCCCAGCCGGAGAGAAGAAGGGCTGCCAGAGGTTCTCTGAGGCTGAGACCGGAGTTTCCCCCCACTGGGTGAAGGATCGAACCTGGATACCGGTCCTGGAAGGGGCCTCGCGGCTCCTGGAAACGTATGCCAGCTTGCCGCCGTCCGCCGACAAAGCAAGCCCGTGGCGAAAGTGATGATCCAAGACTTCGCCGTCACGCGCCCGGATTTCGAAGCGTGACACGGACCCGGTGGCAATCGAGGGGGACGGCATAAAATACCAGCCGGCCACAGCGAGCAACAAAACCGCTCCCCAGGGAGCCAGACGCTGCCACAGAGGGGGGGGTGGAGACGGCTCAATCACCTCGGTTGATGTCGCCGTAGGATCACTTAGATATTCCTCGAGAGCGATGCGGGCGTCACCTATGTCGCGCAGCCTCATTCTGGGATCCTTGCGAAGGCATCGCTCCAACAACTCCCGGCTCTTTCTGGGAGTCTCTTTTGGCAGCTGCTCCAGGTTGGGTTCCTGGTGGATCACTGAGGCGATGGTTTCGGTGAGGCTGCCGCCGGAGTACATCCCCTTGCCGGTCAGCATCTCGACCAGGATCAAGCCGAAGGCCCAGATGTCGGTCCGTTTGTCCACTACCTTTCCACGGGCCTGCTCGGGACTCATGTAGGCCGCCGTCCCTAGGACGATTCCATCCGTCGTGGCTTCCATCGTGAGTGTCGGGGACTTGGCCAGCTCTGCTTCGGACATCTCCGTCTCCAGCGCCTTGGCCAGACCGAAGTCCAGGACCTTGACCTTCCCGTCGGGGGTGATCTTCACGTTCGACGGCTTCAGGTCGCGGTGAATGATGCCCTTTTCGTGAGCTGCTTCCAGAGCTTGGGCCATCTCCAGGGCAAGGCGATGGGCCTCTTCCAGCGGGATGGGTCCTTTCGAAATCCGCTCCGCCAAGGTGGGACCCTCAACCAATTCCAGAACCAACGCACGGACATTGCCCGATTTCTCGAGGCCGTGAATGGTGCTGATGTGAGGGTGATTGAGAGAAGCCAGGACTTCTGCTTCTCGCTGGAACCGGCCCATTCTCTGGGGATCCTCGACAAACTTCTCGGGCAGGATCTTCAGCGCGACTTGCCTACCCAGACGACTGTCGGTGGCCTGATAGACCACACCCATACCGCCTTCCCCGAGTTTGGCCGTGATCTTGTAGTGGTTGATGGTCTGGCCGAGCAAAGTGGTCTCCAGATTAACGGACTGATCTGCTCATACTAGCCATCTGACATTGGAAGAGCAACAACAGGAGCCGAAGAGTAACAGCGAGGACAACGCTTGGGATTTGGAATCTACCCGTAGTGCGCTCTATACTAGGCTGATTAGCGTCCAGAAGAGGCTGATTGCGTCCAGAGATGTCGAATGTATCCTAAACTGATTGGTCTACACGGTCCCCTCAAGGACAGCGAGTTCCCGCTTCGCGACGAGAGCGTCTCCATTGGTCGTCACGACGAGAACGTTCTTCGCATCTCCGACCGGCGGGTCTCGAGGCATCACTGCGAGATTAGTAGGGAAGAGGAGGAGTTCCGGCTGTCTGATCTGGGGAGTGCTCATGGAACCTTCGTCAACGGCGTTCCGATCCAGGATCAAGTGTTGGCACACGGAGATCAGATCAGGGTAGCGAGCTCGGTCTTCTGGTTCCTGCTCCATGAGGAGGACTCGCCTGCGGCCGTTCCAGTCGAATTGGACCAACGGGAGCTGACCTCTCAGACCACTACCATGCTTCCCGGGGGGAGCTCCCGGTATCTGACAGGGGAGGCGGTCCAGGAGGGAGAGGGAGCATCCGATACGCTGGCACGCAGTCTGAGCGCCTTGCTCAAACTCAGCACCGAGATCAATTCGGTTCGGGAATCCGAGCCGCTGCAGCGGAAGCTGCTCGAATTCATACGGGAGGTGATTCCAGCCCATCGCTGCGTCTTCCTCACGAGAGACAACGAGGGGGACGGCTACAGCCCCAGCCTGGCCTGGGATCACTCGGCGAAGACCGACCACCCAGTGCAAGTCAGTCGTACCATTGTCGACCGGGTCGTCGCCGACGAATTGGCCATCTTGAGCCAGCACGTTCCGCAGGACAAGGACTTGAACGAAGCTCAAAGCTTGATGGCCTCGGGTGTGCAGTCCGTACTCTGCGTTCCCCTCATGGCTATGGATCGACTCCTAGGCGTCATCTACCTGGAGACGAGTGATCCGGCAGAGCCCTTCCAGGAGGACCATCTTCACCTGCTGACTGCCATGGCCGGTATCGGGGGAGTCGCCCTGCAGAACGCCCACTACCTGGAATGGCTCGAGAACGAGAACCTTCGACTCCAGGAGGATCTTGCAATCGAGCACGACATGGTGGGCAAGAGTCCCGCCATGCAGGGGGTCTACGATCTCATCGCCAAAGTCGCTCCGGCAGAGGCGAGCGTCCTGATCGTCGGCGAGAACGGGACCGGAAAGGAGTTGGCGGCACGCGCCATCCACCAAAACAGTGCTCGGTCGGACAAGCCGTTCGTGGCGATCAACTGCGCCGCTCTAGTCGACAGCCTCCTCGAGAGCGAGCTGTTCGGACACGAGAAGGGGGCCTTTACGAGCGCGAATGCGCAAGCCCGCGGCAAGCTGGAAGTAGCACAGGGTGGGACCGTGTTTCTGGATGAAATTGGGGAGCTGGCCCTCTCACTACAGGCCAAGCTCCTGCGTGTCCTGGAGGAGCGTGAGTTTGATCGGGTGGGAGGGACCCGGCCCGTCAAGGTCGACATTCGCTTGGTCGCTGCAACCAACAAAGACCTGGAGAAGGAAATCGAGAAGGGAAGCTTCCGCCGCGACCTGTTCTTCCGCCTTAACGTCGTCTGCCTCTCGATGCCCCCGTTGCGTGAGCACCGAGAGGACATTCCGCAGCTGGCCCAGTACTTCGCGTCCAAGTTCAGCGAAGCCTGCAAGCGGACGGTCTCGGGAATCTCTCCGAAGGCGAGGGCCTGTTTGACCAGCTATGCCTGGCCCGGCAATGTGCGCGAACTGCGCAACGCCATTGAGCGAGCAGTCGTTCTGGGCTCGAGCGATATCATCCGACCCGAGGACCTGCCCGAATCCGTGATCGATAGCCAGCCTGGAAGCGGCGATGTAGAGAATTTCCATGAAGCTGTGAAACAGCGAAAGAAGGAGCTCATCCTGAAGGCGGTGAAAGACTGCAACAATGTTTTAACCGAGGCAGCACAGCGACTTGGACTCCACCCAAACTATCTCCATCGGTTGATTCGCAACCTCGATCTGAGAGGAGAATTGGAGTAGCTCCCAGGGAGTTAAGCTCAAACGTGAGCAATGCCGGAAACAGCTGCGATCCGACTCAGCTGCGAGCGAGCAAGTTGATCTCCTAATCATATGAAGCCGAGCCCGTCAGAGCCGCGAACGACTTTACCCGTTTGCAAGATGAATTCAAGTTTCGAGGAGAGAGCCGGACAACAGCACAATCTACGCAGTTCCCAATGGCCGCAAGCCTTGCCAGGACGGCGCCTGCGACGCCTCGCTACGACGACCGATGAGAAATCCGGGCTAATGATGTGCGTGAAGGTTTTCTCTTAAATGGTCCAACTTGGCTTTTCAGCCCGCTGATCAATGGTGATCAGTGGTGATCAGACGGAAGAATTCGGAACGGCTGGCCGTCGTCACGCGTCAACACTCGAAAGTGACGTTGATCCAATGTAAGCACCTCTCCAACCCGGAAGCGATTGGCCAGGACGACGAGGGAAGCATCGGCCAAACCCACGGCCTGATCGGCAAAGCGGTCGATCACGGACAGGCACAGGCCAACATCGTTGGATCCGAACTGGACGAGACTGTAGGCACCGCTCGCCACCTCATCCAGGAGCGCTCGCTGAGCGGAGGCGCCGACCCGGGTAGCCAGCAGGTAGTCGAGTTCAGCCAGAACAAAGGGTGACAGAATAAAGGGCGCCTCGACGGCCGACATGGCTTCTACCACGGCTCGATGATACGTCTGGCTGCCATCGATCCAGGCCAGGACCCCGCTGGTATCCAGCAAGATCACGATTCGCCGAAACCCTCCAACAACTCGTCAACCCTTTGGGACAGGGTCGGATCACCACTCTTGAAAAGTGGAATCGTCGGGCCTCTGGACGAGTAGCGCACAACCACTTCTCGGACTCCCTCGCGTATCAGCTGTGCCTCACTCCGTCCCGCGGCTCGGGCAACCCGTTGGAGACTGGTCTTCAGGTCCTCGGGGAGATAAACGGTAGTGCGAATCATGCCATACATTGTAACATACGTCATATTCCCGAGGAGTGTCCTCTACCGTGTGGGCACCTAAAACCAGTGCAACGCGACGTTCGGCTTGTTGCCAACCGGGGGAACGAATTGAAGTTTCAGGTTAACGCCGCCACCGACTGCGGACCGCCGGATCGCACCGGAAAGAAACTTCGGCCGGCGTGGCGGTGGCTTCCAAGCCGCCGTATTCCTTCCGTCGAGCCTTTGGCTCGAAAAACGGCGTCACGGAGGCCACCGCCACGGAGCAGATCATTTGGTAGTGAAACCTTTCGGGGTTAACGGAGATCCTGCGCCACTCCGTGGGGAAGAGTTGTCCGACTCTCTCCTCAGCACTTGGGCTCATCTTGGAGACAAGTCAAGTCGTTCGCGGCTCTGTTGATCGCTTTCGTTAGGATGATCGTCGATCGTTTGGGATCTTTGAAGTTCCCTGGCGCCCAGCGGCTCATCTCCGTAAGCGGTTCAGAGTGTAGGCTGCGAGTTGAGTGACGATAAGGTCTCCATCTCTAGAACGGATCCCTTTTCCTGGCCGCAGCTCATAGACGCGTCCCGCCACCATGGAGCTGAGATGAAGAGAGACCCGATGGCCATCCCTTGAAATCGACACCTTCTCGATCGGTACCGGAGTGACATCCGTCTTGGGAGAGCCGTAGTCAGCATGATAGCGGTAATAGTAGTGGATCATCGAATAGCTGCTGGGATCGGCTGCCGTCTTGGGATCGACCGCTTTCGTGAAGACCAGGTCGAAGCCCTCTGTGGTCAGCCGCATTTCGCGGATGTCCATCGGGGTTGTGCCAGTCCAGATGATTTGCTGAAGGCCTTCTCCAGCTTCCCAGATTCGTGAGGTTTGGGCCACGTACAGGGCACCATCGGGGGAGAAAGCCAGACGGATGCCACCTTTTCGAAGGCCGTTCCCTTCGATGAATGGAAAGCACGCTCCTTGATACTCGCCTCCTACCTTCTCGATATAGGCCCGGTGAATCCGGGGATAGGTCCAGTCGGCGACGAACATCTGTCCGCCGTAAGGACCAAACTTGCCCCCTGTGAGATCTTGTAGAGGCTGTCCCAGGGAGCCCGCCATATCATTCTGAGGAAACTGGATTGCAGGAAGCTTTCGCCGCCGGGCCAGCGTCTCTACCTCGATATCGACGGGATCCACCCCAGGAAAATCGGGATGCCAGTTCAGCGATCCTGGATGGCCATAAAAATCCCCTTTCGTCACATGATGGAGGGGTGAGGTGCCCACCCAGTCTCCCTGGTTGTCGGTGACGAACAGGTCTCCTTCCTGGTTGAGAGTGAGACCGTTGGGCTGTCGGAACCCGGAGGCGAACGGGAGGAATTGTCCCGCTGCGGTGATCTTGACTACCCAGCCCCGATTGGAAACCGGCGAGGAGTGTCTGACCCTGGCCACCGTTCCGGGAATCGGTCGCTTTGCCTTCTTGCCCCGCCTGGTCAGGCTTCCTCGCACTGGCAGCCTGGGAGCACCCGAGGAGGCAGACCCCAGAGCGATGTAGAAGTTCCCTCCCCGATCGCGAACCAAGCCGTAGGTGAATTCATGATAGTTACCCGACATCCCCCACTGGTCGGCGATCGTCTGGTAGAGGTCGCCCCTTCCATCGCCGTCGGTGTCGACAACCCGAGTCAACTCGGGAAGCTGGGACACGAAGTACTCGCCTGCGCTGCCTGCTACGATCCCCATGGGAGTTTGGAGTCCGGATGCGAACTGGCTCCAGCGGAGGGTTGCGGGGTCTCGTCGATAGAGCCCTCCTCGACGAAAGCAGGCGATGAGCCAACCAGATGGATCGAACTCTATCCCGCTGACCTCGGGTGCAATTCCCGCAGGCGTTGCTACCGTCTCGACTCGATAACTACTCTGCGGTACCTGGGCGGAAGCGGGTATCTGGCTGAGCAGGACTGTCCCCAAAAGGACAAGAAACAGGGAGCAGGCCTTCATCTCCCCCCCTTGATCTGCACTATGATTTCGAAGCGAGCGTCCTCTTCGATCGGAATGCGCACGCTCCCTTCTCGGGCTGTTCCTGAACTCGTGACGATCTCGACTGGACCTTTGAAACTCACCGCGAACTGCATCGGGGTATGAACCCGCTCAATCCGGAAGCGCCAACGAAAGCCGGCCGCCTCCTTGGTTGGGAGGATGTGCTCGTGGACGCTTGCCTCGCCGACCTGGTAGTAGAACTCTGGCGAACCCTCCTTCCACCGATATCCTCCAAAGCGGATCTGGGGCTGACGATCGGAAGCACCCACCTGGAACGGAAACCGCATCGACTGGAAAAAACGCTTCCCTTGGATCTGAGCCGTCGGAGTCAAACGGTCCGCTCCCAACTTCTTCCACAGAGTTTCCTCAAGATCGAGAAATCCGCCCTTCCAGGCGTAGAGTAGGCGACAGGCGCCGGCATCGAAACAGTATGAGATTCCACCGGGCATTCCCACCGCAATCGCCGCTGGAGTCGCCTCCGGCATGTAAGCGCGAACGATCACAGCTTCCCCGGAGGGGCGTGGCCGGGATTCTGCCGCCCAGGGATCGGGACCTGGGACGAGCCCAGTCGGCAGGGGCCCAGCTGCGTCTACGCCGAGTGCGGCCCAGATTTCCTGAACGTTTGCATCAAACTCTTCCTGCCCAATCTCCGCGAAGTGGGTCGGCATTGAAGTCCCGGAAAGGATTCTGCTGGGATCCAACAGGAATCGTCGGTACCAGTCATAGCGCAACCGTTGAGCAGCCTCCAGCAGCTGTGGACCTCTCTCCCCTGTCGCCTGATGATCGCCCCAGTCGTGACATCCAACACAGCCCAGTCCTCCCGCTTCCGCGTGCCTACCCAGCAGTTTCAGTCCTCGTCCCAACTGTGCTTGGGACGTGAGTGGTTCAACCCCAGAAGATGATGGGTCAATGCCCGAGGCCTTGGCAAAGGCTTCGATAAGGGGCTCTACGTGTGCTCGATCGAATTGTGGCATACGGATGGACAGCCAACTGCGCAGCCGGACATCCTGCCGCAAGACTCGCTTCAAGAACCTGGGAGATAACTTTTCTCCGGCCGCAGTGAGAGCTGGCACTCCCGCCTGGCTGTCCCTCGAATGGTCCATCTGATGGCAGGCGGTGCATCGGAGCCGGCGGAGTCGTCTATGGAAATCGTAGATGGGTGCGAGGCTGATGTCGGGCGACTCCTTCTGCGCACCCAGAAAGGCCCGAATGGCGGCTCGCTGCCCTTTGTCCAGACGATAGCGAGGTAGCGGTGGATCGGGTGCCTCCGAAAGGCACCCGCCGCCGAGAGATAGCTCTTCCAGCGCGGCCCCCCGATCTTGATCGGCAGCAGATTGGTAACCCTCCAGATCGTGACAAGACAGGCATCCCGCTGACAGCAGCAGAACCTTTCCGCGGGCTTCGCTCCCTCCCTCCACTTTCTCTTCCAACCAACCCTTTCTCGATCGGGTCAGGTAGGCGGCCAGCTGAAGCGCTTCCCGATCGTTCAAATGCATCGAAGGCATCAGGCTCCCAGGGCTATGAGCCAGGGGATCCTTCAGGTATCTGGCCAGTCTCTCGACACTCATCTTGGACCCGACTGCTTCCAAGGAAAGGCTTTCTGCCGAGTGGCAGGCGGTGCAACCCAGGTATGAATACAGCTCCTGGCCCCGATCTACGTCGACGCTAGACAGGTCGACATCTCGGATCGGAGGATCTGTTGCCTGCGAAGAAAGAAAAGCAGCAACGTCTTTGGCCGACTGCGAGTCCAGCATGGCGGGCATCGTCGCGTCTGGTCGGACCGCGGTCGGATCGAGTAGCCATTGGTAGATCCAGGGAGACTTGAGACGGGCGCCGACTCCGCTCAGATCGGGACGGCCGCGCCGGTACAGGGAAGTCGATCTACTCTCATGACAGTTAACGCATCCCAGGCTCTCCACCAAGTCGCGGCCCAGTTCGACTCGATCCTGGGCCCGGTTGGGGAC
>JAKZYH010000765.1:0-8008 GCA_047514575.1 Acidobacteriota bacterium | reverse complement strand
GTGGTGCTGGGGGAGCTTGAGCGCTGGGAGCTGGAGCAGGAGCAGGATCGGCTAGCAAAGGAGCTGGGTTCGGTCAATGATCGCCTCGAACGTGAAAACCTGAAGCTTCGACAGGAGGTCGACCTTCTTCAAGACTCTCCGCGCCGCCTTATCCATCGCAGCTACGCGATGAAAGAGTTACTGCAATCGCTGGATCGAGTGGTGCCCACCGATTCAACGGTCCTGATGCAGGGAGAAACCGGGACGGGTAAGGAATTATTGGCCCGCTATGTTCATGAGCACAGTCCTCGACGAGATGGGCCTTTCGTGCCAGTCAATTGTGGCGCGGTGCCCTCCGAATTGGTCGAGAGCGCTTTTTTCGGTCACCGCAAAGGGGCCTTCACAGGTGCAACCGACAGCAGGAAAGGCTACTTCGAACTGTCTCATAACGGAACCATCTTTCTGGATGAAATTGGCGAAGCCTCGCTCGCCCTACAGGTAAAATTGCTTCGCGTCCTTCAGGAAGGGGAGATCTATCCCGTGGGTGCCGAGGCTTCCATCGACGTCGATGTACGCGTCATTGCCTCCACCAACCGAAACCTCAGCCACCAGGTTGAGGAAGGGGAGTTCCGACAGGACCTCTTCTATCGTCTCAACGTCTTCGCCGTTTTCGTACCTCCACTGCGGGGGCGCAAGGAGGATGTCGACGTCCTGAGTGAGTTCTTTGTGAAAAGATTCTGTGAGCGACTCAACAGACCGGTCTTGACCTTCGAGCCTGAGACGCTCCAGCTGCTGCGCGAGTATGATTGGCCCGGGAATGTGAGAGAGCTCGAAAACGAGATCGAACGCATCGTGATCCTGACTGATCCCGGCTTGCCTATTCCTCCCTCCAGGCTCTCTGATCGGATCCGCGTGAAAGAGGGAGCCAAGGATTCCCGCGGCCCTCTGAAGGAAAAGCTGGCTGAGCTGGAACGAGAGTTGATCCTCGATGCCTTGAGAGCCCATGGCAACAACAAAAGTCGAGCGGCAGATGCCCTCCAGGTCAGTCGGCAAACCATCATCGCCAAGCTCAAACAATACGGCCTCCGTTAAGTGACCAAACACTAGACGGCAGGTGTCCATTCTTTTTACACATCACATCTCATTGATTCTTCAGGGTTTATCCCGGATTAGCTCGGAAACTGCTGTCTAATTAGTGGACAGCCCGTCCTTGTCTTTTCGTCATTACCCCTTTGTTTTCAATCAGTTAATGTTTTGGCACGGGCCTTGCTACAGGAGAGGGCACAAGGAGGTTGATATGGGAACTTACACCGCAGGTCTTACACCTTTCGAGATTCAGCTGATGACACGCATCCAAAGAAGCGAAGAGGGGGCTTTCCAAGAGCTCTTCGACAAGTTCCGTGGAAGAATCTATCGAACTGCTCTCAGGATTCTAAAGGAAGAGGAATCGGCCTGGGACGCCCTCCAGGAGACCTTTATCAACGTTTTTCGAGCTGCAAGGTGCTTCCGAGGGGATTCGAAGCTCGGCACTTGGATCAACAGAATTACCGTCAACGTCTGTCTGGAAATGATCCGAAAGAACAAGAAGCATCGCAATCAGACGGATGAAGATATCTCAGAGGACATCAATCTGGAGGATGGCTCGGCCCTTACTCCTGAGGAGAAATTCCACACCCGGGAGATTAGAGATCGAGTGCAGCTGGCGCTTAGTCAACTGAACCAGAGGCATGAGTCGGTCGTCCGTCTCCACGACCTGGAGGGATTCACTATTCGTGAGATCGCCCTGCAACTCGGTGTCGCGGAAGGAACGATCAAATCTCGCCTCTTCTATGGGCGTCAGGAACTCAAGAAGACCCTCGAGCAGGCAGGGTAGCCTTGCTCGCTTAAGGGTCTGTCAGGAAATAACAGATGCACTTTGGCGCGAGCACCGTGGGGGTAGATGCGAGGCGTCGCGACGCAGGCGATGCCGCTGCGCATCTTCCAGGCGCGGCAACAAAGCAGATGCCCCCGCGCCGCCGCGCCCCTCCGGGCTGGGGTCCCCAGCAAAGTGTATCTGTTATTTCCTGACAGACCCTAAGACAGAATTGCAGGATTCTCTCTCCGTCGTGTCGTTGAGTTCGGTTTGAGCTCAACGGCACGATGTCTGTGGCTGATTCGGTCCCACCTCCCTCACCTCCAAGTCCCGGCAGACGCCGAGCGGTAGCGTGTTATAATTTCTGACCAGGCTTCGGGCAAGCACAATTCGTATACTTGGCGCTCAGATTAACGCCATAAATGGTAGCGACGATCGATCGAAGGCACACGTTTAGCCGGACCTATTCTGGGCATTTCGCAGTTGAGGAGGAGCCGAAGACGGCGGGAAGCTCAGACGCCAGCGGGAGCGCGTAATCAGGTGAACGGAGCCAACTTGAAACACTATCGACTCAAAGGCACCGTTAAAGCCACCACGCCGTCGGTTCTCTTCGAGGTAACGCTCGAACTGCAGGACGTTCGGACCGGTTACAGGGGCTCGGATGAGGGTTGTTTCCGCGGCACCTGGCTGGAGGACGCCGAACTGAACTGGACCAAGGACATGGTGGAATGGGTGCGTTCCGAGGAACTGGAGGAGTGTACGCCGCCCCGGACGCTGTCCTGGCCGGACTCTCTGGATGAGAAGATCATCCACTACATCATGCAGCAATACCGGCCTCAGGTTTGGAGGAATCCCGAGATCCGATTGTACTCCAGCCCTAGAGAAAGCCGCGAAGAGTTTATCGAACGGTGCCGCGATCACCTTTCGGGGGAGCGCGTCGCCGAATGGAAGCAGCTGACGGACGTCCTCCATCATCGCTCGCTGGAATTAGAGAAAAGACTCCTCGCCTCGGAAGGCGAGGAGGATGATGAGTTGAGATTCCGCAGGACCTCCCTGATTGAGACTCTGTTCTGGAATCTGAGAGAGGACTGGAATCGACTTTTCGTGCCTGACGGCGGGCCACTTTCCCCGGTAGAGGAGATCGCTACGGTGCCAGTAGATCCGGACCTGCAAGAAGAGGTGCAGTCCTTTTGGAAGGATCTGGTTGCTAGATATAACGAGATTCACAGGAAGTACGAGGAGGATGCGATTGGCATCGAGCCTCATGAAGTCCATGTCAGCCGGTCACAGGTCGAGATTTCCTCTCGGGGGGTTCTCTGGTCTTGAGTGACGTCCTATCCGGGAACTGCGAATGAGCCGAGTGCTGGTAGCGATGAGCGGAGGGGTCGATAGTTCCGCGGCTGCACTACTCCTAAGGGATGAGGGGCACGAGGTCGTGGGCTGTACGATGCAGCTCTGGGACTACCGAAGGAACCCCACCAAGGACGGACAGGCCCAGTTCGGCAGGTGTTGCTCCTTGGATGATGTTTACGATGCGCGCCGCGTAGCCGAGTCATTGGGTTTTCCCTTCTACGTTCTAAATCTGGAGGAAGAGTTCGAACGGCGCGTGGTCGAGCCCTTTATCGGTAATTATCTGGAGGGACGAACGCCCTCCCCCTGCATCCTCTGCAACACCTTC
The DNA here is from genome assembly GCA_047514575.1 of Acidobacteriota bacterium. Classification (GTDB taxonomy): domain Bacteria; phylum Acidobacteriota; class UBA6911; order RPQK01; family JAJDTT01; genus CAUZIZ01. The sequence goes on along the minus strand of JAKZYH010000765.1, from coordinate 4,499 downwards.
CTGAAATTCGACCGGTTGCTACACTTCGCGCGCCAGATCGGGGTCGAGAAGGTTGCTACAGGTCATTACGTGAGGCTTCTCCACGAAGGGAACCAGGGCTACGTTCTCAAGCAGGGCAAGGATCTCTCGAAGGACCAATCCTATTTCCTTTTCGAGATCAACCAGCTCCAGCTCCAGCATCTCCTCTTCCCACTTGGAAACTACGAGAAGGACACCATTCGCAAGATCGCCCTGGATAACCAGTTGGTTACCGCAAACAAGCGGGACAGCCAGGAGATCTGCTTTGTGCCTGATCGTGATTACGCTGGATTCATCCGACGTCATGCGGTGGAGGTCCAGAGTGATTTTGAACTTCCGCTGGCCCAAAGCGAGAATCCGGGCCCCATCCTGTTCAAGGACGGAACCCGGCTGGGAACTCATCAAGGGCTCTTCAACTTTACGGTGGGACAGAGACGGGGACTTGGGATCTCTCATTCCTGCCCACTCTACGTTCTCCGGCTGGATACTTCGCAAAATACAGTGATTGTAGGCTACCGCGAGGATCTGTTTGGAAAGGGGTTCATTGCTGACAAGGTGAGCTGGGTGGCAGGTCAACCGCCGGGAGCCTCCGTGAGAGCCTCGGTCAAGGTACGGTCGCGACATCAGGCGAGCCCGGCTAGGATCGTCTGCGAGGCAACCGGGGCTAGCGACCTTACCTCATCCTCGACCAAGCAGGTTCGGGTCACCTTTGACTCACCGCAAATGTCATTGACACCCGGGCAGGCGGCCGTCTTTTACCGAGCAGATCAGGTTCTCGGGGGCGGCTGGATTCGGCAGACATTCTGAGCAGCTTGACCGAAACTTCTCGTCCCGAACTCCATCAAACCGATATGCGCACTCGGAGGCCCATCCTGGTAGTGACAGGCGAGACCTCCGGCGAGCAGCACGCAGCTGGTCTGATCGATGAAGTGAACCGCCAGTGTCCCGATTTGTTGGTGGACTGGTTCGGAAGTGGTGGCGAGCGAATGTCCAAAGCCGGTGTCGACTTGCTGGCCGACGTTTCGCGGCTGGCGGCCATCGGACCCTGGGACGCGTTGTTCCTCCTCTCCGACTACATCAAGCTGTACCGACGAATCCTGAGAGAAACTCGAAGCCGGAAACCGGCGGTCGCAATCCTGGTGGATTTCCCCGAGTTCAACCTCAAGCTAGCTCGTCGCCTTAAGAGAATGGGCGTCTCCGTGTGCTACTTCATCGGCCCCCAAATCTGGGCATGGCGTTCCTCTCGGATCCGGCAGATCAGCCGCTACGTTGATCTGATGCTAGTGGTGTTACCTTTTGAGCAGGATTTCTATGAGCGCCGCCAGGTCTGCGCCCGCTACGTGGGAAATCCCTCGGTAAGCCGCCTCGATCGGACTCGCTCGAAGAAGCCTGCCCCTCGTCGCACGCAGACAGGACAACCCTTCCTGGTGGCCTTGTTTCCAGGCAGTCGCAGCCAGGAGGTGAAGCGTATTCTACCAGTCCAGCTGGATGCAGCGTCTCACATACTAGGCCATTGCCGGGTTCGCTTCTGGGTGGCGCAGGCTCCCGGCGTCTCGAGCCAGCAGTTGCTCGAAGTCTACGATCGCTGGCGCCGGCGGACGAATACCTCTCTGCCCCTGGAAGTCCGCGAGGAGGAGTCTAGCCGCCTACTTCCAGAAGTTGACTGTGCGATAATAAAGAGTGGAACTTCGACCCTGGAAGCGACGCTATTTCAGATTCCATTCGCCATGGTCTACCTTATGTCCTGGCCCACCTGGTTCTTGCTGAAACCATTCGTCAGAACCCAGACATATTGCCTCGCCAATCTGATTGCGGGTAAGACCATCGTTCCTGAGTTCGTCCAGGGGCAGGCTACCGGAGAAAACATTGGAAACTATGTGATTCAGCTGCTTCTGGATGAGAAGAAACGTGAAACCGTACGCGAGCAGCTCAAAGTAGCTGCTGACCGTCTGGGCCGGCAGGACGCCTACCAAGAAGCGGCAAAGTGCCTCCGGGAGTCTTTTTTGGAGACGCAGGGATGAAGACCAGGCTTTTAGCGATCCTATTTTTTACCACTTCGGGCAGCCTGCTGTGGGCTCAAAACGCACCGCTGGGTCCGCCCCTTATCGACGTCGAGCACTACGACATCCGGGCAGAGGTTGATCCGGATGAGCGATTTCTACAGGGTGAGGTCCAGGTGCGCTTCAAGGTGCTGCGAGACACGTTGAGTTTACCCTTCGAACTGAACAGCCGTTTGAGCATCCTGGGGGTGACGGATGAGGAGGGAAAGCGCTATTCAACACGCTTTGACGACCTCAGAAGCCATGTCATGCGGGTTCAGGGACCGAAGGCGTTCCCTCCTGGAAGCGTCAGAACCCTTACCTTCAGGTTCGAAGGAACGCTCGAAAGTGAAGAGTACGCCTTTCTGGACGTGGCTCGAAGCGAACGAGCCTTCATTGCTCCCGACGGAGCCACCCTTCTTACCGAAGGGCGCTGGTTCCCTCTTCACTCCTTCCCCCTGGATGCCGCCACAACTAATCTCAAGATAACGGTGCCTTTGGGATTCACAGTGGTTGCGCCGGGGAATCTTGACTCGATCACCACCGAGGGGGTACACGAGGTCTTTACCTGGACCAGTTCGCAGCCCGTCACTCAGGTTCCGGTAATCCTCGCCCGCTTCTTCCGTCAGAAGTTCGAGGAGGGACCGGTTCCCGTTACCTTCTTTGTTACGGAGAACCACGAAGGTGATCTAAGCCCCTGGGCTCAAGAAGTCGGCAAGATCCTTGAGTTCTTCGAGAGCGAATACGGGGATCGCCCGATTTCCAAACTGCATCTGGCCGCGGTTGGCAACTTAACCCTGCCTTCCCACGGCTGCTTTGAATTGATTCTCCTGGAGTCTTCCATCCTGGATGCGCGATCGCTGCCGATTTTCGAACTGGCTTCCCGGATAGCTCGGCAGTGGTGGGGATATTCGGTCACCATGGCGGGAGGCTCGGATGCGTTTCTCCAAGAGGGGTTCGCCAACTACTCCGCGCTCAGATACATGGAGGTCCAATACGCTGACCGCTTTCCGGCGCAGCTTGCGCGACAGGCGGTAAAGGCGCTGAAGTATGAAAAGGCGGCTCCCATCACCCAAGGCCTGGCTCTGGAATTGGGCACGGCACAGTATGCGTCCATTGTGGGAAGCAAGGGCGCCTGGGTTCTTTACATGTTGGGCCAGCTGGTTGGAAAAGAGGAGTTCAATTCCTACTTCAAGGACTGGTTTCAGGATCGGAAGGGCAAAGCCACACGGATTGCGGATTTTGCTGACTTCGTAGAGACAAAGACGGGGGAAGACTATGGCTGGTTCTTCGTTCAATGGGTGGAGTCGGTGGGGGTACCCGAATTTCGCGTCGACTACACCATCTTCAAACTGAAGGACAGCACCTACACCATTCGGGGTCAGATAAGACAGAACATCGATCTCTTCAGGATGCCCTCGGAACTCGCTATCGAGACGAAGGGCGACGGCGATCCGATAGAGAAGCAGCTAACGATCAATGGGAAAACGAGCTCCTTCCGGTATTCTCTGAAGGAGATACCGGTGCGAGTGATCGTCGATCCCAAGGGAAAGATCCTGCATGACTCTCCGAAGATGAGGGTATTGGTGCACATTTCTTTGGGAGAGGAGTACTCGGAGAAGACAGAATTCGTGGCCGCCATCCGGGAGTTTGAGAAGGCGAAGGAGTTGGATCCCCGGAGCTCTGTAGCGCTTTACAGGCTGGGCGAAGTCTACTTTCAGCAGCACAGCTATTCCAATGCCGCCAACAGTTTTCGAGACGCCCTCAACGGGAACTTGAAGCCAGAGTGGGTCGAAACCTGGACCCACATCTACCTGGGCAAGATCTATGACGTCCTGGGCCAGCGCGAGCGCGCCAAGTCGGAGTATCGAAAGGCGGTCAACAGCAAGATCGACTTCAACGGGGCTCAGACGGAGGCAAGAAAATACCTCGAGGAGGCCTACTCGAAGCCGCGTACCGTGATCGACTAGTACCCTGTCAATTTAGAGATTGTGGGTTATGGACGAGCCGGGTGGTCGAGGTCAAGGCGCGCGGCCACAGGCATAGCAGGGCTACGTCGAGGACGCGCAACACAGAGATCGGCCGCCAGGGCCGTCCAGAACCTACAATTTCTAAGTTGACAGGGTACTAGTTCGGCAGCGAGCTACTTCCGTCTGTAGTCGAGAATAGGGCTGGCTTCGAGATCGCCTCAGAATCCCTCAAAGTCCCGCGAAGACTTCGCAGAGAATTCCATAGAAACAAAAAGGTTGCAACGCGTACTAGGAGACGTTAAGATAGGCGTTTCCCCAGACGAAGGTCTGTGGAGATCTTTGACAACTAGGCAGGACGGGACCTTGGAAAGAACTTGAGAGTTTGATCCTGGCTCAGAATGAACGCTGGCGGCGCGCCTAACACATGCAAGTCGAACGCGAAAGTTTTCTTCGGAAGATGATTAGCGTGGCG
>JAKZYH010000764.1:0-5843 GCA_047514575.1 Acidobacteriota bacterium | reverse complement strand
TTTCTGAGGCGGGCATTCAGTACCTGCAAGAACAGCCCGGCTTCGAGGTCACTTATCGGCCGGAATCTTCGGCAACCGACCTCCTGGCTGAGATCCGCAGCGCGGATGGACTAATCGTCCGCAGCAAGACCAAGGTGACGCCGGCAGTCTTGGATGCAGCCCCCAAGCTTCGCGTCATCGGCCGTGCTGGTGCTGGGGTCGACAACATCGACCTGGAGGCCGCTACCCAGAGGGGTGTGTTGGTGATGAACACGCCTGGCGTCAACAGTGTCAGTGCCGCAGAACACGCTTTCACCTTACTGCTTGCCTTGGCTCGGAGGATTCCTCTGGTTGATGCCGCCTTGCGTCGAGGGAGCTGGAGCAAGACGGGCCTGATCGGGCGAGAGCTTAGCGGAAAACGATTGGGTATCGTGGGTCTGGGGCAGATAGGCTCTCTCGTGGCCCAACGCGCCCTAGGATTCCAGATGAAAGTCCTGGCTTTCGACCCCTTCGTCGGCGATAAGTATGCTGCGGATCTTGGAGTCGATCTGCTCTTGTTGGAAGATCTTCTGGGGCAATCCGACTTCGTGAGCTTGCACCTGCCTCTCAATGAGAAGTCGAGGGGCCTTATCTGCCGGCGTACCCTGAAGCTCATGAAGAAAGGGGCCTTTCTGGTCAACGCCGCTCGCGGTGAGTTGGTGGTGGAGGAAGACCTCGCCGACGCCCTCGAGACGGGACACCTCGGAGGTGCGGCACTGGATGTCTTCGAGGCAGAGCCTGCGGTGAATCCCCGCCTGCGTGCCTCAGATCGCACCGTGCTCACACCCCACATCGCAGGATCGACCGTCGAGGCTCAAGCAAAGGTGGGGTTGAACATCGCCGTTCAGATCAGCGACTACCTTCAGCACGAAGTGATCTCCCACGCCATCAACTTTCCCTCGATTTCGAATCAAGAAATCGCCCAGATTCTTCCCTACGCCAAGCTTGGAGAAAAGCTGGGATCCTTCATCAGTCAAATCTCCCGGCTCCGCGTCTCCGAAATCGGTATTCGATACTATGGCGATTGGACCAATCTGAACTACAAGCCCGTCACCAACTATATCCTCAAGGCCCTCCTACAGCCCATCCTGTCGGAAGAGGTCAACGAGGTGAATGCTCACGCGCGGGCCAAGGAGCGGGGCATATCGGTAGTGGAGAGCCTCAGCGACAGAAAGCGTGCCTACTCGAATCTGATCGGTATCCAGTTGCGATCATCTGATCGGATGGAGTGGGTTGAAGGCGCGCTGCTGCATCAGGGGAGCCCACGGCTGGTCTCGGTGGACGGGATCCCCGTGGAGACGCATCTCGGCGAACACCTCCTCTTTATTCGCAATCGAGACAAACCAGGGGTCATCGGCTTGCTCGGAACCATCCTGGGACGAGAGAACATCAATATCGCCTCCTTTGTCCTGGGTCGGGGAAAAGAGCATCCTTATGCTGTTGGAGTGCCGAACACCGACAGCCAGATCCCGGAAAAGGTAGCCGAAGAGATCCGGGGAATTTCGGCCCTCCAGTTTGCCCAGGTGGTTCGGTTGTAGGTCGTGGCGCGGACTCGAATGCGGAAATCTTCCGGTCCGGGAGAAGATGGAAGGCGACGGGCTACTTGACAAATCTATCCCGAGCCTCGATCCTGAGGAGAATAGATACTGGCTCCTAGTATAGTGTCCGGTTGACCTATTTCGACATCGTCGTAACCTAACTATGATCAATCGGTTAGAAGCATAACGGTGGGGTAATGCCCTATGAAGAATCCGGCTCGTGCAGCAGCCCGTGTCTACCTCCCAATGCTCCTGCTTGCCTACATGTCCTCGGGACTCGAGGTCCTGGCTCAGGAGAGACCAAGATCGATATCCAGTGATACACCGGTAAATGTTGAGTTCATCAATGAGACAGACGCGCCTGTCGAGCTGCACTGGATAGATTACGAGGGAAACGAGAAACCCGGCGGACTGATACCGTCTGGTGACACCCATCGAATAAAAAGCTACGCGACTCATCCATTCGTCGTCAGGGATCCTGAGACGAAAGGGCGCATTATGCTCTTCGTCGTTGGACGGGAGAGAAGTCAGACCTTCTACATCACCCCGCGCCGAGGGGGCGTTACATTCGCCCAGCAAAATCCGAGCCTTCCCACTCTCACTGGCGTGGAGCCGGCACAGGGACTGGCGGGGCAGGAGGTGGAGCTCAAGCTGCTTGGGACGGGCCTTGAGCAGGTCCGCCGTCTGGACGCGGTGGCCGTCGGCGAGCAGGAAGCGTCAGTCCTGGACTTCGAGAACTCCGATGGTTTCTTGCAAGTGCGCCTTCGGCTGCCAAAGGAAGTCACCGAGGAAGGCCAAGAGATTGCCTTCCTATGGGCTGGCGAGGACTCGGAGGGCTGGCTCTACAGTCCCTTCACGGTCTTGTTGGAGATCCCATCGACCGTGGAACCAGGAACCGCGCCAGCGGCAGGTCCAGGGCAGGCTCCGTCTGTCGGACTTCCTCTCTCAGAGCTCGATCCGCCTGCTCTTGACCGAACCGCGCAAACTCAGCCCGAGCAGCGTCTTTGGTGGATTCTGGTCGTCGTCCTGCTCCTTATCCTCTTCGCCGTATTGTTTTTCATGCGGTGGAGGGGCGCCGCGACAGCTAAGAAATCCTTCCCCCAGCAAGCGACGATTCGATTTGAATCCAAGCAAGCCAACAGGGGTAGACAACAGATACGCCCAGACTCAGCTCTTACCTTCAACATTGATATCCGACTGAAACCAGACCTCCGACCCGGCAGACCACCAGAAATCAGGGGAAGGCAACCCTTGGTTCTTCAGGGAACACCAGACTCACAGGAGGAAAGGGTAACCGATGGATAGTCCCGAAACCCAACTGACAAGCGTCAGACAGTTTTTTGCTGAAGCAGACGCTACGGCAGAACAACTCGCACAAATGTCCCAGAGCGGGAGCTTCAGATCGCTGAGAGACTCCCTATCAAAGAAAGCTCCGGGCTTTAAGCTGCCAGAATCATTCTACGAACAGATGTTCAATCAGGTCCTCGATTTACTGGACATCGCAATACCGGAACAGATCGGAAATGCCTGGAGTCGGTACCAGGAGTTGCGCAAATACCGAGACCCAGAAGAGTACCCTCAAGATGAGACCTTTCTTGTTCCTCTCGCCGAACACGCGATCACCTTCGAATACTCTCCCTCAGTAGAACCCATGGTCAATGATGTATCCCTGGGTGAGGTGACGTTTACCGTCTCGCTTGAAGTTACCTTTAAAGCGATGATCCTGAAAATCCGAGCTGGCCGGATCCTGGATATAGCTGTCGGTTCTTGCGAAGCAACGGGCTTGATCGCCTGGGAGGATGCGACCTTGCTAGAGAGGGAAAGCGAGCCTATAGCACTACCAGGAGTCATGGAGTTCGAGGATGGGATACTCATCTACGATCCGTCTCGGGACATAGCTGAAGACGATACTAAGGTGGCTGGAACCAGTGAAGACAAGGAGCCGCTGGGGGGAGGTCCAGATGAAAGGTAGAACGCCGAACAAGGCGAACGGCAAAATGCCTTGCTGACAGCTCTGTAGTCTTTGGACGTGCGAACGCCTACCACGGCGTCACTTCACCGAAGGCTTCGTCGGGCCACTTCGAATTCGCGGATCTTGTCCTGGTGCTGCAGCGTCAGGCCGATGTCATCCAGACCCTCCAGGAGGGATTCTCTGCGGAAGGGATCGATGTCGAACTCCAAGGACAGAGCGCAATCATCTGAGATCGTGCAGGTTTCCAGATTCACCAACAGCTGATAGTTGGGGTTCTCCTCGGTGCGTCGGAAGAGCTCCTGAACCTGTTCCTCCGGCAGCACGATCGGCAGCATGCCGTTCTTGAAACAGTTGTTGTAGAAGATGTCGGCATAGGAAGGAGCGATGATGGATCGAAATCCGTAGTCCAACAGAGCCCAGGGCGCATGCTCTCGGGAGGAGCCACACCCGAAATTGGCCCTTGCGATCAGGATGCTGGCCCCTTCGAAACGAGATTGGTTCAACTCAAAATCCGGATCGATGGTCCCATCTTCCCGGCGTCGCCAGTCATAGAAGAGAAACTGGCCAAACCCACTCCGTTCAATTCGCTTGAGGAATTGCTTGGGAATGATCTGGTCGGTGTCGACATTGACCCGGTCCAGCGTGGCTACCAGTCCTCGATGTTCTCGGAAGGGTTCCATCCCGCCTCCAATCCCACTTTGCGGCCTGAGTTCAATCCCACTCCCGAACATCCACAAAACGTCCCGCAATGGCGGCAGCCGCCGCCATACTGGGACTGACCAGATGGGTCCGGCCACCACGGCCCTGCCGTCCCTCAAAATTGCGATTCGAGGTTGAAGCGCAACGCTCCCCTGGCTTGAGGATATCTGGGTTCATTCCCAGACACATGCTGCAGCCGGATTCTCTCCACTCGAAACCTGCCTCCAGGAATATTTGATCGAGGCCTTCTTCTTCCGCCTGTTGTTTGATCTTCTGAGAACCCGGGACGACCATCGCTTGAACGGTCGAAGCGACCTTCTTTCCCTTGATCATTGAAGCGGCACTGCGAAGGTCCTCAATACGCGAATTGGTACAAGAGCCAATGAAAATTCGATCAACCGGGATTTCCTGAACTGGTGTGCCAGGCTCCAGCTGCATGTACTCGAGGGCTCTAAGAGTGGCTTCCCGGTGATGCTCGGAATCGAACGAATCGGGCTCTGGGACGCTCCCCGTCACGTCTACGACCATCCCCGGATTGGTACCCCAACTAACCTGAGGAGCCAGGTTGCTGACATCTACTTCGGCCTCCCGATCGAAGACGGCGCCGGCGTCGCTGGGAAGCGTCTGCCAGAAGTCCACCGACTCACGGAAGGCGCCTCCGCTGGGAGCAAACGGACGCGATTCGACATAGGCATAGGTGGTCTCATCGGGCGCAATCATCCCTGCCCTTGCCCCCGCTTCAATCGACATGTTGCAGACCGTCATCCGCTCGTCCATGCTCAAACGCTCAACTACCTCACCGGCGTATTCTACGACGTGGCCGTTTGCCCCATCGGTCCCAATCGTCCGTATGATGTAGAGCACGAGGTCCTTGGCAGTTACGCCGCGAGGGAGTCCTCCTCGCACCAGAATGCGAAAGGTCTTGGGACGCGCTTGAAGCAAGCACTGGGTGGCGAGAACGTGCTCGACCTCGCTGGTACCGATGCCAAAAGCCAGGGCCCCGAAGGCCCCGTGGGTGGAGGTGTGACTGTCACCACAAACGATCGTCATACCAGGTTGGGTGATTCCCAGTTCAGGACCGATGACGTGGATGATCCCCTGTTCGGGGCTGTCCAACCCATAGAGCGTGATACCGAACTCCCGACAGTTCTGCTCCAACGCATCCAATTGCCGCTTGGCGATCGGATCCTGAATGGGGAGTGAGCGGTCGGAAGTGGGGACGTTGTGGTCGGCTGTGGCGTGGGTCAAATCCGGACGCCTTACCTTCCGCCCGGCCACCCGCAACCCTTCGAAGGCCTGCGCCGAGGTCACCTCGTGCACGAGATGAGCGTCTATGTACAGGATCGCGGGCCGGCCCGTTTCCTGGTCAACCACATGCCGATCCCAGATTTTTTCAAATAGTGTTTTTGCCATTTCGGTAAGCACCCAATAATAGACTCGGGCCTGCAAGCGGGAAGGGAATGTGAAGGACCCTTGGTGGACTAAGTGTCTGCCCAAAAATAACTTGGCATTTTGGCATCTCATCTTCACACCATCTTCGGCCGCTTCTCAATCGCGAAATCCTCAACGTAGACCCGGCTGCGCCTGCGGTTTCGCTCAATCGTTCGCGGCCAAAT
>JAKZYH010000763.1:0-3782 GCA_047514575.1 Acidobacteriota bacterium | reverse complement strand
GTCCTAAGTCGTTTCAGTCTAATTGTTTACACCAGATAGTCTAGCAAACGACCCTGACAATTTCGGAGCTTGAAAAAGCCCTCTTTCCCCTTCCTTATCAATTACTTACACATTTCCGGACGGGCACTAGCTACATACTCGGAGCTCTGGGCCTGGAAGGCTCGCGACAACTTTGCCATGCTCCCGGTGCGCTTGGCAGCCTGGTGGAACTCCGTAGCGGTGAAACCAGGACAGATGACACTGACGCTCACGCCAGTGCCCCTGAGTTCACCCCAAAGAGACTCGCCCAGGGCCACCTGCGCAAACTTGGTCACACTATAGGCCGCCGAGAAAGGCATTGCCTTCTTACCCAGTACGCTGCTCACCATGACGATATGCCCTCTCTTCTGGCCGAGCAGGTGCGGCAGGGCCGCGTAAATGGTCTCATAGGCAGACTGGAAGTTGACCTGCCAGATCCGAGACATGTCGACTGCCGGAACTTCGAAGACAGGCCCAATGATTCCATAGCCAGCATTGCAGATTGCGACCTCAAGCCCTCCGAGAGCCTCGAGACAGTCGCCTACGATCGCGGCTCCTGCATCGGAAACACTTAAGTCGGCCTCCTTGCACACCGTCTGGGCGGCACCACGTCTTTCGCATTCTGCGGCAACTTCAGCCAGACGGTCGCTTCTGCGTGCCACCAGAAATAGGTCACAGCCCAACTTTGCAAAAGCATAGGCCGCGGCTTCCCCGATTCCAGAAGATGCGCCGGTGATAAGAATCTTCTTGAACATGAGCAAGGCGAAGGATTTCCCGTGGTGAGCGTGCCAGGGCCAGAAAGATCAGGTCCCGCGAATTCTAGAGCTTGGGAGCGGACTGTGCTGCGGTTCTACCGAGGGACACCTTCGAGAATCAATTGTCCCCGCCATTCCAGAGACTTCAACCGATCTAGCTTGTACTCGAGAGCCGTGCCAACGAGATCGCTATCTGCGACGATCAAGGACAAGGGAATCCGCGTCCCGGGCTTCGGCTTTATCTTGAGTTCCCTCCAGAAAAGCAAGATCTCCAAAGTGGCGCCGTCATCCCCATCGCGACCAGTAATGACCGGTGAAGTGCTAGCTCTCTCCATACCCTTCAAACCCTCCAGCAATCGGTGCCACTGGAACGGGCCACGATCATCCACGCGCGGAGTGAGCCAGAACGTGAAATCGTAGTCAGCTTCTCTGATGTGGAGTTTGAGGTAGTCGAAAAACAACATGCGGTCACGGCGGCGGCGATTGGGGGTCAGCCACACCGCCTCCCGCCGGCTCACCTGCTTGAGGTCCCAGGTGTCGTCCCGCCAGAGAACCGCGATATAGAGGTTGTCCCGGTTCCACGAGCCTCTCAACGTTACCGTAACATCGTCGTCTTTAAACTCGCCCGTCACCCTCACACCCGACGACTTCGGTGAAAGAGTAAGAGTCGGAACCCCCTGCCAATCCTCAATGAACCCATCAACTTGAATGTCCCGTTCCTGATTCGAGATTCTCCAAACTTGCTGCGCTGTTACGGGTTCCAGAAGGAGAAACACAGCGATGAATAGAAAGAGATAATGCATATTTCAGCCTGCAGGATGGCCTCGAGAAGAGCGAGCAGAACACCACAGGCTTCCAGCAGCGGCCTCTCTCCGAGACACATCCCAAATCATCGCGAACCTGTAGATTCTACCACCCCAGCCCTTCCCTCTGCAGAAGTCGCGGCGCGGCGAGCAGAGCGACATTGCCCAGAACCAAGGCTTTTGTTTGACGGCTCGGACGACTGGGAATAGCCTCTCTAGGGTCTGCGCAAGAATAACTTGGTAGAATTGGCGCTCAGATTTGCACCGGATTCGGCGGCGAGCGATTGAGCGAAACCCCGGGCGTAGCCGGGTCTACGTTGAGGATTTCGCGATTGAGGAGCGGCCGAAGATGGTGTGAAGATGAGATGCCCAAATGCCAAGTTATTTTTGCCCAGGCCCTTAGGGAGAACAACATGCAAGACAATCCACAGCCAATGCAATTGGGAATGTTTCTAATGCCCGTTCACGATCCCAGTAAGCCTCTGGCCCAGTGCTATGACGAAGACCTGGAGCTAGTGTGTCTCTGCGAGGATCTTGGCTTCAGCGAGTTCTGGGTGGGCGAGCATCATTCCTCTGCCTACGAGAACATCGTCATGCCGGAAATCTTCATCGCCAAGGCGCTTGGCATGACGGAAAGCATACGGCTTGGACCGGCTCCAGTGTGTCTGCAATACCATCACCCTGCCCATGTGGCCAATCGGTTGGCTTTCCTGGACCATCTGTCGGGGGGTCGACTCAACCTCTGCTTCGGCCCCGGGGCGATCCCTACCGATATGGAGATCTATGGAGTTGACCCGAAGGACAGCGGAGGGCGAGTTTCGGAAGCAATCGAGGCCATCCTTCAGATCTGGACCAGCGAACCACCCTACGCCTTCGAAGGTGAATTCTGGAAGTTCCAACTGAGCGAGCACCTCGACCCGGAAATGGGACTGGGCACCCTGCACAAGCCCCTTCAGAAGCCCTATCCCCCGGTCATGGTCCCCTGTATTACTCGCGACTCGAAGGGCGTCATGAAGGCGGCGGCGAAAGGCTTCTTTCCCATCAGCCATCACATGGTCTCAACCGAGGTCTTGGACAACCACTGGCGCACCTATAGCGCCGGCGCGGCGGCCTCTGGACGCCTGATCAGCAAGCGGGATTGGAGGGTTTCTCGCAATGTCTTCGTCGCCCAGACGACGAACGAGGCACGGGAGACGTCTCGCAGGAACTCCCTGGGTCAGTGCATCGAGTACATTCTGGAACTGACCCGGCGAGGTCCAGGACTGGAGATCTGGAAGCGCGACGCAAACATGACCGAGGCTGAATGCAACCTCGATTACTTCATGGATGAGGTGGTCTTGGCGGGCGATCCTGCCGAGGTCACCCGGCAGCTGATAGCCCTGAGAAACCAACTAGGGGACTTTGGTACTCTGGTCCTGGTGGCACATGACTGGGACGACAAGCAACGCTGGCTGGAAAGCCTGGAACTGTTCGCGCGGGAAGTCGTCCCCGCCGTCAATAACGCGCTTTCCGGGCAGAAACGCTGATACTCTTTACGTAGGAGGTCATCGGTATTCGGCGCCTCGAATGACCTGTTGCCACGGCGACCAGCGTTCTGCGACGGCTCGTGTCGATCTGTACCAGCTCAGAGGCTTCGGGGAGAAACGGGGGTTTCGATTCCGCCTGAACTTGGATCTTCTCGAATCCAGCAGCCCGCAGGGCTTCCAGATAGGTGGCCTCCGGTAAGGCTCCTGCGATACAACCAGTGAGTGCAGCCACAGACCGCTCGAGCGCCCTTGGCAGGGGGCGCTGCAACACGATATCGGAAACCAGAAGACGCCCTCCGGGCCTCAAGACTCGAAAAGCCTCCCTGAAGACCCTCTCCTTGTCCGGTGCCAGATTGATGACGCAGTTGGAGATCACGACGTCGATGCTGTCATCTGCGATTGGAAGATGTTCGATCTCTCCCAAGCGAAATTCCACGTTGCCGTTGTCCTGTCGATCCCGATTGCTTAGGGACTTCCGGATCATCTCCGGGGTCATATCCACCCCGATGACCTTCCCCGCGCGCCCGACTCGTCGAGCGGCCAGAAAGGCGTCAAAGCCGGCCCCCGAACCGAGATCCAGGACGGTCTCACCTGGCTTCAAAGCGGCAAGCAACGTGGGGTTGCCACAGCCTAGCCCCAGATTCGCACCCTCAGGCACTGCTTCCAGCTCAGCCTTGGAA
>JAKZYH010000762.1:0-24015 GCA_047514575.1 Acidobacteriota bacterium | reverse complement strand
CTTCTACCAAGCCCACCCTGACCGCTCCCACGGTATGCTCGAAGGGAATGTCTGAGAGTACCAGCGCGGCAGAGGCCCCATTGATCGCCAGCACATCCGGTTCGGCGTCGGGTTCCGCCGAGAGAACCATCGCTACGATCTGGGTCTCGCAGCGGTAGCCGGCAGGAAAGAGGGGACGAATCGGTCGATCGATCAACCTACACGTCAGGACCTCTCGCTCCCCAGGTCGTCCTTCCCGTTTGAAGAAGCCTCCCGGAATCTTTCCGGCCGCATAGGTGTATTCTCGGTAGTCACACGTCAGAGGAAAGAAGCTGATACCTTCTCTCGGCTCTTTCTGTCCGCACGCGGTGACGAGGACAACGCTGTCGCCGAAGCGAACTACGACAGACCCATCGGCCTGCTTGGCCATCTTGCCGGTTTCAATGGATAAGGGGCGCTCACCCAACTGTACGCTTACTGTCTCTGCCATTTTCACTGTTCCTTTGGATTGTGTCTTTCCTGTCCTGTCCCAGGGGAGCTGCTTGCTGGTAGAGGAGAAGAGAGAATCGGTTTAGCACGGTCTCAACTGGGAGCCCGACAATGGTGGGGTCGAGCGGGGGTCTGTCAGCCAGGTTACGGAGTGAGCCTGCGGCTCACTTCCGAATCCCCAACCGATCGATCAGCTCTTTGTATCGATTGAAGTCCAGTCGCCTGAGGTAGTCCAGGAGACGCCGGCGTTGGCCTACGAGTTTCAAGAGCCCGCGGCGGGAGTGATGATCCTTTTCGTGGGTCTTGAAGTGCTCGGTGAGGTAAGTGATTCGGTGACTCAGGATGGCAACCTGGACCTCGGGCGAGCCCGTGTCGGTTCCGTGCAGTTGGTAATCTTTGATCAATCCGCTTTTTTGCTCTGTTGTATACATTTTAAATCGCAACCAATCTAGCAGAAAAGAGGAGGGGAAGTAAACCAAAGCAGGCAGTTGGCTCTTCGAAGGTGCCCCCGAGGGGACTGGTGGGACCAGTTCCAGCTAGAATCGCTGTCGAGGGCCGGGTTCGTCACCGATTGCCGAGGTTCAAAACTGTCAAGTCGGAACGGGCAGGCTTTCCCGTCATACGCCTTTTGTAGTTCTGGTCTAGGCGAATCGCCTGTCCCAGACTACCTAGTACAGCGTTCTGTAAATACCGATACCCTTGCAGAGGGGGCTTGTGAGGCGAGATCAAGGCAGGAGGAGGAAGACGATGTTTGGCCAGCTTCGACGACGACCAACGGGGTCGATGCGACCAAACTGGAGAGATCGTCCACCACCCCCATCTGCCCTGCGAGTGGGTGTGAGGCTGTGGAGCAAAAGGATGGCGTTTGCAGTTGGATAATACGCATCACGAAGCAGGACTAGAACTTGAAGCAGCCAGATGCTGCCCAGGACGCCGGACGGTATATTCCTTTTCATTTAGAACATCCAGGTTCGATCAGCCTCTCAACATGTTCCTGAGTGGCCCAGTCAGCCAGGACAGCGATCCGGTTCTGCATCCAGGTTACAGTGAGGTCGCTTTTTGTTAGAGTCCCTGGCAGGGACAGGTATCCAGGACGAGATAGTGAACTGACCGCATGAGGAGGCGAAATGCGACTGCTCTTGATCGGTTGTGAATACGTGGGGACGACCACTCTGGCAGCTGGGATTCAAAAGTGGAGCCACAAGGTCATGGGTGAGGGAAAAGGCCTAAGGGCCTACCATGACCACTGGAAGATTCCGGATATTAGCGGTCATCGAGGGCTCGACGATGAGAACCTGTTCACAAGGGAAGAGAAGCAGCAGATCCTGGCACTGACCCCCAAGGCCAAGGAGATGATCCAGCGCTATAGCATCACCTACCACATCACGCCCGGGTCCCTGCGCAACCCGGACTATCTTTCAATCGGTCTCCATATCGAGAATGCCATCTACGCCCAGATGTACTTTGACTACTACGTGGGCGAAAAAGCATGGGCCCGTGAGGCCATACTCGATCACTTTGAGGAGAGCATCGTCAGCCTGGCTCCCGATATGCCATTGGTTCTGCTGAAGGCGTCTCCGGAGACGATTCTACGGCGAATGAGGGAGAGTCCTCACCCTGATGCTGTTCTGCAGGAAGCCGATGTCCAGCGGGTGTTGGACGAGTTCGAGTCGGAGTACGAGAGATCGGCCATCCGCAACAAGTTCACTATCGAAACGGACCAGGGGACCCAGGAGGAGACCCTGAAACGGTTCCTCAAACAGTTTGAGCCGTACCTGAACGAGAGCGATAGACTCCGTATCCTGGCCCACCAGGCAAGTCAAAGGGGTGAGTGGATCTAAGCCATGGCAGATATCATCAGAGTAGGCATCATCGGGGCCGGCAAGATTGCCCAGAATAGGCACATCCCACTGCTTCAGAAGGTTCCAGATGTGGAGGTCACACAGGCCTGGTCACGCACCCCAGAGACGGCTCGAGAGGCGGCCCAGAAGTTCGGCATACCGAAGGTCGTGGATCGCTGGGAGCGGATAGTAGAGTCAAAAGAGATCGACGCCGTCGTGATCGCGACGCCGCCGAACCTCCATTTGCCGGCAACCCTGGCAGCCCTGGATTCCGGCAAACACGTCCTCTGCCAGGCCCGCATGGCCCGCAACCTGAACGAGGCCCGACGGATGCTGGAGGCATCGAGGACCACGGACCTGGTCACCTCGCTCTACGCAGCGGGTTTCGGGTTAAAGGGGGACAGGGTGATGCGGAGGCTGCTCCAGGAAGGCTACCTGGGAGATATCGTGGAGGTGCGGGTCATGTCTCTGCTCCCCGCCGTGCCCGAGGCCGGTGCCTGGCTAGTGGACCCCAAGGTCGTAGGTGTCAATACGATGATGCTGGGCATCCTGGCGGAGGTGGTCTACCGTTGGATAGATCCTCCCAGATCGATAGCGGCGACTACCGGCGAGGACGTACTCGTCGTACCGCAGTCGCTGTCCATTTCCGCGAAGCTGCAGGGAGGAGCTACCGCCAGTTTTCATATGTCGTTCCGGGTCCCCCGGGGCGTGGGAAACTCTGTCGAGATCTATGGGACGCGCGGTGTGCTGGAATACAAGCTGCTGGTCGAAAAGCCAGGAGGCCTGGTCGAGGACGAGGAGCTGCTCGGCATGACCGAAGGTGAAACCGGGATGCACCCCATCGAGCTCCCACTTGAGGAGCAGCGAGATCGGACCATGGACGCCGAGTTCATCGAGGCCATCCGAAGCGGCACCCCGGTGTCTCCAGACTTCGCCGAGGGTGTCCGCTACATGGAGTTCTGCGAGGCGGTGGCCCAGTCGATCTATGAAGGCAGTACGATATCAATGCCGCCAGAGCCCAAAATGGACTGCTGGGGTAGGCCTCTGTAGAGTGCGCCCCGGCAGCTGAACGCTTTGGAACAAGCCAGCTTCGGTACCCTCAATTACGCGGTTCTGGTGGCCTACTTCCTGCTGGTCACCGTGCTGGCCCTGGTACTCTCGGGCAGGCAACGGGACACCGAATCCTATTTTCTGGCGGGTCGGCGCATGCCCTGGCTGGCCGTGTCTTTGAGCATGGTGGCGAGCATGCTCAGCGCCCTCTCCTACCTGGGGTCCCCGGCAGCGGCGTACAAGGACAATGCCTCTCTGATTCTGGCCAGTCCGGCAATGCTGCTGGCCACACCTCTGGTCATCGTTCTCTTTTTTCCCATCTACCGGAGGCTCAACGTCACCAGCGTCTACGAGTATATCGACAGGCGCTTTGGGACTCAGGCACGGTACGCCGCTTCGGCCCTGGCGGTGCTCAAGATTCAGGGTTGGATGGGAATCGCCCTCTTCGCTCCCGCCCTGGCTCTTTCTACCGTCGCCGGGGTCGAGTTGAACCGGACCATCCTTCTCATGGGATTGGTTGCCACGGGCTACACCTGCCTGGGAGGACTGGCCGCCGTGATCTGGACCGACGTGATCCAGTTCGTGATCCTGACGGCAGGAGCCGTGCTGGTGGCGATCTCGCTGATTTGGGGTGTTCCTGGCGGCCTGGACCAGATCAAAGAAATCGTCCTGGCCGCAGAAAAGCTCGGCCCGGAAGACACCCACTTCAGCTTCTTCGAGCCGACCGCTCTCGGTGTCGTTCTATGCTATTTGATCCTGGCCTTCGATTACGGCTGCAACCAGGTAGTCATGCAGCGCCTTTTCGCTGTCAGGGGTCTCCGCGAGATGGCTCGGGCCTTACTTTTGGATCGGGTACTGGAAATCCTGTTGGGCTCGCTTCTCCTGATGATTGGTCTAGGGATGTTCGCCTACTTCCAGGTTTTTCCCGAGAGGCTCGCCGAGGGAATCGCCGGGGACCGCATTCTGCCCTTCTACATCATCCATGCCCTGCCGGCGGGCCTGTCAGGTCTTCTCATCGCAGCCGTCTTTGCCGCGACCATGTCCTCGGTAGATTCCGGAATCCACTCGGCAGCCACCCTGATCCAGGTAGATTTTGTGCGGCCGCTGAGGCGTCGGCCGCTGACGGAGCGTCAGAGTCTGACGCTAGCCCGGGGACTGACAGCGGGCCTGGGCCTGCTGGCGACCGCCATTGCCCTGCTGGTGTCCGATACCCAGGGTATTCTGGAAACCATGAGCAAGGTCGGCGGCTACACGGCAGCACCCATCACGGCCCTCTTTCTACTGGGCGTGCTGACCCAGAAGGGACACTTTCTGGGCTGGTTGGTGGCCACTGCGACGGTCACCCTTCCTCTTTGCATCTATGTGCAGCACTTCGCCCAGGTCCACTGGATTTTCTACGGTCCCGTCGCCCTGGTGAGTTGCCTCGTTTCCTCCTATCTCTGCAGTCTCATTCTGAGGACCGTGTCGAAGAGGAGTCCTGAGGATGGAGACCTGACGATCTGGGCAGATCGAGGCTAATTGTATTCTATAGAGGTGTGGTGCAGTGCTTGTCCGCTTAAAGGAGCACGCGATGTGATTCTGGTTCAAAGGAAAGCTCGGTCCGGAGTGGGAGGACATAGACAAACAAGACCTCTCGGTGGTCCTTGATTTCTGTCGAGATGGATTCTCAGCAAGATTACTTCCGAGACGACTCAAGAATAGCGTCGAGATCAAACGTGGTAGGAAACTAAATGAAGTCCTGGTCACCCGCTTCCGGACGCGGGTGCAGGTCGGTCATCAGGCTCAGCTCTTCTTTTCTGTAAAGGACCACCCAGGTCATAGCTCATTCGAGTTTTGGTACAACCCAAAGCCCTACCGTCCTGAAATCAGATTTGACACTGACAGCACGAAAACCTTCCATTTAGTGGCTCCGAGACTACTTTCATCTGTAAACCTTCGTCGCCTGATAGACGAGGAGCACCTTGCATTGAGAAGCCTTGTGGCTAACCCACAAGTCGAGACATCGCCTCTACCCTGGGTTCACTTGATCTTTACTAGAGCGACTGAGGGTAGTTCTATCTTGGCGGGTCTGACGAGAGATCCGGTGATTCTTGCTCACGGTTTAACCGATCATATCCTTGAGCTCTCGGGTTTAATCCGAGACCCGAGCCGGCGGTATCTGGAGGCGGCCGAGGAGCTGAGAAAAGCACTACACGCAATTAGTGCCGAGAACGAAGATGCAATTCACACGGTAGTCGAAGGATACCCGTTCATCCTGAAGCCGGAATATGACTATCAACAGTTCTTTTCTAAGCCGTGCTTCGTCGTAACGGAGGCGCTCGAAGATGGGAAGCGGGTTTCAAAGACTCTATCAAGGGGAGGGCCTCGTCCGGGTGAGCCAGATGGGCTGCAGTCGAACCTCGGAGGCGTTCGGCGGGAACCTCCGAATCGACCGGATGGATCCGTTCGGGGAAGGCCTGAAGTGGTTCAAGCTATCGGCTCTCCGGCAACAATCAGGGTCCGCTCGTCCCTTCGAAGTGAGGTGGATCCAGCGATCGGATTCGGGCTAAAAATGCTTGTTTGTCACAGTTGGCTGTGTTAGGAGTAATGGAACCCGTCAGGGTCGAGATGTAAGTATTCATCAACCGGAGGAGAGTAAACATGGAAGACAATCAACCCACCAGCCCCCCGGGTCCGCCATCGTCGCCACCGCCAGCTTCGCCGCCACCGCCTTCTGAACCACCACCGGCTTCGCCGGCGCCCCCCTCCAATGCCAGTTCGAATCGCTCGATAATGGTGATACTCAGTTATCTTGGGCTTCTGGCTCTGATTCCGCTGTTGGTGGAAAAAGACGACGCTGAGGTCCAATGGCACGCCAAGCATGGACTCATCCTGGTGGCAACCTGGTTCGTCCTTTGGATCGGCTTGATGATCCTATCCATGGTGCCGGGGCTGGGCTTGATCCTGGGATGTGGAATCATGCCCCTGGTTTGGCTTGCGGCCGTGATCGTCCACATCATGTGCATCGTCAAAGGGCTCAATAACGAACGATTCAAGCTTCCGGTGGTCTCTGATTTCGCCGACCAGTGGAAATAACGCCAAGGCGGAAGCGGGTATTTTCACTGCTTTTGCTGATCACAGTGATCGGAGTGTTTTGTACCACGTTCCCCTTGAAAGCAGAGTTGACCGCGATCGAGTTTTATACTCGCTTCGGATCCCCGGTGATGGCCCTTGTCCTCAGCTGTCGCTTTCAGCCCACTTGTTCTCGGTTTGCACTGCAGTCCCTTAGGAGCGAGGGTCTTCTCAAGGGTAATCTTCTGATCGCCAAACGCCTCCTCGGCTGCTCACCCGTTGGAGCAATCTGGGAGGCGTTTTCAATCCAGGAGTAATGAGGCGGCGAACGCAGCTTTGATCTCTGGGACGAAGCAGGGCTCGACGCACGACGTCCTGGAGACCACCACAACGCCCCATTCGGGCCTGGAACTCACTTCTTGACTGATGTCTGGGATTTGGAGCTTGACTCCAGATAAGCCTGGAATTGGCTTTCCATTTCGGCGAGGGTCAACTTGCCCGAGTGCACCAGAATTCGATAGCCGAAGTTGGCCGATCGACCCGGCTCCAACGAAAAATTCAGAGGGGCGCTGCCCTTTTCGAAATCCTTGCGGCCAAATGGATTGGCGGAGAACAGCCCGTAGCCCCGGGCGTGCCAATAGGTGGGATACCCCACACTCTCGGGGTGATTGATCATGGCCACGGTAACACCCTCTCCATCGATGGTGCCTCTAAGCGCGACCCAAGCAGATCGTTTCCCCCACACCCCTGCCTCTTTCTCTTGACCCTCCGCATTCAGGTAGACGCCGCTGTGGTCCTCGCGTAGCTGTGGGGCCAGACGCAGGGCCATCATGCCTTCTTTGGTATCTCGAAACGTCACCTTCTCTTTCTGAGCTGTCAGCACGAAGCTCAGGTCAATCGCCTGCCAGTCGCTCTCTGCGTGGAAGGTGAAGTCCGCCTCCTGACGCAAGACGACCTTGCCATTGGGCGTAATCCAGTCGGCCTTGGTAGATAGGCGCCCAACCTCGCCGCTCTCTATCCTGGTGAATCCCGTATGGCGGATTTTGCCTGAGCCCGGATTGTCCCCTCTGGGGCCGAACTTGGCCCAGAAGTCGAGGCCGTCGACGTCTCCATAGGTGAACGATACCCCTTCATGATGCCAGTGGTCCGTGTGTTCACCAGCAATACCGAACTCCATCGGGAACCCTCGAGTAACGGTCTTGCCGTTGGGGGCCTTGAGAGGATGAAAAATAGGTTTGTGGAGACCGAGCCCGAAGTGGTAGGAGGTAAATAACTTCGACCCTACCAGCACATCGACGCTGGCATCCTGAGTTCTAATCAAACGAATCTTGGAGTCCGAGGCTTGAATCGTCACGGTCACCTGAAGTATGCAAGCAAGGCACCAGATCAATGGAAGACTCCAAAATCGGAAAGGACAACGGGCGGAGCCAATTAGTCTCATTTCAAACTCCTCTGGCGGCGGGATGAGGGCGCTGTGGAACAGTTCTGAGTGATCTCGATAATATCGGACAAGGCAACCTCCAGGAGGTCTTCGCTACCTCCCGATGCTTACTTCATGACTCGATCTGGGGGTCATCTTACATCAGTCCCAATCCGGATCCTAGATGATCGATTCGAGCCTTGAATTCTGAGCTTGATCTGGACCACAATTGGGTCTCCATTCTGCGGGGCCCGGGCTTTAGTACAACGTTCTGTAAATACCGATACGTTTGCAGAACGCTGTACTAAACAACACTCGCAGTCAGAACGAGATTATCTGCATGCGTCAGGGATCCAGTCCACTCAAACGAAGTGGCCCAATCAAGAGCGCAGCCGATGTTTCAGTCTGTGTGATGAGCTCGATTCCTGACACCGAAGGCTACTTTGCGCAAGCCCTGGATGTCCTCAAACTCAGTCTGGCCAGTATCCGAGACCACGCCGACCGCGAGTTCGACCTTCTGTTGGTTGATAATGGATCCTGCCAGACGGTAGTGGAGTTTCTGCAGGGAGAACTGGCCGCCGGCCGCATCGACCATCTCATCTTGAATCATCGAAACATCGGAGCCGGCAATGGTTTGCTCCAGCTTCTCAGGATCGCCCCTGGACGCTACATCTTCTTCTCTGACGGCGACATCTACTATCGCCCCGGATGGATGGAGACACAACTGCGGGTCATGAAGACCTTTCCCAGGGTAGGCGTGGTCGGGGGTGTTCCGGTGAGAGGAATGGAAAACAAACACACCCACTCGACAACTCAATGGGCCGAAGAAAACCCGGAGGTCGATTCACAGCGGGGGAACTTGATTCCCCGCGAGACGCTGGACGAATTCTGGAAAAGCGTGGGCCTCCTGGACAACGAGGGCCACGAAGGGGGAACCACGCTGCTCGAGGCCAGAGAACTTCAATCGGATCTCCTCCTAT
This sequence comes from Acidobacteriota bacterium, assembly GCA_047514575.1. Taxonomy (GTDB): domain Bacteria; phylum Acidobacteriota; class UBA6911; order RPQK01; family JAJDTT01; genus CAUZIZ01. The sequence goes on along the minus strand of JAKZYH010000762.1, from coordinate 15,205 downwards.
CCCTACAGAACGTCTCGGCCTTCGTAGGCACCTCACACATGCAATACCTGGTTTCCCGCGAGGCGATCGAGTCCCTTTCAATGAGATGGGCCGACAAAGCGATGATGAGCAAGGGTGAAACTGTGGATCGACCATTAGATGAATCAGGATTCTTGCGCCTGAGTACGCCCGAGGCCTGCGTTTACCACATTGGTAACGTGATCACCGAGGACTGGCTACTCCAGGAATTTCGAAGACTGGTCTCCAGCGCTGTACCCGGCCGGCAGGATCAAAGGACCGGGTCTTCTTGGTTCTGGCGACAACGTCTGGTTCGGCAAGCTCTGAGAAGAATCTACACCTGGTCCTTTAATCGATTCCTGGGCAACTCCAAGGACGGCCGCTAGGCGGTGAGTCGGTTCACGCCCGAATTTGACTGATTCGATCGAATAAGTTAACTATAGTCAGTATTAGTGCCCTTGGCGGTTGCTTCATTTGGCAGGAAACTCCAAGGGCTTTTTCGACGGAGGAAACTTCGATGACCAGCTGGAAAGAGAAGCTTGGCGACAAGATGGATCCCGAGATGGCTCGAGAAGCGGACATCTACGAGACCCAGATGGAATTGCGCAAACAAGGGAAGCTGGACGAGAAGATTTTCGCGGAGACGCGTCTTCGAAGGGGTGTCTATGGTCAGCGTTACGATAATGGACAGCGCCACGATGGCCTCCGTTCTCAGACGCTTGCGTATCCCTCCAATGGCGCAACCAAAGGCCCGGAAACGGTCTGGGATGCTCCCGGTATGCAGCGAATCAAGATTCCCTTCGGCGGTGTCACGTCGGAACAGATGGTGATGCTTGCCGACCTGGCTGAAGAGTACTCGGATGGAGTTCTTCACGTCACCACCCGACAAGACTTTCAACTTCATTTCGTTCACATCGAGGACACCCCCGAATTGATGAGGAGGCTCGCGGCAGTCGGCATTACAACCCGTGAGGCATGTGGAAACTCGGTCCGGAACGTGACCGCCTGCCCCTTGGCGGGAGTCTGCCGGGATGAGGTCTTCGATGTCACTCCCTATGCCAAATCCTGCAGCCGGTTCCTCCTGGGGCACCCGGACGCACAGGATTTCGGAAGGAAGTTCAAGATTGCTTTTTCTGGCTGTAAGGAACACCCCTGTGGTCTGATCACCATGCATGATCTGGGTGGAATCGCCGTCAAGCGCGTCGAGAACGGGCAAGAGAAGCGGGGCTTCGAGCTGTACGTTGGTGGCGGCCTGGGAGCGGTTCCGCACCAGGCCAAGCTTTTCGATTCATTCCTGCCCGAAGAGGAGCTGCTCCCCATAGCTCAAGCCATGTCACGGGTTTTCGCGCGCCTCGGAGAGAAGACGAATCGTGCCCGAGCCCGCATCAAGTTCCTGGTGGCCAAGCTAGGTGTCGAGGAATTTCGCAGACTCGTCCTGGAGGAGCGAGCCAAGTTGACGGAGGACTCCCGCTGGAAGGACTATCTGGAGGAAGTACCTCTTCATCAAGAGACCCCGGTAAAGGAGGCAGCTCCACTAAACGGGCAGAAGCGCCCCGAGGGTTTCGAGGAGTGGTACGGTACGAATGTGTACCGCCAGCGCCAAGCCGGTTACGCGGCTGCGTCGGTTACCCTTCCTCTGGGCGACCTCTCGGCCTGGCAAATGCGTGAGCTGGCAGACATTGGACGCCAATTTGCCGGGGAAAACATACGCACGACCGTCGAGCAGAACATGCTGCTGCGATGGGTAAGCGAGGCCGATCTCCCCGATCTCTACCTGGAGCTGAAAAGAGTCGGGCTCAGCGACCCGGGAGCGGGTTCGATCGTCGACGTCACAGCCTGCCCCGGAACCGACACCTGCAAGTTGGGAATCTCTTCCTCCCGCGGCCTTGCCAATGAGATCCGCAAGAGCCTGTCCGCCAAGTTCGTGGAGATCGATGAGGCAGTAAAGGGTCTTCGTATCAAGATCAGCGGTTGCTTCAACTCCTGCGGACAGCACCACATCGCGGACATTGGCTTCTACGGGACAAGCCGTACCATCAACAGCCACAAGGTTCCTCATTTTCAGGTTGTTCTAGGTGGTCAATGGACCGAGAACGCTGCCGCCTATGGCTTGGCCATGGGGTCGGTCCCGGCCAAGAGCATCCCCAGCGTCCTGGATCGCCTCACCGAGCGCTTTGTCGAGTTTCGGCAGAACGGCGAGAGTTTCCAGACCTTCGTGAGCACGGTGGGGAAAAAGGAGATGAGGGCCATGTTCGAGGACCTGATGCAGGTTCCCCCTTACGAGCAGGACACTTCATTCTATGCCGACTGGGGAGATCCTCGAGAGTTCTCGATTGGGGACATGGGCACAGGAGAGTGCGCGGGAGAGGTGGTTTCACTCGTCGAGTTCGACATGGCGGCAGCAGAGCGAATCGTCTTCGAAGCCCAACTCAAATTGGAAGATAACGACTATTCTGGCGCCGACCAGCTCGGCTACGAGGCGATGCTCGAAGCCGCAGCAGCTCTGATCAAGATCGAGTTCCTGGACGTTTCCACCAATCCTGAAACGATTGTCAAGGAGTTCCGACGTCGCTTCTACGATACCCAACTATTCCACGACAAATACGCTGGAGGGAAGTTCGCTCACTATCTGTTTCGGAGGCACGAGTCGGCTCCCATGGAACATAGCCGGGACACTTCGCACCGCCTGGTCGAGGAGGCACAGCTGTTTATCGAGGCGGCCCATGCCTGTAGAGAGCGGATTGCGGAAAGCATGGTCCCTCTGCAGACCTGAGATAAACGCAATGGAACTGCAGCGACTCGGCTTCAAGCTCTTCCTCGATGACGCTAAAACAGTAGCGCTTGAGGAGTTCGTGCCGATCTTTCACTCCTGGATTCAGAAGCAGATCATCGAAGATCATCTTCTAGTCGATGTGCACAACTACAGCCACATCCAGCGGGGACCAGGGATCCTTCTGGTCGCGCACGAGGGCAACTTCAGCATGGACCTAGGTGGGAACCGTTTGGGGCTCTTCTACTATCGTAAGCGAGGTTTAGACGGTTCCTCAGTGGAGAGGTTGAAAACGATTCTGAAGACGACGCTTCGAGCATGTACACTGCTTGAGACAGCCCCAGGGCTCGCCGGCAAGGTTCGGTTCAAAACAGACGAGTTCCTGATCGTGGCCAACGACAGGCTCCACACACCCAACGAGGCGGAAACCTTCCAGACATTCCAGCCGCTGCTCTCACAGCTGTTTGGGAAACTCTTCGGCGAAGGTGCCTTCACCACAGACTGGCAAGAAGATGAGAGGGAGCGTTTCGCAGTCAATGTCTCCGCCAACCAAACTGTCGGAGTCGGACAGCTTGCAGAACGGCTCTCCCTATGAACAATTCGTCCCACGTCTGAACGTCCGCACGTCCCACGTCTCTCTTTCTCTGATAGTGCCATTGACATTTGCAGACGAACGGAGGACCTGATGACAGCGCCAAAGACTGAACTTAACTGGGCCCGCAGGAACTTTCTCAAGACCGCTTCCCTCGCTGGACTACTCGGCATTCCCTTGTCTCGGACCCAGGCAACTGCGACCTCGATGAAATCATTAGAGGGAAAGGCTCCTGACTGGGTGCGCGCCGTTCGCCGCCAGATCCCTTCCACAGGACAATCTCTCTATTTTCAGCACGGTGGGATCGGGGCCTCTCCGACCCCGGTAATAGAGGAAGTCAAGCGTCTTCTGGACTTGCAGAATCAAGGACCGGCGGACCCAAGGTACGTGGGCTCACTGGGTAAAGCCGAGGACTCCTGTCGGGCTCTGGTGGGCGAAGCACTGGGATGCCTGGAGGAGGAGGTGGCTCTCACCCACAACACGACCGAGGCCCTCAATATCGCGATCTGGTCGATTGACTGGAAGCCGGGTGATGAGATCCTGATCAGCAACCACGAACACCCGGCCCTTCGGATGCCAACCTATAACCTGCGCGATCGTCTTGGCGTCACCTACCGCAGGGCTCCCATCGACGTCGGGGAGGACGTAGTTGAAAACGTGCTAGGCCTTCTCTCTCCGCGCACCCGACTGGTAGCAATGAGTCACGTTTCGCGACGGAACGGTCGCGTGATCCCCGCTCAAAGCCTGGCCCACGCCCTGCGAGAGAGAAATGTCCGTCTGCTGCTGGATGGGGCCCAGGGTGCGGGCAACGTCCCCGTCGAGTTCAACAAGATTGGGTGTGATTATTACGCCTTTTGCGGACACAAGTGGCTCTTGGGCCCCAAAGGAACTGGGGGGCTGATGATCCGGAAACAGGTTCTGGAAACGACACCTGTCTCCTGGACGGGTGCCCATTCGTATCTTTCGCTCGACGATCACGGAGAGTATGAATGGTATCCTAGTGGACGCCGCTACGAGTTCGGGACCCGATCACAGGCTGTTTTCGGGGGCTTTGCCGAGTCCCTGCGGTGGCTCGACCAGGTTGGCTGGGACAGGATCTACGAACGGATCTCCGAGCTATCCGGTAAGGCAGCGCAGATAGTCAAGAAATCCGAGAGGTTCGAGCTGGTCTCGCCGCTCAATCATGAGAGCAGAAGCGGACTGTTCGTGCTCAAACTGCCGGAGGGATCCTCGGGCCTCGAAATCTACAACAAGCTGGCAGAGGCTGATCGGATCCTGGTTTCGCCCTTGGACAACCCGCGTGACCTACGGGTTTGTCTCCATTTCTTCAATACCATGGAGGAGTTCGAAACCCTGATGGCTCGCCTCGATCACTACTGCTGAGACCGGTTGCCCCATGGGAATAGACTCCTCACCTGAGCCGAGCCGCGGATTCCTGCTCCGGCTCCTCCGCCTGGCGGGAGAGAACAGGAGACTGCTGCTGGGCTCGATCCTCTGCGGCTTAGCCTTCTCTGTCGTAGACCTGATTCCACCGTTGATTCTGCGACACCTGGTCCAGCTGCTGCAAGACGACGCCCTGACCGGCACTGCCGTCCTGTATATGGCGCTGGCCCTAGGCGGACTCAGCATCGTCCGTGGTCTCTTCCGCTACGGCTACGGGGTTCTCTCCCACATCGCGGCCTACCGGACACTCCACCAGCTACTTTCCAGGACCTACGACCACATCCAGAGCCTCAAGCCTGAGGTCTTTACTCGGAATCGAAGTGGGGCCCTGATGTCGCAGGCAGTCAATGACGTAGAGGTGATCGAGGACTTCATCGCCCACGGAATCCCCGAATCACTGCTGGCCATGGTCATCCCGATCGCGATGATGGGCGTGCTCTTCTCCATCAACAGCGAGCTAGCTATCATAATGATCCTTCCCCTGCCATTCTTGGGATTGGGAGTCTATTTGCTTGCCTCTCGAACCAATCGGGTATGGAGAGAGGTGCGCGGTCGCCGCGCAGACCTGGTCGCCGAGATCCTCGACAGGATGGCCGGCTACCAGGTCGTGAAGTCCTTCGTCGGGGAAGAGGAACAGGCCCGACAGATCCGAGTCCATAGCGGCCACTATCGGGATAGCATCGTCCGGGCCAATCTCTGGTCGCTTCTTCCTGCTGGTTTCGTGGAAATTAGCAGCGGGCTGGCCTACGTGATGGTCGCTGGGGCGGGTGGGTATCTCGCCTTGGGGAATCGGTTGGAGCTGGCGGATCTGGTGCTCTTCGTTCTCTATATGAGCCGGATCTTCATCCCGCTGCTGAGGGTGGCCAACCTGAACGAGACACTCCAGAAAGCCATGGCCTCGGCCGCCAGGGTATTCCAGCTCCTGGACACGCCGGGCGAGGCAGGGGAGACTGCGAGCATCAAGCCCCCAGCTCGGATAGGGTGGGACGTTGAGCTGGACCGAGTCAGTTTCGCCTACACCCCGGAGGTAGACGTCCTGGATGATGTAAGTTTCCAGGTCGGAGAGGGAGAGGTAGTGGCGCTGGTGGGACCTACCGGAGCCGGGAAGACGAGCTGCTGCAACCTGATTCCTCGGTTCTATGAGGCTCAGACGGGCGCCGTCCGGATTGGAGGACATGACGTGCGAGAGCTGCCACTGAAGTTCCTCCGCTCCAACGTCGCGCACGTCATGCAGGACGTCTTCTTGTTTCACAGCACGATTCGGGACAATATCCTTTTCGGACGGCCGGATGCGTCCGAGGAAGAGCTGTATCAAGCAGCCAGGGACGCGAATGCTGAAGGGTTCATTCTGGACCTGCCGGAGGGATACGACACTATGGTAGGCGAACGAGGAACCCGCTTGTCGGGAGGGGAGAAGCAGCGGGTGTCGATAGCCAGGGCGCTCTTGAAGGATGCACCGATTCTGATTCTGGACGAGGCCACCTCCAGCATCGATGCTGAGTCCGAGGCAGAAATCCGAGCGGCCCTGTCCCGACTAGCAAAAGGCCGTACCCTGATCGTCATTGCCCACCGGCTGTCTACGGTCCGAAACGCCGATCGGCTGGTGGTACTGCAAAAGGGTCGAGTACTCGAAGTGGGAGACCATGACGAACTGATGCGACTAGGTGGGCTATACGCTCGTATGTTTGATCTCCAGGACGCTTCGAATGAATGGCAGCTGCGCTCCCTGGGATGAGCTCGCGTAGTCTCATGAGTAACCCCGTAGCGTCAGATCTCGACTTCCCTCGATTCTCGCTGGGCACGGCTCAGTTCGGGATCCCTTCATACGGGATAGCCAACCGGGTAGGCCAGCCTCCCTACGAGGCGCTTCGAGAAATCGTCAGGAAAGCCTTCGAATCGGGGGTAGTGGGTCTGGACACGGCTGCCGAGTATGGGGAGAGCGAAAACCTGCTGGGACGGATCCTGGAAGAACTACGGCTGAAGGAAGCCGCCTTCGTGTGCTCGAAGATCTCGCATCTAGAGACCACGGAAGATGGGAGCTTCGTACGAAAGTCGGTGATCAGGTCTCTGCGTCGGCTGCGCCTGGAAACCCTTCCGCTCTGTCTCCTTCACCGGGCCGAGCACCTGGGCTACACCGATGCCCTGATATCCCTGAAAGAGGAGGGTCTGATTCGCCATGCTGGAGTCTCGGTTTACACTCCGGAGCAGGCGATTGAGGCAATCGAGACCCCCGGCATTGATGCGATTCAGCATCCCCTCAGCCTCTTGGATCAAAGGTTCGCAAGGAGCGGGATCCTGCAGCGCGCAAGATCGAGAGGTATCGCGATCTTCGCGCGGAGCGTTTACCTGCAGGGACTATTGTTGCTACCAGAGGAGGGAGTGCCCGAGCAGCTGGCTGGCGTCAAACCAGTTCGGAGCCGCCTCGAAAAAAGCGCGGAGACCCTGGGTATGTCGCTGCCGGAGTTGGCGCTTCGCTTCGCTGCGTCCCTCGAAGGGGTCAGCGGCGTCGTCGTTGGGCTCGAAACCTTAGAGCAGTTGGAATCCAACCTGGCGATGCTCGCGAAGGGAAACCTGGCGGAAGAAACGTTGGAAAAAGTCTCCGCGATCGTGCCCGACCTACCCGATGAGATCCTCCTGCCTAATCTGTGGGGAGCTCTGTAGATCCCGCGCTTCTGCCTTTGCCTTTACATTCTGTGTCGGCCGCGAATTCTCCGATTCTGCCTCGACTCTCCAACTACATTCCAAGTGGGGAAAAGGCCATTGGGGCCAGCGTTGCTTGCGGCTCCTATCTTGAAGCTGCTTCCAGTACCCCCACCTGCAGTTGGGTCGGATGGCCTGGGGAATGATAGATCCGGTGGGTGGCACTCACAAAATCCGCATCCACTGCATTGAAAATATTGGGCACGTATTTCTGGGGGTTACGATCCACCAGAGGGAACCACGTGCTCTGGATCTGAACCATGATCCTGTGGCCCCTTTTGAAATCGTGAAACAGATCCTGCAGCGGAAATGACACCTTGGTAATGCGGTCGGGTATGAAGGGTTCGGGCTTCTCGTAGGAGTTGCGAAAACGTCCTCGGATCACTTCGCTTCGGATCAGCATCTGATAGCCGCCCATGCGAACCTGTCTAGGATTCGGCACCGGGTTGGGCGCGGAGCTCGGATGTACATCGATGACTTTAACGATCCAGTCTGCATCGCCGGCAGACGTCGAAACCCAGAGTTCTGCCTGGATGGGACCCGCCAGGGTCAGATCCTCTTCCAGAACTTCCGTCTGATACGAAAGAACATCGGGTCTTCGGGAGGCCGACCGCTGATCATCCGTCATATACTCTCGGGTCATCTCGGTCGAGATCTCCTGAGTGAAGGGGACCGGCCTGTGTGGGTCGCTCACGTACGCGTCGAAATCCTCCTCCCCTGGTTGGGGAGGATTAAAAGAAAGCCCTCCGCTATGGCGTAGATACAGAGTCCTCTCCCCCACTGAGCTGGGCGGCCATTGCTCGAAGGTCCGCCAGCGGTTGGCCCCTGTCTCGAAGACATATGCCTCAGGCAGTGCAAGTTCCCCCTCTTGCTTGAGGTAGTGGTTGAAGAAGGGAAATAGGATTCGTTCCCGGTAAAAGTCCGAAGTCGCGGAGCCGAAGTGGGCGTTTCCCAGACCGATTCCCTCTCGACGACCCCAGTCCCCGTGGGCCCAGGGACCCATGACCAGAATGTTGAAGATCTCCGGATTATTCCGCTCCACAGCACGGTAGATCTGCAGAGGACCGTACAAGTCCTCGGCGTCGAACCATCCCCCGACGGTCATAACCGCACAACCGATACCCTTCAGGTTGGGGACGATACTGCGCTTCTGCCAGAAAGAGTCGTAGTTCGGATGGTGGACGACCTCCTCCCAAAAGCTCGATTCCCCGTCGAAGTAGGTCTGGTTGACCTCGGATAGGGGACCCAGATTGAGGAAGAATTCGTACCCGTCGGGTGTCCCGAAATCGAATCGGGGACCGGGCTTGGTAGTGGGGCCGGAGCGGTCTCGGCCATGACGTGAAAGGAAGCCGAAGGCATGGGGAAGAAAGAAGGCGCCGTGATGATGGAAATCGTCGAAAAAGAAGTCTCCAACCGGGGCTTGCGGCGAAGCAGCCTTCAGGGCAGGATGGCTATCGATCATCCCAGCCGCCGTGTAGAAACCCGGATAGGAAATTCCCCACTGCCCGACCCGGCCGTTGTGGTTTTCGAGGTGCTCCAGAAGCCATTCGATCGTGTCGTAGGTGTCGGTGCTCTCATCGATATTCCCGGGCGAGGTCTTCTCGCGAACGTGGGGCGTCATCTGAACCCAGGTCCCTTCCGAGAGGTACCGTCCCCGCACATCCTGGTAGACAAAGATATAGCCATCCCGAGAAAATCGGTGGCCAGGACCCAACGTACTTCGGTATTGATCCGAGCCGTAGGGGCGGCAGCTGTAGGGAGTTCGGTACAGAAGGATCGGGTACTCCCTGCCGGCGTCGTTAGGGGTGTACACAGCGGTGAAAAGCTCGACCCCGTCCCGCATCTGAATCCGATACTCGAACTTGTTGTAGTTGGCTCTGATGTACTCCTCTTCTGAGAGCGGGTCCTGGCCGAGGCTGCCCACTGTCAAACTTGACCAGATCGCCCAGAGCATCATGGACCTGGGGGTGAAGATCGGGTACCTCGGACGCAGTGTGGTTCTTTCTGACATGGCTGACTGTACCTTCTTGGAGTATGAGATCCCAGGATCTCCAGCCGGGTGTTTTCGTCCCGCAGCAAGAGGATGTCTCAAGGCCGACGGCGATGTCAATGAAACCGGTCCCCGGAGGCTCGTCGAACCATATCCCGAGAGAGGCTTGCACCAGCACCCCGAGGCTGGTAGATTTCCCAACATTCTCGGCTGGAGATTGGGGAGTCCCAAGTACACTGTAGGAGTACGATGAAGTTTAAGGCAGGGATGGGGGTGGTCTGTGCTCTGTTACTGTCGACCGCCTGTTTCGAAGCCCAGAGCCCTGGGCAAGAGAAAGGGTCCCTAGAAAAGAAGCACCGTTTCATCCTTTGCAATGATGGGGGGTCGCTGGCAGGTCCCATACTGGAAGCTCCTATCGGAGTCGAGGGTCTGGTCCAGTTGGCGATCGAACCTCTGCAGGATACCCTGATCGATACCCTGTACTGGCAGTTGGGGACGGATCCTTACAAGGGCACGCCCTCTCATCGACTCTCTGACTACTACTCCCACAAAACCGAGGTGGGACCCATCTGGGGGTCGGCGGGAAAGACTTTCCACAGTGCCGGTCTGTGGCGGATCCACGAAAATGCGCGACAGTTGATGGAGGCGGGCACCGATCCCACAGCCGTGGTGGTGGAGCATGGGCACCGTGCTGGCCTGGAGGTGTTTCTCTGTATGCGGGTGAACGATATCCATGACTCCCGGCTGGAAGCAGGCCTGGAAGATCCGCTCATGTCGCCCACCAAAAGAGAGCATCCCGACTGGCTGTTAGGAGGGGAAGGGCCCCGCAAGACGGCATACAACTTCGCCGTACCACAAGTGCGCGAGCACAAGCTGGCATTGGCCAGGGAGGCCATCGAGAATTACGATCTGGACGGTCTGGACTGGGACTTCTGCCGTCATCCCTATCTATTCCCGAAGGGACAGGAGAAGGAGGGAACAAGTCTTCTCACCCAGCTTCTGAGCCAAATCAAGCAAGCCCTGGATGAGAAGTCAGAGAGGATAGGCCGCAAACTTCTATTCTCGGTTCGTGTCCCGGGCCCCTTGGATCAGGTGCTGGCCCAGGGAATGGATGTGCGCGGCTGGCTCTCGGGCAACCTCATCGATATCCTCATCGTAGGACATCAGCCCGGCAACCAACACCGTCTTCCGGTTGAGGAATTCGTCGAAGCCGCGCGGGGCACCGGAACTCAGATCATCGCTCAGGGTCTGGGCTTGTTCCAACAGCCGAGACCCCTTTCCGCTCGGCTGATCTGGAAGGAAAAGGACTACTACAGCCCGGAGATGTGTCGGGCGGTTGCAGCCGCCCATTTCCGAGCCGGCGCGGAGGGCGTATTTCTTTTCAACAACCACTACCTGCAGGTGGTAAGAGACCGGGACTATAGTCGGCTTCCCTGGAAAGAGATCGGCGACCCCGACCTCATCGCCCGGAAAGACAAGCACTATCTGGTAGACCAACAGGTCTGGGATTCGGGGCCGCTTCCGATCGAGCTGGCGTCCGTAGGCGACAGCACCCGCGTCTCCGTCGATGTGGCTGACGATCTGGATGCGGCGTCAAAAGAGGGATCGTTGAAGGAGGCCTCCCTGCGACTGCTGGTGGACCACCTGACGCCTCTGGATCAGTTGGAGATCCGTTTGAACGAGGAGCTCCTAAAGACCGCAAGACCAAACCGGATATTCTTCAACGAGACCTGGCTCGAGTTCGACGTGACACCGCCTCTCCTGAAGCAGGGGTGGAATCAGGTCGACGTAGTTGTCCGGGACCGTAACCAGCAGGTCACCAGCCCACTCTCTCTGAAAAGCGTGGAGGTAGTGGTGCGGTACAAGGGCAGCACCGCTGGGAACTACTAGGTTGAAACTTGAACGATTCGTCGGAACCTCTGAACCTCGCCGAGGAAGAGTATCTATAGACGAAGGAGCGAAACACAGCCAGGACGGATGATTGCGCCGCCGCAGTAGAAAACTTGTGAATAATGCGGGCTAGGCCTTCGGTCTGCCATTCCTGCCAAAGCCCCTCGGATCCCAGGTCGCCACTCTCATTTCGTAGTGGAAGTCTTCCGAGATTTGTGTGTAGTAGGCTGTGACCACTCGACCATCTCCTAGTTGCACGCTGCTGGGGTAGCCGCAGTCGGACCGGGGACAGTCGGCGATTCGGATGGGTGGACTCCAGGTCTGACCTCGGTCGTCACTGAGTCTCACATCCACCCCGAAATTGTTCCAACAGCGATTGCCGTAGCTGAGTAGGACGCGGCCATCGGCCAGCGCTGTGAGATTTCCGGTAACCTGCATCGGCAGGCTCAATGGCATCCGACGCTGCCAGGTGTGAGCGTCATCGGTCGAGGCAAACAGCTCCAGATGAACGTCGCGCTTCTCCCTGAACTCTCTTGAGACTGCCAGCCAGTAGCCTTCGCCCAGGTGCAGGGTATCGGTTTCGTTTCCCCTGGGATTCAGGCTGACGACCTCTCCCCAGGAATATCCACCATCACGGCTGCGGAGAAGATAGCTCTCCCTCAGGTCGCCTTTTCGAAGATAGACAGGGGCACAGAGGGTGCCATCCTCGGCTACTCGAATGTTCCCGAAGGGCATGAACTCATTGTTCCTGCCAGCGGGGGAGTCGGGTGGTTTGGGAAAGTCGTGGCTGCGTGTCCAAGTCCTGCCACCATCGGAGGACCGGCAGACCCAAGCCCTGATTACCCGTTCATGGGGACCACTCAGCTGGCCTTTGGGAGCTCGATCAGCCCAACCGCTGCACAATACAACCACATCTCCGTTGACCGTCAATCCTGCGGCGCAATTGGTCCGACCGGTGGTTGGCTCGTGTGCGGCGGGACGACCGCGAAAACGCCAGGTCTTGCCGCCATCCTGGCTTGCCCAGCAGTCGAGATCGCCCTCCCATAGAGCATGGCTGGGTTGATTGAAGATGAAGGCAAGCAGAGTCCCATCCCGCAGTCGCTCCAGGTTGGGCCAGGCACAGACCTTTTGAATGGCAGTACGATTGACCACACCCGGAGGGGATTCCACTGTCTTGCCGTGCCCTGGCCAGGCCAAAGCCGGCAGGGCCAAAGGAGCGGCGCCCGCCTGCAGTAACTGACGTCGATTCATCAAACGCCTCCTGGAAACCCGGGTTAAAGGCTTGCCCCCCCGGATTATGTCATCAATCCCCGCGATTCTGCTGAGATAGAGCCACCTAGGAGCCTGTCCGAGGCTAATCCTGATCTCCCTCCTCCTCCAGGAATTGGTTGGCCTTTTGGAAGACTGCCAGGGTCAGACAACCCTCCGGACTGTGGGCAGTGTGGGTCGATCCAGGATGCCGCCAGACAAAGTTACCGGCGCTACAAACCCCTTCCTCATCTACCAGGGAGCCTTCCAGGACGAAAGTCTGTTCGACTGCCGTATGACGGTGGGTTGGAAGGCGGGCTCCAGGCTCCATGTGGAACAAGGCGGTGTACGCCTCTCCTGAAGAATCCCTCCACAGCGTCTTCACCTTCACTCCTGGGAAACTGGTGGGTTCCCATGAAAGCTTTGATACGTCAACGTACTCAGAACTTCCTCTGCGCCTCGACTGTCCCATGTTCGTTACCTCCTCTAGAATTACCTTGTCGGAGAGAGCCTCTTTCTATGGAAAGCCTCGCCTCACCCTCGGACCTGGCTTCATGTTAACCTGATTCTCCCTGGGGGAACTCGTCGTTCCACACAGGTTCGACGTTCACGTCATCTACACTGAGGAGAAAGCATGCCAACTCCGAAGGTGGCTGCCAAGCAGCCGATCCAGATCGATCTCGAAAAAGGTCAACATCACTGGTGCGCTTGTGGCAACTCGAACTCGCAGCCCTTCTGCGATGGTTCTCACAGAGGCACTGGGATGGAGCCTCTCGAGTTCAGCGTCGACCAGCCGGAGGAAGCGCACCTCTGCATGTGCAAACAGACGAAGAATCCACCCTACTGCGATGGCAGCCACACTCATCTGGGCGACGTCGAGATTGTGGAACCTGCCAAAGAAAGCGGCGACGGAATGCCGGAGCCGAAGAATACTCCAGAAGAACCAACCGTCGAGTTGATTCACACATTAGCTCGAGATGGGCTCGAGAAGACGGGCCATCACGGTCCCGTCGCCGCCATGGGGGTGCCTAGACCCACGCTGCCTCGATGGGACGACATCCAGCTTCTGACCGCCCAACTGGCCGCCAAGCCGCTCTTGGAAGATGTAGAGGTGGGAACGGAGCTCGTGATCGGACCCAATGCCAGGAAGCCGCTGAAACTGGACATCCCCCTTTTCGTCTCGGACATGAGTTTCGGCGCGCTGTCGGAAGAGGCAAAGGTAGCCCTGTCAAAGGGCGCCGAGCTCGCCGGCACCGGTATCTGTTCGGGCGAAGGAGGAATGCTACCCGAAGAACAGGCCGCAAACTCTCGTTACTTCTATGAGCTGGCGTCCGCCAAGTTTGGCTTCTCCGAGGACCTGCTCACAAGGGTACAAGCATTTCATTTCAAAGCCGGGCAGGGAGCGAAAACGGGCACCGGAGGCCATCTGCCCGGCAACAAGGTCAAAGGAAAGATCGCCCAGGTTCGAAACCTGGAGGAAGGACAGAACGCGATTTCCCCTCCGACCTTCGCCGAGTTCACGACGCCCTCGGACTACGGACAGTTTGCCGCCCACGTGCGAGAGTTGACGGGCGGCATTCCTATCGGGTTCAAGATGTCGGCTCAGCACATCGAGCGCGACATCGAGTTTGCGCTCGAAGCCGCTGCCGACTACATCATCCTGGATGGACGAGGCGGTGCCACCGGTGCCGCTCCACTGATTTTTCGGGACAACATCTCCGTCCCTACGATCCCAGCGCTGGCTCGCGCCCGGCGATACCTCGACCAGCAAGGACGGCAGGATGTGACACTGATCATCACGGGTGGCATTCGGACCCCCTCGGACTTCATCAAAGCGCTGTGCCTCGGTGCCGACGGGGTCGCCCTGGCCAACTCAGCCATCCAAGCTGTGGGCTGCGTTTCGGCCCGGATCTGCAACACCAACAACTGTCCGGCTGGCGTCGCAACCCAACAGGAGCATCTGCGGGCTAGGCTTAACGTCGATCTGTCAGCTCAACGGCTGGCTCGCTTTCTTCAGGCATCGGTAGGCCTGATGCAGGTAATGGCCCGAGCTTGCGGCCACACCCATCTGGACCAGTTTCAGGCCGACGACATTACGACCTGGAAAAAGGAAATGGCGGACCTGACGGGGATCCAGTTTGCCGGTGTCGGCGGGACTTCCTGATCTAAAAACTTCTTGTCAGGTTGGGATGAAGAAAGGACGTAACCCCAGGGAGCGTTTCGGCAATAACACTTTCAGTGTAGAAAAGGCGGGGGCACCTTAACCCCAGGGTAGCTCGCTTCGCATTGCAACCCTGGGCTACTCGCAATTACTTCGGCGTAGGGGATGGACCGCTTGATGTGAGAAGAAGCGTCCTTCTCGGATGGGGCCAGCGCTGTGGCTTCAGTCTCCGGGCCGAAGAGAGTTTTCTTGCACCGAGCCGTTGGCTCGACCCACGGCGGCCTGGAGACCGCCGCCAGTGCGCCTGTGAAGGCGTTTGATCAGAAGGGTGGAAGTCCCTTCCAGGCTAACGTTACCAGCCTGAAGTCGACAGTGGTAACTGCGTTTCCGTGAGGAAGGGTGGGGAGCAACCTG
>JAKZYH010000761.1:0-3261 GCA_047514575.1 Acidobacteriota bacterium | reverse complement strand
AGTCCAGGCTGTTCGTGTCAAACGGATTCAGGAAGGCGGTACGATAAACAGGGACTACATAGAGGTCCGAGAGGGCCACATCCACCAGTTCCTTGAAGAGAGAGGACCCATCCACTCGCTCCCCTTCCTCCAAAAGAAGTTCCGTCTGATAGCGATTCGTAACCGGTAGCTTTAATTCTTTGAGCTTCCCATCCAGGCCGGTGTAGTGAAAGGTAATCTTCTCAATCTGCTTTTCCTCGATCACTCGGACCAGATCGGCCCGGGTGAGCTCGGTGCGAGGTTTCTCCACGATCGCGCAGACAGGATTGACAAGCGCATAAGATCGATCGTGCGTCGGCTTCTTCATAAGCGACCTTCTCAACTCGGGAAACCCAATAGCGACAGGGTGTTGAACGCCTTTATGGACCCTGCATTTCCAGGTTAGAAAACTTTCGTCGCTCAGAGCAAGTGACACAGGGACCGTAGGGTGATCCCTCCTCGGTTGCCTATGGTAGACTCGCCTCTTCTCGGTTTCCCGACGATACGGAAAGGAGTCGAAATGGCAAGAATTCCTTTAGCCTCTGATGAGGAATGCGCGGTCAGAAATTCCAGGATGGCGGAACGTGGGGTGAGCAGAGCCGCTGCCTACACTCAGTTTGTCCCCAACATGGGTCGCTTACTCTCGATTCGCCCCGAAATCGGTGTCCCTTTCGGAGAACTGTTCGGCGTTCTGATGGTGGAACCGGGAGGATTGACCCGAACTCAGCGGGAGATGATTGCCATCGTGGCCTCCCGAGCCAACCGTTGCCATTACTGAACTCAACTTCACGGAGAGTTTCTCCGTTTTGAAGGCGCCGATTCTGAGGTGGTCAAGCAAGTGCAGACCGACTTCCGTAAAGCCGACCTGGATTCCCAAACCCGTGCCCTTCTGGAGTTTGCCGAGAAGGTGTCGCTAACACCTTATAAGGTCGTGGATGAAGATCTAGACCAACTGCGCCAGGCCGGTTTGAACGACCAGGATATTTTTCTAGCCACCCACATTATTGGGATTTTCAACTACCTGGTGCGTTTAGCCGATGTCTTCGACTTGGAACTGGAGCCGGAAGTGACGTCCTCATTAGGAGATTAGGGGAAGTCTGATTTCCACCTGCAAGCCCTTCTCTGAAGCGTTGGTTGCCATCACCGTGCCTCCATGGAGACGGATGATCCTCTCGGCAATAGCCAACCCCAAGCCGCTTCCTCCCGAGAGGCGGTCACGCGCTTCCTCCACTCTATAGAAGGGGCGAAAGAGCTCCTTCAGAGCGCTCTCCGGAACACCTGGACCGTGGTCTCGGACCACAATCACGGCATACTCCCGATCATTGATCCGTGAACAGGAGAGGCGAACTTCCACCCGGGTCTCTTCAGCCGTGTAGTGCAGACCATTGCGGACGATGTTCTCGATCGCGCTGCGCAGAAGTTCCGGTGAGCCTGTGACGATACAATCTTCACTTTCCACGACGGACACGCGTCGATTCTGACTGGTGGCCTCATAATCAGCATCGGCTGCCACCTCCTGTACCAGGTCGGCCAGGGGAATGCTCTCCTCTTGTCTTGATTCAGCGTCGCTGTCCCATCGAGCTAGCCCCAGAAGCTCAGAGATCAACTCGTTCATTTGCCCCGCCTCACGTTCGATGCGATCCAGAGAGGCGCCGGCCTCTGATCCCGCTCGTTTACGGGCCAGCTCCAGGGCTACATTCAGCCGAGCCAGAGGTGAACGCAATTCGTGAGAAATATCACTCAACAAACGACGCTGGGAGTTGATCAGCCTCTCGATTCGCTCGGCCATGAGGTCAAAGTCATGTCCCAGATCGGAAAATTCATCTCCCCGCTTTTCCAAAACGGACCCCACCCGCGTGGTGAGGTCACCCCCCGCCAACTGCTGGGTTGCCTTCTGCAACCTGGCCACGGGAGAGGTCAGGTAACGGGCAAGCCCATAACAAACCACTCCACCCGTCATCACAACCACCAGCAGCCTTAGTGCCAGTGCCGCAGGTTGAGCACCCCCACCGATGCGTAGACCAGGAATCTGGCCCACCACGGTATAACCCTCTCCTCCCGGGGCTCTGGCGCTTTGCGCCACCAGAAGCATCCTTCCTTCAGGTTGAACCTCCACTCGACTGCTGCGCAGAGCGCGAGCTGCCAGCGATTCGGCACTGGGTGGAATGGTGCGCCCGGAAATCTCCCGGCCTTGAGGGTCGAACACAACAACGCGAATTCGGGAACTTCGCTCCAGCTGCTCCAGGTACTCCTCCAGCGCGGGTAGACCGCCGCGCTCAAGGACTTGAGTACTCCTTCGGGCAAAAGACAAGGCATTTCTGGTGAATTCGCGAAAGGGAGAAGTTTGAGGGGAGGCACGGTTCATTTCACCGGAGATCACCAGAGCCCCTGCGACCACAGTCATGGCCAACCAAAACCATAGGAAGATCTTGAGAAATAGGCTGCTTCGCATTCCAGGATCTAACCCTTCTCGGACTGGTCCAACGAATATAGGTAACCGACGCTTCGGATCGACTTGATGCGTTCACTTCCGTCTTTGTGAGGACCCAACTTCTTGCGCAGGTTGCTCACGTGCATGTCGATGCTGCGATCAAAGGGGGAGAAGCTGCGGCCCAGAACCCGCTCCACCAGCTCCTCTCGCTTCATGACCGATCCAGCCGCCCGCAAGAACACCTCCAGAAGTTCGAATTCCACCGTGGTTAATTCCAAAGCCTGCCCTGATCGGTGAACCATCCGGGTGCCGGTGTCGAGGTCAATATCCCCTAAAGTAAGCCTTCTCGGTTGAGGAGGCGTCGACTGGGAGCCGTCCGAATGGGTGCGGCGTAGTATGGCACGAATCCGCGCCACCAGTTCGCGTGGATTAAAGGGTTTGGGCAGGTAATCATCGGCCCCCACTTCCAGGCCTACGATTCGATCCACTTCCTCGCCACGAGCCGTCAACATGAGCACAGGAATCTGGGATCGGGAGCGAATGCGGCGTAAAACCTCAAAACCGTTTGCTCCCGGCAACATGACATCCAGGATGATCAGCCCATAGGATCCGGAGACCGCCCTCTCTACAGCGTCTGTACCATCGTGGATCACCTCTACACCGAAGCCCTCGGTTTCCAGGTACTCAGTGACTAACTCGCACAACTCGATATCGTCGTCGATAATTAGGACGCACTTCTCGGATTCTCTTGAGTTCATCTGCTTTGCCGTCGTCTCCCTTATTCTACGCCACGTCCACTCGGGTGGCCCACA
>JAKZYH010000760.1:0-12363 GCA_047514575.1 Acidobacteriota bacterium | reverse complement strand
CTACAACACCGGGCATGGCTGGCGCCAGATCCTCGAGCACATGCACATGAATGCCACCGTGGCTGATTGGTATAAGGAACACGGCCGCCACGAGATCTTTGCCGGCGGCAACAATGCCGACCTGCAAACCTATGATCACTCCCTGAAGATTCGCCAGGACGATGCCGGTCGGGTCAAGGAACGGACCACATTGCCCCAGACCAGTCGTGATGAGAAAATGCTGAAGCGGAAGGCAGCGAAGGAAGCCGTCGCGGTTCGAGAATACTACGAGGAGATGGTCCTCAAGAAAGAGAAGAAAAACGACCTGGTCGATCTGACCATCGGCTGACCAAAGCTGTTCGAGATTGGGTGAATCCAATGTCGCAGTTGGCTGAAAAGCGTTGCATTCCCTGCAGGGGTGGGATTCCTCCCCTGACGGCTGAAGAAATCAAACCCCTTCTGGGCCAGCTGGAAGGGTGGTCGGTAGTGGACCACCACCACCTCCAAAAGCTGGTCCGATTCCCCGACTTTCAAACTGCCCTCGATTTCACCAACCAGGTGGGAGCGGTGGCCGAATCGGAAGATCACCATCCCGATATCTACCTGGCCTGGGGAAAGGTAGAACTCACCCTCTGGACCCACAAGATCGACGGACTCACTGAGAGTGATTTCGTCATGGCCGCCAAGATCGATCGCATCCGCTAGGGGCAAAGGTAAGAGCAGAGAGAGTACCCCCCATCGTTCACCCCCCCCCCACGGCTCTTCGCCAGGTTTCTTCTAACAGGCAGCCTGGTTTTTCTGTTACATTCCCCTGCAGGCTTCCCATGTTGAAGAGAAAGACCACCGGCTCCGTTGTTTGCCGCTCCTGCGGTCTCCTGGTTGGAGTCAATGCTTCCGAGTGTTTTGAGTGTGGTTGCCGGAATCCAGGCCTCTGGGGATACGCCCCTTTACTTCGAGCGCTGGGGAACGACCTCGGGTTCCTTGGTCTGGTTACCTGGGGATGCGTGTTTCTGTATCTGGCGGCTTTGGCCGTGGATCCCTCCGGCATTGGCATGGGTGGCATCTTATCCATGCTGTCTCCCAGCCGAAAGGGCCTCTTCCTTTTCGGCTCCAGCGGGGCGTTACCCGTTTTTGAGGCCGGTCGCTGGTGGACTGTCTTGAGCGCTGCCTGGCTTCATGGAAGCCTTCTGCATATTGGATTCAACCTGATGTGGGTGCGCCAGTTGGCTCCCACCACGGCAATGATCTACGGTCCTGCCAGACTGGTCATCATCTACACGGTCTCCTCGATCATCGGCTTCTCAGCGAGCAGCTGGGCGGGAGGCTTTCTGGGATTCCTTCCAGGACCACTCCGCGGCGCCGGCTTCACAGTTGGGGCCTCAGCTCCGATATTCGGTCTACTGGGTGCTTTGATCTATGCGGGTCGGCGAGGCGTTGGCAGCGCCATCGGCAGGCAGGCCCAGAGCTATGCCATCATTCTCTTCGTTCTCGGATTGATCATGCCCAATATCGACAACTGGGCCCATGCGGGGGGATTTCTGGGGGGCTACCTGACGTCCCGGTGGCTTGACCCGATGCAACCAGAGCGCCTCAATCATCTGGTGGCAGGGGTGGTCTGTATCGCCCTGACCATACTCTCCATAGTGGCTTCTGTCGTTACCGGATTGCAGTACGTTTAGGTGGGGAAGTCGCAGGTCGCAGGTCCCAGGTTGACCCCAACCGGCACCTCGATCCTGCCCGCCCGGTAACCGATAACCTCTACTAACCTGTTTCTGGCCAGACTTCCTATCAAAGAAACATGCGACTTGCGACCTGTGACCTGCGACT
Source organism: Acidobacteriota bacterium (assembly GCA_047514575.1). Taxonomy (GTDB): domain Bacteria; phylum Acidobacteriota; class UBA6911; order RPQK01; family JAJDTT01; genus CAUZIZ01. Next base: position 10,557 of record JAKZYH010000760.1, on the reverse strand, counting down.
CCCCCCTATTCCACCAGGTGACACGCCACCTGATGCCCTGGGGACACCTCCCTCAGCTCCGGTTCTACTTCGTGACAGTGCTCGACAGCCACCGGGCAGCGGGTACAGAAGTTACACCCTTTTGGTGGGTCTGAGGGGCTGGGCAGGCTGCCCTTGAGGATGGTTCGCTGACGCTGGGACTCGATCTTGGGGTCTGGAATGGGGACCGCGGAAAGCAGGGCCTGGGTGTAGGGGTGGAGAGGGTTCGCGTAGAGTGAGGCCTGATCCGTTAGCTCAACGATTTTCCCTAGATACATGACGGCGACGCGATCGCTGATGTGGCGCACCATCGCCAGATCATGGGCGATGAACAGATAAGTCAGGCCGAAACGTTCCTGCAGCTCCTCCAGCAGATTGACCACCTGAGCCTGGATCGACACATCCAGTGCCGAGATCGGTTCGTCGCAGACGATGAAATCGGGTTGCAAGGCCAGGGCACGGGCGATTCCGACTCGTTGCCGCTGACCTCCCGAAAACTCATGGGGATAGCGGTCCGCAAACTGGGGGTTCAAACCGACCAGTTCCATCAACTCCTGAACCCGTCCCTTCCTCTCCTTCCTGGAGACCAGGTTGAAGATTTGAAGGGGCTCTCCGATGATCCTGCCGATCGTCATACGGGGGTTCAAGGAGGCGTAGGGGTCTTGAAAGATCATCTGCATTCGGCGGCGCATCTCCCGAAGCCTTTTCCCTCTCAGGTGCTCCAGTTCGATGTCATCCAGGAAGACCCTTCCCGCCGTCGGCCGGTTCAACTGAAGGATCGCTCGGCCGGTCGTAGACTTGCCGCAGCCGCTTTCCCCCACCATCCCAAGGGTCTCTCCACGGTAGATGTCGAAACTGACGCCATCGACCGCTTTGACGGCTCCTACCTGACGTCTCAAGATCCCGCGAGTGATCGGAAAATGCTGCTTCAGTCCTTCGACTCGAACCAGCGGCTTTTCTGACGTCTCAGCTGGCACCTTGCCAGTCTCCTTTCACTCTATCTTTCTCCCAACAGGCGACCCGATGACCTTCCCCAACGACCTCCAGGGGAGGGTTCTCTTGTTGGCACTTCTCGACGGCATAGCTGCAGCGAACGGCAAACGGACAACCCGGGCCCAGAGCCACTGGGTTGGGGGGCTGACCGGGTATCGAGGTCAATTGAGTGTCCCGCTCCTGATTCAGCTGCGGCATGGATCTCAGCAGCCCTATGGTGTACGGATGAGAAGGATTGGCGTACAGATCCTCGACGCCCGCCTCCTCGATCACATAACCTGCATACATGACGAGGACTCTCTTGGCCAGACCGGCGATGACGCCCAGGTCGTGGCTGATCCAGATCACTGCCATGCCCAACTGCTGCTGAAGCCGCTTGACCAGATCGATCGTCTGGGCTTGGATGGTGACGTCCAGGGCCGTCGTGGGCTCATCCGCGATCAGCAGGCGCGGATTGCAGGATAGGGCCATCGCGATCATGACGCGCTGGCGCATTCCACCTGAAAACTGGTGAGGATAGTCATCCAGTCTGGCTCGGGCATTCGGTATCCCCACCAGGTCCAGGAGCTCGGCGGCGCGATCCCTGGCTTGACGGGTACTCATCCGCTGGTGGAGTTTCAAGGGCTCGACGATCTGGAAGCCCACCGTCAGAACTGGATTCAGCGCCGTAAGCGGGTCCTGGAAAATCATCGCGATTTCCGCCCATCTGACGCGACGCATTTCCTCATTGGACAGGGTGAGAAGATCCCGGCCCTGGAAGAGGATCTCGCCGTCCACAATCTTGCCCGGCGGATCCGGAATCAGCCGCAGCAGACAGAGCACACCCACGCTCTTGCCACAACCGCTCTCCCCCACGATTCCCAGAGTTTCTCCCTCATCCAACTCGTAGGAGATCGAATTGACGGCCTTCACGACGCCGCTCTGAGTGTAGAAATGCGCGGCCAGATTCCGTACTTCCAACAAGTGAGTCAAGAGGGTGTCCTTCGTGGCGGTGGTCTCCAGGCCGCCGTTCCTACCCTTGCCCCTACCCTTGCCCGTCGGATGAAGTCGCGACCTGGGTAAGGGCGCGGGCGCGAGCACGGGAGTTTCGCCTTAGGGCTCGCGCAGAAATAACTTCCCATTTTGGCATCTCCTCTTCGCACCATCTTCGGCCGCTCCTCAATCACGAAATCCTCAACGTAGGCCCGGCTACGCCTGCGGTTTCGCTCAATCGTTCGCGACCAAATCTGGCACAAATCTGATCGCCAAAACTGTGAAGTTATTTCTGCGCGAACCCTTAGAGAATACACCTTCTCCCCAACCCAGACTACTACGAACTCGGTGGGCAATAGGCTACACTCCTTCTTCGGATGTCGAAGCAACGACTCAGACCTCGTCCCAGCATCCGACAGCTCGTGTGGACGCTTGGGGTAGCACTTGTCTCTGCTTGCTCTCCGACGGAACCACGCCATCCCCTCGATTCCCAGGGCAAGACTCTGATCGTGGGAACCTCACAGGAACCGGACTCCCTGATCCGGGTTCTCGGCAACCTGGCGATTCCCGGTGATGTCATGTCCTTCATGTGGCGAAGGCTGATCGAGCTGGGTCCAGATGGCAGAGGCCGGTGCGCCCTCTGCATTGAGCTGCCTACGCTCGAGAACGGACTCTGGGAGATCGATCAAGAAAACGGGACATCGGAGGCCACCTTTCATCTGAGGAGAGGGAGGAAGTGGGCGGACGGGGTCGAGATCACGGCGAAGGATGCCACTTTTGCCTGGGAGCTCAAGACCGATCCCCAATACGAGTATGGGCCCACCAACCTGATACCTATCGCTGGAGTTGAGGCGTTGGACGACTACACGCTCAGGGTTCGCTACTCTGCGATCTGGCCCTTCGCCGACTCAGACATAAGAGTGATATTCCTGCCCGATCACTACTATCGACCGATCTGGACGCACTACAAGAACGAGGGTGGCACCTACTGGGAAAGATTCATCGCCGACGAACGGGTTAGCGTCAAGCCCCTTGTCAACGGGCCTTTCCAGGTCGAGGAGTGGGTCTCGGGAAGCCACATCCTGCTGACTCGAAACCCCAACTACAACCTCTCTGAGCCACCCAAAATTGATCGGGTACTGGTGCGCGTTATTCCCGATCTGAACACCCTGGCAATCAATGTCAGGACACGACAGCTGCACCTGACCGACGGCTGGCTGACCCTGGATCAGACCAGGGGCCTGACCGAGACCCCAGGGCTCGAAGTGACCTACATCAACGCTATGTGGCTGGAGCATGCCACGCTCCAGATCAATAAGCCTCCTTTGCACGACCGAAGGGTTCGTCAGGCTCTGCTCCACGCCATCGACCGCGACGGCATCAACGAAGCTATTTTCCGAGGTCGTCAGCCGACCGCGGATTCGTGGTTGGCTCCCTATCACCCTGCCTATAGCCCCAAGGTGAAGCAGTACGAGTACAACCCTAGGGAGGCGCTCCGCCTGTTGATCGAGTCTGGTTGGAGACCGGGAACCGACAGGGCCCTACGCAACCATGGGGGCAAGCGGCTGAGCCTCACCCTGGTGACAATCGCCGGTGATAAGCTCAGAGCTCAGGTAGCCGAAGTGATCCAGGCGCAGTGGTCGGAGCTGGGAATAGACGTGAAGATCTCGCCTCAGTCGGCTCGGCTCCTGTTTTCCGAGACCTTGGCCAAGTCCAACCTTCCCCCCGGAGGAGTTGCCATCTGGCGCTGGGTGGTATCACCTCAGGATGCCCACTCCGCCAACGTCCTGTGGAAGCCCAAGGACGAACACAACCTGGATCATTTACTGAAGAAGTCGCCCTGGGGAAGGGTGCGGCGGAACATTGAGCTGATCGAGCAGGCCGTCCAGACGGTTGATCCTGAGCGGAGATATGTCTTGCTGAGGGAGCAACAGGAAATCTGGGCAGAAGAACTTCCAACCCTTCCTCTCTATTGGCATGTTCGGGTCGTAACGGTCGGGCGGGGCCTTCAGGGTTACGATCCACATCCCTTCGCCGAGATCGGATGGAATGTGGAGAAGTGGGACATCCTGCCCGTTAATCAGGCAGGGGGTTAGTGCCCCCTTCCATGAATACGATGATGTTTGCAGATGGGGCTTGTGAGGCGAGATCAAGGCAGGAGGAGGAAGTCGATGCTTGGCCATCTTCGACGACGACCAACGCAGAGATCGTCCACAACCCCCATCTGCCCTCCGGGTGGCGACGGGACGGGCCGATGGCTTTGTCGCTCCTCCTCTACGATACCAAACATCGCCTCGTCGTCGCTTCGCGCCCTCGACACCGTCCCGCTCGCCACAAACGTCATCGTATTTATGGAAGGGAGCACTAAGTGCTTCGCTACACTCTCCATCGGATCCTTCAGATCGTTCCCGTCCTCCTGGTCATCACGATGATCGTCTTCGGCTTGATGCAGCTGGCTCCGGGCGACCCGTTCGACCAGCTGATCCTGGCCAATCCTAATATCACCAGCGAGGGAATCCAGCACATGAAGGCCCTCTATGGCCTGGATAAGCCCATCCACATTCAATACCTTCGCTGGGTTGGGCAAATACTACAGGGCAATCTCGGATACTCCCGACTCTACCGCCGACCCGTGGTCAGCCTTCTCCCGGACAGGCTCGTCAACACTCTGGTCCTGACGAGTCTGAGCTTTTTGCTGAGCGTGCTGATCGCCATACCGATTGGTGTCTACAGCGGCTTGAAGCAATATTCCTGGACCGACTACTCGCTTTCCATCTTTTCCTTCGTGGGTATCTCTCTGCCCGTGTTCTGGTCGGGCCTGCTGCTGATCCTCCTGTTCTCTGTGATCCTCGACTGGCTTCCCCCGGGAGGACACTACTCCCTTGAACCGGGCGCAACCCTGCTGACAAAGCTCCGGTACCTGGTGCTCCCGGTCATCGTTCTGAGCCTCTTCAGCACGGCCAGCTGGATGCGCTATATGCGCTCCAGCATCCTCGAGATCATCCATCAAGGCTACATCGTGACCGCGCAGGCAAAGGGTCTCAAGCAGCGGGTGGTAGTCCTGCGACATGCTCTCCGAAATGCGCTGATCCCGGTGGTGACGCTGATGACGTTGAGCGTTCCCCACCTGGTCAGCGGAGCTGTCATCACTGAAAACATCTTCTCCTGGCCGGGCATGGGGCGGCTGATCTTCGATTCCCTCATGAACAATGACTACTCGTTGGCCATGGCGATCTTTCTTGTATTCGCGACTGGGGTCGCCGTTTTCAACCTGATAGCCGACCTCCTCTACGCGGTCATAGACCCAAGGATTACCTACGATGACTAGCCAGGTAGGGATGGACCGGAGCCTCTGGAGCATGGTCTGGCTGCGACTGCGCCGCCACCGTCTGGCGATCTGCGCCCTCTGTGTTCTCGCGATGATCGTCCTGCTGGTCCTGATCGGTCCCATCCTTTCGCCGCACTCCTACGACAAGGTCCGACTTCGAGAGCGACTGCAGGAACCTTCATCAGTCCATTGGTTGGGAACCGACGAGCTGGGACGCGACGCTCTAGCGCGACTTCTGCAAGGTGGGCGTATCTCGCTTCTGGTGGGAGTCTCGGCAGCTCTCCTCAGTTCCCTGCTGGGGATATTCATCGGAGCAGTTGCCGGATACTACGGGAAGCTGACGGACACCCTGTTGATGCGCGGGACAGATATCATGCTGTCGATCCCCAATATCCCCCTGTTGCTGATCTTGTCCCGCTTTGTGGGAGGATCCGTGTGGGGAATCGTTACGATTCTGATGTTATTCGGATGGATGAGTCTGGCACGAATTGTCAGGGGCTCGATCCTCTCACTTCGTGAGATCGAGTTCGTCGATGCGGCGCGCGTCGCCGGTGCCCGCCCCTGGCGCATCCTGTTTCTACACATCGTGCCCAATACGCTGGCTCCCATCCTCGTCTACACCACCTTGAATATCGGTTACGCCATCCTGGCCGAGTCCAGTCTCAGCTACCTGGGTCTGGGTATCCAGCCGCCTGTCCCCAGCTGGGGCAACATGCTCTTGAATGCCCAACAGCACATGGGAGAGGCCCCCTGGCTGGCACTCTTCCCTGGGCTCATGATCTTTCTGAGCCTATTGAGTATCAATTTTCTGGGCGATGGGCTTCGAGATGCTCTGGATCCACGTCACGGAAATCAGAGTGGGACTGGTTGATCCCGCTGGACGAGCGAGTTGAATTGCGCTAAACAAATAGCTTTCCCAGATGAGGCGACTACACGATGACAGGAGCGAATGATGCCAACGGAAAATAGAGGGAGCTCGAACGATCTGATACAGAACACCGCAGTACTCTTTAGCCCTGACTCCAGGCAACGTTACATACAAGATGCACTAGAACGCGGGGCCGTCTATGAGTTCGTGGATGCCTGGGGAAAGAAGAAACGATGGTTGAAGGACGAGTATGCCTACCTGGCCCCTACAACCGCCTCAGCCGTCTTGAACCGCTGCAGCTTGAAACACGATCTTGTGACCGAGGCCCAGTTGCGCCCGATTATCGATTCCTACCACACGCTTTTCATTCCCAATGCCGCGCAGCTCGAGAACGAGACCATCGAAGCGCTCCGCAAGGCCGTACAGCAGAAGACCCTGCATCTGGTAGTGACGGGTAAGACGAATCTCCCGGATGATCTACTCGGTCTGGACGACTCCGAGACCATCGTTCCAGCTGGATACACCGGTTGGCGCTGGAGCGAAGGATCTCGATTCTCCGATCGGAAGGTGTGGGCCGACTACTATCTCTCCGGGGGGAAGGGGCAGAGAGCGCGGAGGCTGTCGGCGAATGCCAGCTCCCAGGTCCTGGCTCGGCTATGGCAACTGGGCGGGGATCTCTCCAGCTCCGACAGTGCGAGCAAGCAGGAGCTTGGTGACGCGATCATCGTCACCGATCGGACGCTTTGTGTTGCCAACTCGGTTTTCGAGTTCTTGGGGGGCGTCCTCCAGGCTCACTCGAACGTCGAGGACATTCGAAACTGGCGAAATCCGGTCCATTGGGGCGACACCCTGGTCTTTTTCCTATGGGAAATCCTGAGCCAATGGCATCCGGAGCTCCTGGAAAACCGGCTGAAGCCGTTCGGAAGTCATAAGGGGGCGTTCTCGCTACGCCACGACGTGGACCAGTCCGCTGATCTGTCCATGGTTGAGTATCAGGCCGCGAACCTGGTTCCGGCTACCCACGACGTCCTGGATCCGGTTATCGCGGCGGATTCAACCACAGACGAGCAGGCGGAGCTCTGGGTGCGGGAAGTGAGCAAGTACCCTTTCCTCGAAGTCGGGCTCCACAACGACAGCTTGGCGGGTGATCCTCCCCGCTACCTGATTGGCACTGGCTTCAATGACCACGTCCGGGAGACCGAAGAGAGGTTGGGCTTCACGGTCTACACCTGTGGCAGGCACGGCGGTGGACACGTCCATCCTGAGACCCTGGACGCCATGGACTACCTTCTGGAGCATTCTCCCGAAGTATTGGGCACCTGCACCTTCTGCTTTTATGACATGGTCGAGTACGGTGAGCGCACCTACGAGACCGACGGAAGTATGACCGTTAGCAGCTCTGGGTTCTGGTTTCCCTATCATCCGGTGATCACTTCGGTAGAGGAGCATAAAGTCCTGCGGGGCTGGGACCGAACCCACGAGTATGACTGCGACTACGATCTGATCGACGTTATCCTGGGGGCCCATCACAGCCGTATCCCCGTGGCCCCGAGGGAAGCCACGCCCAGAAAACCTCCCTGGATATTCGACGCCCAGAGAGCCTCTCACCTTCAGGCCCACTCCGACCAGCTGGAGAACGGCGTCTACACTCTCCAGTATCACCCCTTGTTCGCGAAGGACCCCTCCGTGAACCAGGGGAAGGGAACCCTGGACTACCTTATATATTCCGTCAGTCAGGCGGAGCGACTCAACCTCTGGATCGCAAGCCAGAAGATGCTGTACGAAAGAATGCGGGACTATGAGGACATGCTTTTTCGAGTGGAATCTGCCACTCAGGTGACGGTGTCCAACCCCACCGATCGACTCATCGAGGGACTGATGGTCGAAAGCGCGGTCCCCGTGGGAAACGTGCTGGGAAACGGATTGAGCTACATCCACATCGTCGAGGGGAGGTACTTCGGCGTTCCGCCGCTGAAACCGCAACAGAGCATCACGATGCAGACCGTGCCGGAACGAGCCCCTTGCCCTCAAGTCCTCAATACCAATAGTCGGGGCCTTCGGATCTTGGAGGCGAGTCATGACTCGGAGGCGGACCGGGTCACCCTGCAGCTCGAAATCATTCGGGAGCAGGCACTGTGCCTCTGGAACCTGGAGCCGGAACGGGAGTTCCAGATGAAGGTTGAAGGCGACCCCTCAGCGGCACAAACCTTGAAGGCCCGCGAGGAGGGAATTCTGAGCTTTCCCCTGGAGGGCCCACAGAACAGCTTTCGCAGGCTGGCCGTCGAGATTACACCACTTGAAAGGGCTGGACGATGAAACTATCCGACGTGCGAAGACTCACCCCGGCGGTCCAAAACGTCGCCTACTTTTGTACCAGTGGCTTTTCTCCCAAACCCGACCTGGTTCTGGACGAGGTCGCCCGCTGGCTCAAGTTCCAGAATCAGGGTCCCGCTCTTCCCCACGTCGCCGCGAAGATGAACGAGATGTTTGAAGGGACACGCTCCAAAGTCGCCGAGGCTTTCAACGCCGACTCCGCGGAGATCGTACTCGGGGAAAATACGACGGTGGGAATCAACGTGGTTGCCAACGGCTTCGACTGGGAAGCCGGCGACAACATCATCCTGAGTGACGAGGAACACCCCGGTAACCTGATTCCCTGGTACAACATCGCTCGCCGCCACGGCGTGCAACTGCGTTTCGTCCACGCAAACGAGAACTACTCGCAATTTCTGGAGGAGCTCGGTTCCTTGATGGATCGACGAACACGTGTGGTGAGTATCAGTCACATATCGAGATACACAGGGCTGCGCTTTCCCGTCCGGGAGATGGCCGACCTCGCCCATGGGAGAGACATCCTTCTCCTCTTGGATGGGGCCCAGGCCTTTGGCTCGATCCCTGTCGACGTCAAAGCCCTCGACTGCGACTTCTACGCTTTCAGTGGACACAAGTACATCATGGCCCCTCAGGGTACCGGAGGACTCTACGTCCGCAGGGATAGAGTGGACTGGTTGAAACCCAGCTGGATCGGCTCTCACTCGGAGCGGGAGTTCGACATGGTTGGCAACTTCGAGCTCTGGGACGAGGCCAAGCGTTTCGAGTTCGGAACCAGGAATCTGGCCGATCAAACCGGCCTCACGAAGGCCCTGGAGATGTGGGAGAGCATTGGCTGGGGTCAGGTCTTCAGCTATATAAGGGAATACTCGGACCGGCTGAAGTCGGCTCTTGCCACGATTCCGGGAATGGTTCTCGCCACCCCCCAAGAGTTCGAAAAGTCCTCGGGGATCGTGACGTTCGAGATACCGGGTCAGAAGGCTGCAACGATCTGCAGCGGCTTGCTGGAGGTGGAGAAGATCCTGGTCTCACCTGTCGACTACACCAGCGAACGCATTCGGGTCTCGACCCATGTCTTCAACACCGGCGAGGAGATCGAGCGGCTAGTTGCAGGACTGAACCGGATCTGCGGGCAGCGGGATTGATCAGAACAACCAAGAACAACCATGAAAAAGGCAATCGTCAACGCAACCGTCTATCCCGTGACCTCCCCACCTGTTTCTGATGGGGTGGTGGTCGTGGAAGGGACAAAGATCATCGCTGTAGGCGAAAGGGACATTCTACCTCCAGAAGCCGAAATCATCGAGGCTCAAGGCCGTAGTGTCATTCCCGGTCTAGTCGAAGCGCACACCCACCTCGGAATCTTCGAGACCCATATAGGCTGGGAGGGAAGCGACGGTGACGAGGTTGGAGGACATCTCGCTTTTCCTTATCTGAGAGCGCTAGACGCCATCAACCCCGCCGACGAGATGTTCCTTCGAGCCCTGTCAGTAGGTGTGACCACGGCCCTCGTCGTACCCAGTAGCCTGACCGTTATTGGAGGGCAGACCGTCATTTTGAAAACGGCACCCAAGGCGACGGTCGATGCGATGGTCGTCCGAGAGCCGGCCGGAATGAAGATGGCCCTGGGCGAGAACCCCAAGCGAGAGAACGCCCTGCGCCAGCGGCGATTTCCGGCGACCCGCATGGGGATCGCGTCGACGATCCGCAAGACTCTGGTCGATGCCCAGAACTATCGCGACGCAGGATCTCAACCCCGGGACCTGGGCCACGAGGCGATGGTAAAGGTGCTGGAGCGTGAGATGCCGATCCACATACACGTCCATCGAGCTGACGATATCGTCACGGCTTTGAGAATCATGCAGGAGTTTGAAGTAGATCTGGTGATCCATCATGGGACTGAGTCTCATCTGGTTGCCGAGCAGATTGCCGCCGCGGACATCCCAGTCGTCTACGGTCCGATCGGATGGTGGTCCTACAAATCCGAAACCCGGAACGTCCACGGCAAACACGTGCGGGAGCTACTGGAGTCGGGGATCCTGACGAC
>JAKZYH010000759.1:0-6753 GCA_047514575.1 Acidobacteriota bacterium | reverse complement strand
CCAGTCAGAGATCTCCATGCCGCTCTCACCACAAGGCTCGAACTGGCGGGGACTAGCCATCGCCGAAGCGTTGGGCTTAATGAAGGCCAACTGCAGATCCTCGGTCAAGGAGGAGGAAAAGGGTTTGCCATGCCACCTCTTCAGTTCCGGCTTGGGATCGAACAAATCGATCTGGCTGGGTGCACCCGCCATGAACAGGAAAATGACGTTCTTGGCCTTGGCGGTGAAGTGAGGTGGCTTCGGAGCCAGGGGATTGGTCGTCGTGGCGCCGGAGCCTGCCGCTCGCCCCTCCGTTGTCAGGAGATGAGCCAAAGCCGCGGTTCCCAGGCCCCCCACACAGTTATGCAGAAAACTTCGACGCGACTGAATGTTCAAGTACTGCTCGAGATTCATTGCCTTTACTCCCGTGAGATGAATTCATCCAGATTCAAGAGAATCCGGCCGACGCCCACCCAGGCCGAAGCCTCAACCCGGTCGATTCCGGCCAGCTGAGCTGGAAACAGGGCTTCCGGTGCGGCAGGATCCTCCTTCAACAACGCCATCTGCTTCCCAAAGAAGTCGTGAAGACGGTCCTGCTCGGAGGGTCTGGCCCCCCGTATGAGGCAAAGTCGGAAGGCGTAGTCGAGACGCGAGCGGAAATCGCTCCCAGGGGATTCCCACAGCACGCGTGCTGCCAGAGCCTGCGACGCCTCGAAGAAGACTGGATCGTTCAACAGATTCAAGGCCTGAAGCGGCGTATTGGAACGCTCCCGGCTACAGCTCGTGGTACTAGCCTCGGGAGCGTCGAAGTTCGCAAGAAAGGGATAGGGCACGGTGCGCTGGTAGTGGATGTACAGGGAACGGCGGTAGACATCTGGACCTTCACTATTCTTCCATTTGATTCCGCCTCCATAGCCCAGTTCGGCAACGCCCTCCGGCAAGGGAGGCCGGACACTTCGTCCCCCTACCCTCCTATCCAGGAGCCCGCTGGCAGCCAGGACGCTGTCACGAATCAGCTCGGCCGGTAGTCGCACTCGTGACTGTCGAGCCAACAACTTGTTTCCGGGGTCCCTCTCCAGCAGCTCTGGTCGAACTCTGGAGGACTGACGATAAGTTGCTGAAGTCGTAATCAAGCGGTGAATATGCTTCAAGCTCCATCCGCTTCGGACCAACTCACTGCCCAACCAATCGAGAAGCTTCGGGTGTGAGGGACGCTCTCCCTGGGTGCCAAAGTTATCCGAGGTTGTGACCAGTCCCCGACCGAAATACTCTTGCCAGATCCGATTTACGGTGACCCGAGCCGTCAGCGGATTTTCGGGGGAGACCAACCAGCGGGCCAGGTCCAGTCTGGTGGCGTCCCCGGAAACACCCAAGGCACCCAGAAACTGGGGTATCTCGGACTCCACTTCCAGGCCGGGACGATCCCACTGTCCCCGCAGATGAATATGGGTCTTGCCAGGAATCTGCCTGCGTTCGATTGTCTGTGCCCGGCTCAGCCCTGGAAAGGACTCCTCCAGAGCATCCAACTTCTCGCTCAGCTCCTTGAACCTGGTCTTCTCAAACTCTTCCTCGGTCAACACTCGCTTGTAATTCTTGACGAAGAATTTGGAGAGTAAATAGGCGTCCCGAGGCGTCCGGTCGCCGGGGTCGATATTCAGGATTCGCTGCCCATCCTCACCGTCGTCCACATAGATGCGCAGAATATCGTAGCTAAGATCCCAGAGAGGTAGCTTTCCGGGCGCCGCACCCGCCTGCCTCAACTTCACCTCCCAGGGAGGCTGCAGGTCGGAGACTCCGTACTCCGCCAGGAGCTCCTGCTTGCTTCTCTCGAACTTCGGAAGAGCCCGCAGATAGGGGCCCATTTCACCAGCAAGAGGAGCGTCGATGTTGGTTTCATCGGCGCCGTTGAAGAAAGAAAAGAGGCGATAGAAGTCCCTCTGGGATACCGGATCGTACTTGTGGTCGTGGCATTGAGCGCAGCCAACAGTCAGGCCTAGCCAAACGGTCCCCACGGTCGCCGTTCGATCAACCACTTCCTCAAACCGATACTGATCCACGTCCACGCCCCCCTCGATGTTCTTGAGGGTGTTGCGATGAAACCCAGTAGCAACCTTCTGCTCTACTGTTGACCCGGGAAGTAAATCTCCGGCGAGCTGTTCAACTGTGAACTGATCGAACGGCAGGTCTCGATTCAAGGCATTGATGACCCAATGCCGGTAACGCCAGGCGTGTGGTCTCGGGTTGTCCTTTTCGTATCCGTCGCTATCGGCGTAGCGAGCCTGGTCGAGCCAATGCCGCGCCCACTTCTCGCCATGGTGTTCCGATCCCAGCAGACGATCGAGCAACCTCTCATAGGCACGACTGCCCTCATCAGCCAGAAACTCTGACGACTGCGCGGGAGAAAGCGGCAAGCCCGTGAGGTCCAGACACGCGCGCCGCAGCAGGGTCACCTTGTCGGCCTCGGATGAGGGCTCGATCCCCTCAGATTCGAGCCTCGCCAAAACAAAGGTATCGATGGGGTTTCGTACCCAGGCCTGATATCGCACCAAGGGCTGCTCAGGTCTACGCAACGCCTGAAAGGCCCAATGACCTGTTGCCTGACCAGGGGCGTTGCCCTCTTCAGCCAGGACCGTTGCCTCGGGCCATTGCGCTCCTTCATCGATCCAGGCCCGAAGCCTACCGATTTCTTGATCGCTGAGCCGATCACCAGCAGGAGGCATGATGAGAGTCTTCTCCATTCCGGCAACCAATTGAATCAACCTACTTTCAGAGCTCCTTCCGGGAACGATGACGGGGCCAGAGGAGCCCCCTTTCAAAGCGTCCTCGCGTCGATCGAGCCGAAGCCCGCTCAACTGCTGAGCCGGCCCGTGGCAGGTGTGACAGCGAGCGGCCAGGATAGGGCGAACATCGCGTTCAAAATCGATACCCGCCTCGGCAGCAGGGAGCACTTCTACGTCCCTGACCTGGGCATCCGCAGGCAATAGAAGTGAAGCCAGAATCAGGGTCAGGCATCTAGTACGGAGAGCCCAAGATCGCATTTCTTCTCCTTCGCAGCCCGAATTTTACGCTCCAAGTTAGCAATAGGATAGACTAGCGCCGCGATGAAATATGACTTACTCATCAAGGGTGGCACGTTAATCGATCCAGCTGAGGGCATTCACGCCGAAAAGGATGTCGGCTTTGCCGACGGTCTCGTCGCCGAGATCGGCGACAATCTACTCGAGCGGGAGGCGCGGAATGTCCTGGACGCCCGAGGACGTCTGGTCACACCGGGACTGATCGATCTGCACGTCCATGTCTTTCCCGGGGTCAGCCATTTCGGCATCGAGCCAGACCCGACTTGTCTTGCTAGGGGCGCAACCACCGTCGTCGACGCCGGATCGGCTGGCGCCGATACCTTTCCGGGCTTCCGAAAGTTCGTGATCGACGTGAGTGCCACGCGCATCCTGGCGCAACTCAACATTTCGTCTCAGGGCATGTTGACCCAGGAGATCGGTGAGTTTGAGATTCCCGAGTACGCCAACGTCGACAAGGCTTGCAAGATGATCGAGCAGCATCGCGATGTGATCCTGGGCGTGAAGGTGCGGCTGACGCGGGAAACGATCGTCAGTGAGCGTTCGGGGATGCTGCCCCTGGAGCGTGCCCGCGAGGCGGCAGATGCGTGCGGATTACCGATCATGGTTCATCCTCAGGCAGCCTGGTGCGACTCCATCGACGACATACTGGAAGTGATGGGTGAGCGCGACATCTTGACTCACTGCTTTCACGGGATGGACTGCGGCATTCTGGATGAGCGGGGTCAGGTACGCCGCTCGGTTCACGAAGCCATGCAGAGAGGCGTCGTTTTCGACGTGGGCCATGGTGCCGGCTCTTTTGCCTGGAGGGTGGTTGAAAGCGCTCTGGAACAGGGAATTCAGCCACAAACCATCTCCTCTGACCTCCATATCTACAATGTGGACGGCCCGGTGTACGACCTGGCCAATGTCCTCACCAAATTCCTGTACCTGGGCCTATCCCTGGATGAGACCATTGCCAAGGTGACTTCAATCCCGGCTCAGACCCTATTGTTGGAGAAGAAGATAGGAACTCTCGCAGCCGGAGCCTGGGGCGATGCTGCGATTTTCGAGCTTCGCCAAGGCAAGTTCCAGCTGCTGGATGCACACGGCGAAGCCCGCTCAGGAAGCCAAAGCCTGGCACCGGTAGCCGTAGTCAAGGGGGGACAGCTATACAGCCAGACAGCCTAGATTTCTCCACCGCGACTTCCGTTTGGCAGTCAGAGGAAAGAACCCATGAATTTTTCGGACAAGCTATTCTTCCTTGTGGGTGTGACGATCTGCTTCTTCGGTGCGCTCGGACTCGTCGGCAGTCTTGGGAACCTGGTGGAACCAGGAGATAAATCGGTGTGGACCTACGTTCTCGCCACTCTGTTCCTGGGGATTCTGCCTTCTGCTCTGGGCCTATGGATCTGCCGTCATGCCAGACGGAAAGGTAGAAAGCGGGCGGGCGAGTCAACTGAAAGGACCATCCTGCAGCTGGCTCGTGAGCGGAATGGGAAGCTCACCGTTGCTGACGTCGCGATGAACAGCTCGCTGTCATCTTCCGAAGCCAAGGAAGCACTTGATCAGCTCAATCTTGATCGGCTCGCAGACATGGATGTCTCCGAATCGGGTGTGATCGTGTATCGCTTTTACGGCATTGGGGAGGGCACTGACTGACGCCTTCGCCCGCAGCTGAAACTTCAAATACGTCGCACATCTTCAAAAATTCGTCGCACGTCTGAACGTCCCACCTCCCAGGTCGTAGCTCACCGGTAGTGGGTTCTCGAACTCTCAGGTTTTCGCCGTTGTCAGTTTCAAAGCTGTCTGCCTAACCCGAGAGACGTGCGACGTTCCGACCTTGAGACGTGGCCTAATCCGCATTTCTCATCGCTGGTCTACTGCGTCGCCGCAAACATCCGGGCTAAAGATTTCGGGGCTCGGTGTCGAAAAATACTAGGGAGAACGTTGAACATCGACTCCCTTGCACCTGAGTGGCAAAATGGATATCGGAACCACCGTCGGAATCATCTCCGCATTCCTCTTGGTCGCACTTGCGATCCTCTACGGGGGACAACCTCAGGTATTCCTTGATCCTCCCTCAGTGCTGATCGTCTTCTGCGGAACTGCCGCCACGACTTTCGTTCGATTTCCCACCGCCCGACTCAAGCGGACGGTTTCTGTCGTAAAGAACGCTTTTACTTTCGCGCTTAGGACACCCGAAGATCTAATCGAAGAGCTGGTAGAGCTGTGCAAGACTTCGCGCCAGAAGGGACTGCTCTCACTCGATGACTATCGAACTGACGATAGCTTTCTCAAGCAGGGCATTCAGCTCGTGGTGGACGGGACGGGTGAAGAAGCCGTTCAGCAGATCCTCTCCCTCGAGATTGCCCATCTCCAACGTCGCCATCGCGAAGGACGGGAGATCCTGAAGGCGATCGCAGAGACGGCGCCGGCATTCGGAATGATCGGGACTTTGATCGGTCTCATCATGATGTTGGCAAACATGGACGACGTCAGCAGCCTGGGACCATCCATGGCAACCGCTATTACAACCACACTCTATGGAGCTTTGGTTGCAAACCTGGCAGCCACTCCTCTGGCGAAGAAACTGGAGATCCGCAGCCAGGAGGAAACACTGAACCGGGAGCTCACCCTGGAGGGTTTGCTCAATCTCCTTAGAGGTGAAAACTCCCAGATTCTGGAAAGCGTCCTTGGAGCCTTTCTGGCCCGAAAGGAGCTAGGTGAGTTGGCTGCCGAAGAGCCCGAAGCAAAGGCAGCCTAGAGACACTGAAACACAAGTGCGGCAACTTCTACAGATGGGGCTTGTGAGGCATCCGCTTCAGCGCCAGATCTCTGATAAAGCCCACTTAGGGTTCGACCGATAAGACCAACTGAGGCAACCCCTATGTCCAACTTTCCCGAACAAGTGATCGTCGACCGACAACTGTCCCCAATCCTGGTGGTGGATGATGAGCCGATGATCCGGGATCCCCTGGCTGGATATCTCAGCGGGAAGGGCTTCGCGTGCGAGACGGCTGGGACTGGCTCAGAGGCACTAAATAAACTTGAGGTGGCCGATTTCGCTCTGGTCATCACGGATATTCGGATGCCGGGTTTCAGCGGCCTGGAGCTCCTGGACAACCTCGCTGAGGACTACCCTGACGTAGCCGTCATCATGATCACCGCGGTCGCGGACGTTCAAACAGCGGTTCACACCATGAAGCAGGGCGCCTACGACTACATTACCAAGCCCTTCAACCTGGACGAGGTCCTGAAGAGCGTTCATCGTGCGCTGCACCTGCGGTTGCTTCGTCTGGAAGATCAGAAAGTCGAGGAGAACCTCCAAGGCCTCCTTCAGAGTAAATCTTCGGCTCTGAACTCTGCCCTACAGGATTTGAAGGAGTATCGCGAGATCACACTTGAGACTCTGATGAAGGCACTCGATGCCCGGGGACACGAGACACAGTGCCATTCGCAGAGGGTCCAAGCGTATAGCATACACCTGGCACAACACATTGGAATCACAAGCGCCCAGCTCACTGACCTGGCTCATGGTGCCCTTCTCCACGACATCGGCAAGATTGGGATTCCAGATGGGATACTGCTCAAGGCCGGTCCATTGACTCCCAGCGAGTGGACCATCATGCAACAGCATCCCGTCATCGGATACGAGATCGTCAACGGTGCCAAGTTTCTGAAAAGGTCGACTCGTGTGGTTCTTTGCCACCACGAACGG
>JAKZYH010000758.1:0-9498 GCA_047514575.1 Acidobacteriota bacterium | reverse complement strand
GTTTACGATCGCTTCGTAAGGCCCCAGGCAGGTGATCGGGAGAGGGTCTGGGTGGGGCGCATTGTCATTCTCGTCGCTACCGCATTTGCGCTGGCGCTAGTGCTGGCTGGACGACAGGAGGGCAGCTCGCTGGCCAGCATCATGGAAATGATCGTTGGCTTGGGGTTGTTCGCAGCCGCCTTCAGTATCCAGCTTCTGCCCGTTACTCTGGACGTGCTATACCTTCACAGAGGCACGGCGGCGGGGGCAGTGACCGGCTTGGTGACAGGACTCATTGTCGCCTTTTGCTTTACTTCGCTCTTTGCCTCGTTGACCTCTGCTACGACAGGCTCCCTGGCCGAGCCGATTTTCTTGAGGCTGTTGGATCTGGTCAATAGCTGCAAGGCCTGGGTGCCTCTACACGCGACGGCATGGGGCTTGATTCCCAACGTCCTTGTGTTTGCGGTGGTGAGCCGACTCGGAAATCGGGATCGGTCTAGGGACTGATCGTTCGGCCCAGTTGTCTGAGATCGAATCTCGGGTGTAACATGCCGGACTGGTTCCACAAGGTGTCGTGACTCGCACAACCGTCTATCTGAGAGGGAAGGGAATGACTAGAGCCAAATTGGAGAGTTCGCTGGCCATCGATGGGGGAACCAGGGTCAAGGAAGGTCCCTTTGGCGCGGGTCAGAGGTATGGCGATACAGAACTCGAGCAGCTTCGCCAGGCCCTGGCACAGCAGACCCTCTTCTACACTGACGGAGAGAAGGTTACGAACCTCTGCCAGCGAACGGCAGCGCGCCTTGGCGTTCGCCACGCTACCGCCGTCAGCAGCGGTACTGCCGCCGTCCACAGTGCTTTGGCAGCGGCTGGTGTGCGGCCCGGTGATCATGTGGTGACGGCGCCCATCAGCGATGCCGGGACCGTGATAGGTATCCTGTTTCAAGGAGCAATCCCCTTGTTTGCAGATCTCGACCCTCACGCCTACTCCTTCGATTTGGATTCTTTGGCCAACACCATAACCGACAGAACTCGAGTGGTTATGCCCGTTCATCTCGGAGGAACGCCCGGCCCCATGGACGACATTCTGGAGATTGCACGAGAACGCAGCTGTCTTGTTATCGAGGACTGTGCTCAAGCCTGGGGTGCCAGCTACAAGGGACAGCCGGTAGGTTCAGTTGGAGATCTGGGAATCTTCAGCTTGAACGAAAACAAGCAGATCTCCTGTGGAGACGGAGGCTTGGTAGTCTCGGATTCAGACGATCTTGCCCGAGGAGCACGGCTTTTCGCCGACAAGTTCTATGATCGCGAGGCAGCCGTGCTTATCTCTCCACCCTACCTGGGGGCCAACTACCGTATGACAGAGCTCCAGGCAGCGGTGGCTCTGGCTCAGCTCGAGAAACTGGACCACATCCTCGAGCGAAGAGTGGCGCAGGGGGGGCGGTTGACTGAAGGAATCAGCGGGATTACAGGCGTGTATCCGATGCTGGCCCCAGAGGGTGCCCAGTCCAGTTACTGGTTTTATCTGTTTCGAATTGACCCTTCCGTCCTCGGCATCGACAACCAACGTTTTGCCAAGGCAGTCTCGGCCGAGGGTGTTCCGTGTCTTCCCGGTTACATCAAGGAGTGTATCTACCAGTGGGACATGTTGGCGAAGAAGCAGGTCTTTCCAGGGACCGAGTGGCCGCTAGCGGAAGTGGATTACGGCGCCGGACTCTGTCCCACGGCCGAGTCCATCCTCGAGACTTCCGTGAGATTGGTGGTCAGCGAGTTTCACACGGAGCAGGATGTGGAGGACCAGATTGCCGCCGTCAGAAAGGTCGCTACCCACTACGCCGGCTGAGCCAGAGGCCGATACTTCATGAGTGCCACGCCGCCGCTCGGAGATCTCCGAGTTCTCGATGTTTCCACCTTTGTTGGTGCGCCCTTCGCCGCTGCCTGTCTAGCCGAGTTTGGAGCCGAGGTACTCAAGATTGAAAGACCGGGTGTAGGGGATTCTCTACGGCAATTGGGGACACCCAGTCAGACCGGCGATTCCTACTTCTGGCTTAGCGAAGCCCGCAACAAGAAGTGCATTACACTCGATTTGAAGCAGGCGAAAGGGGCAGAGCTCTTTCGGCGAATGGTGGTCAAGGCCGACGTGGTGATCGAGAACTTTCGGCCGGGGACACTGGAAAAGTGGGGCCTTGGTTTCTCCGACTTGATCGCACTCAGTCCAGGACTGATCATGCTGCGGTTGTCCGCCTATGGTGAAATCGGTCCCAAGAATCAGTTGCCTGGCTTCGCCAGGATTGCCCAGGCTTACGCCGGGTTGAGCTATCTGGTTGGCACTCCAGAAACGCCTCCCTTGGTCGCGGGTTCAACCACCCTGGCCGACTATGTGAGTGGACTCTACGGAGCTTACGGTATTCTAATTGCTCTAAGAGCACGGGATCGCAACGGCCGGGGCCAGTACATCGACATCGGCTTGCACGACGGGATCTTTCGTTTTCTAGACGAAATTGCTTCGGTTTACGATCGAGACGGAACGGTGCGCGAAAGAATGGGTACCGAGGCTCCAAGTTCGGCCCCCCACAGCCACTATCCCAGTGGGGACGGCAAGTGGGTGGCAATCGCGTGTACCAACGACCGGATGTTCGAACGCCTGGCGATCGTCATGGAACAGCCAGACTTGGCCAGACCCGACCGCTACGGTCGACTCTCCAACCGGCTGGCCGAGCGCGAGCAGGTCAACCAAATCGTCTCTACCTGGACCTCGAAGCGGACACGCCAAGAGGTGATCGAACTCTGCGCCGCCGGGGAAGTGCCGTGTGGTCCGGTCAACAGTATTGCCGAGATTTCCAGGAAGAGCAATTCTGGCTACGGGAAACGTTGACTCGGGTGGAGGACGAACGAATTGGTGGTCTAGCAGTTCAGGGTGTCGTTCCCCGCTTGTCCGAGACCCCAGGAAAGATTCGGCACCTGGGCCGTGGAATTGGAGAGGACAACGCAGAAGTCTATCGGGATTGGCTGGACCTGGACGAGAGCGATCTGACTAGACTGAAGAAGAGTGGAGTAATCTGACTCCCTGGAGGGACAAGTATGATGCGATCCTCAAGACTGGGCTATGTGATGCTCGCGATTACCGCATCCCTGCTTGCGGTTATGAACCTCAGGTCCAGCGTGTTTTCAGTGAGTAGGAACGGCTGCTGCGTGGTTTCCTGATCAGCTTCGCCGGTACAGAAGCTCTAGACCACGAAAATCCGCGCAGCTAGCCGTCTAGCGATTGTTTTAGTAGGTCGCGGTAACCGGAACCTGGATGTGGAGTCTTCCTCCGATTGAGACTTGCTCCACGGGTAGATTGGTCACACCGTCGGGACCCAGTAGGAAGGCAGAACCCTTGGTGGCGTGTCCTCCGGTCGAACATTGGCTCAATCCGATGAAGTCAGCATTGTTTGAAATGTCTGATGCCGTGACGAATCTCAGCCCTCGCTTCGGTACTCTGAGCCAGGCTCGGCCGACCCTGGCGCCGTTATGATCGAAGGCGATGCAGTCTATTCGAACGGGCACTGGCCCGGTGTTGGTGAACACCAGCACGCTGTCGGTGATATCGAGGTCCAGCGGCCTGGTTTCAAGTATGCCACGCAGTTCGATAGCATCACGAATGATTTCGACACCCTCTTCGGCGTCGGGTCTCTGCGCGCTGGCCGCAGTGACGGACAGAAGCGCGCATGTCAAGATGGGGAGACAAAAGTGGTAGACACGGTTCATGAATTGAATTCTCCTTTGGTGCCCAGTGTTGAAAACTAGAAATGGCTTGCAGTGCCCTTAACCAGAAAAGGCACTGGATCCCGTGACCGAGTGTGCCAGGCAAGAGTAACACGGGCACCCTGTGATCCAGATCACTCCTGCCCGGACAGTGTTTAGTGACGTGTAGTTGAGGCTCGTTCAAGAGTCCAAGGCTTGGATTCTGGAACGTATTTCTTCCTTGCTGTTTCGAGGTTCGATGTTCAAAAAGGAGTGTGTATGGACGGCGTAGACGGGCAGGACAGCTTGTTTCACCGCAGCCTCAGCGAAAAATGGCGGCGAATCACGCACGGAGAAGGAGTCTATCTATTCGACTCCGAAGGTCGAAGTTATCTGGACGCTTGTGCCGGCGTCCATGTCGTGAGCATCGGCCATGGTGTGCCGGAGATAGCCGATGCGATGCGGGATCAGGCGCGCAAAGTCAGCTTTACCTATAGTCGGTTTCTGAGCCAGCCCCAACTGGATCTGGCCGAGAAGATCGTTGAGATGGCTCCGGAGGGGCTATCCCGGGTGTTCTTCATCTCGGGCGGCTCCGAGGCTACCGAATCTGCCCTAAAGATGGCACGCAAGTACCACATCGAAACCGGAAACCCGAAGAAGTACAAGGTCATCTCGCGCTGGCAAAGCTGGCACGGCAATACGATTGGTGCTCTCTCCATGTCAGGACGGACATCCTGGCGCCAGGACTACGTCCCCTACCTTCTGGATTGCCCCCATATCCCGCCACCCTACTGCTACAGATGTCCCTACGATAAGACTTATCCTGAATGCCAATTGGCCTGTGCTACTGATCTGGAGCGCGTGATTCAACAGGAGGGAAGCGAGTACATCTCAGCCTTCATTGCCGAGCCCATACTGGGAACATCAGCGGCCGGGGTTGCACCTCCTCCCGACTATTACCCGACGATCAGGGAGATTTGTGATCGTCACAATGTCCTCCTGATTGCCGATGAGGTAGTGACCGGATTCGGACGCACCGGGATTCCCTTCGCCATGGATCACTGGGGGGTAGTTCCCGACATCATGACGACCGGAAAGGGCTTGAGCAGCGGCTATACCCCGATTGCGGCCACGATCACACAGGAGAGAGTCTACGAGGCCGTCTTCAAATCGTCTACCGCGTTCGCACACGGACACACCTACGGCGGCAATCCGCTTTCGTGCGCTACAGCCTTGGCGGTTCAGGAGTACATCGAGAAGCATGACCTGGTGACCAGATGCGCCCAGAGGGGCAAGCTGATGCTGGAGAAATTGAAGTCTCTAGAGGAACTCCCGATCGTTGGAGAGGTGCGGGGAAAGGGACTATTGATCGGCATCGAGTTTGTGGCTGACAAGGTGACACGGGCCACTTTCGATCCGAGCCTAGGTGTGACATCGAGGGTGGTCGATCAAGCCTTTGAGAGAGGTGTCTTAGTGATGCCAGGAGCCCCGGGCCTGGTAGACGGAGCGAGAGGCGATCACATCGCCCTAAGTCCCCCCTTCACGGTGACCGAAAGCGAGGTCCAGCAGATCGCCGAGGTCCTCACCAATAGCATCGAACAGGTAGTGGCAGATCTGAATGTTTAGGGTCTGCACAACAACATTCAGGCACGGCTCACTATTCGAGCTTCAGCTCAGTGGCCCCCCAGCGGTGCTGCCCCATTCGAGAACGAAACTTCGGTCGAGGATAGGCGATATCGTGCGTCACTCCGTGGGGAAGGTCACTCCGTGGGGAAGGTCACTCCGTGGGGAAGGTCACTCCGTGCGGAAGAGTTGTCCAGCTCGCTCCCTTCTTCGTCGTCCTCGACGGCCGGAACTTGGCCTCATGTTGCTAACGGCTCAAGTCGTTCGCGGCTCTGTCGGATCGCTGAACGTGATGGTGGGCGATCGTTTGGACTTGATGCTTGTGATTTGGAGCTTGTTTGTACCTTGTATCTTGTACCTTCGACTTCCGAAGTTTTAGCTCAGTAGCCAACAGCCCTCCCGAAGCGCCGGGGGTCGGCGATGCCGATCCAGGAATCTCCGTTCCGCCAGATCGTGTTGACGTCGCCAAAAGTAAGGGAATCCCGCCGCAAGCGATGACCCATATTTCGGAGCGCCCTCTTCTGGGCCTCAGAGAGTCCCTCAGGCTCGTAGAGGATCTCGTCGGGAAGGGCTTGGTGATGGACTCGAGGAGCTCCCACTGCTTCTCCTATGCCCATCCTCTGATCGATGAGGTTGCTGACTACGTGGAAGACGCTGCTGATGATACGGGGCCCACCACGCGTTCCGAGGACGAGTTCCAGCTCCCCCTGAGCGTCGACGACGATGGTCGGAGTCATGGACGAGAGCATGCGCTTGCCCGGAGAGATGGCGTTGACGTCACCCTGGACGAGCCCGAATTGGTTTGGCCGGTTGGGAGCGGTGGTGAAGTCATCCATTTCATTGTTGAGAAGAAAACCGGCCCCCGCGACGGTCACGCCACAGCCGAAGAGCCCGTTCAGGGTAGTCGTAATCGCGGCCGCTCGGCCCTGGCTGTCCACGACCGAGTAGTGGGTCGTGTGGTCGCCCTCCGAAGTCGCGTGGGTCGCAGGAGGCGTAGGCGATGCACGTCGAGGATCGATCCTGGAGCGAATACCGGCGGCATAGTCCTTCGAGAGGAGTCGATTCAGTGGGATCTCAATGAAATCAGGGTCACCTAGATGACGATTGCGATCGCGAAAGGACCAGCGCATCGCCTCGACCTGCAGATGTATCAATTCTGGACTTCCCGCAGGAGGCAGCTCCTCGAAGCCTTCCAGGATATTCAGAATCTGTGCAAGGGTGACACCTCCGGATGAGGGAGGCGGCATCGAGTAAATTGTGTAACCTCGGTACGAGATCTCAACTGGATCTCTCCAGACCGGACGGTAGGCGCGAAGATCTTCCAGCGTGATGAGCCCCTGACCTCGTTTCATCTCACTGGCTATCAGTTCGGCAATCTTCCCTTGATAGAAGGCATCTGAGCCTTGCTCCGAAATCAGGCTCAGCGTGGTTACCAGCTCTGGCTGTTCCCAATGACTGCCTTCTCCCGGAGCCTCTCCAGCAACAAGAAAGGTGTCCCTCGAGTCGGGAAAGCTCTTGAGCTTCTCGGCTGATTCGGCAAGGCGAGTGTTCCTTGCAGAATCAAGGGTGTGTCCTCGAGCCAGCTCGATTGACGGTGCTACGACTGAGGGCCAGGGCAAGCTCCCATATTTCTGGTGCATTTCATATAACCCGGCCACTGATCCAGGAACCCCTGCGGCGAGATGGCCGATTAGGCTTGCTTCAGTCGGATTGCCCTGGCCGTCGAGATACATGTCCGGAGTGGCCGCGCCAGGTGCGGTCTCTCGGTAGTCGAGAGTCTCGACCTTGCCCTGGGCATCTCGATACACCAGAAAACCGCCTCCTCCCAGGTTGCCGGCGTCGGGCGCCACGACGGCGAGTGTGAGGCCTACCCCCACTGCCGCATCGATGGCGTTGCCGCCCTGCTTCAGCAGTTGCACACCGGCGTTCGAAGCGAGCGGATGTCCGCTCACCACCATGCCGTTCTCGCCCTCGACGGGCACAACGCGGTCGACGATTTCCCAACGGGCCTCGGGGGTATCGCCGTCGGGCAAGCCACTTTCCTGACGTCCGCACGCCAGGGGCGTCAAGATCAACAGAAGTAGAAGTAAATCGTTTCGTATCGACACAACTCTTGACGGTCAAGGTACCATAGCCGCTGCTCAGTGTCCGCTACGCTGCTATGGGTGGGTCAGGGATCTTGACCTGCCGGGCGGCTGACCCTGGCATGGACCCAGCCTGAAGTTCGCGCGAAGAATTTCGATGAGCTGACAGTTGGAATCGAGAAAGAGTATCAGATCATGAACGCGCGAGCTGACTTCCTACGTTTCCTGGTTTCTGGAACAGTAGGCGGGATGATCGATGTAGAAGCGGACGACCCGTGCCCTCGGTGTTCAGCGCTTCCTTCTTTTCCGACGAGAAGTGGAACTTGACATACTGAACGCTGCTGGCCTGCGACTCGTCGGTGTGAGCGGCGTCGAAGTCGCCGAGCACCTCACTGAGATCAGGCAAGGTCGAAGCGATCGAGATTCATCACCTTGTCCCACGCAGCCACAAAGTCGCGCACAAACGCCTGCTGAGAGTCGTCACATGCATAGACTTCCGCGATGGCTCGGAGTTGGGAGTTGGAACCGAAGACGAGGTCGGCGGCGGTGCCGGTCCACTTGAGCTCGCCCGTCCCCTGATCGCGTCCCTCGAAAAAGTGCTCGCATTCGGAGGAAACCTGCCACTCCGTGTTCATGTCGAGCAGATTCACGAAGAAATCGTGGGTCAACGTCTCGGGTCGCTTGGTGAAGACGCCGAGTTCGGACTGACCGACGTTTGCGTTCAGGACGCGCAAGCCGCCGACGAGAACCGTCATCTCAGGAGCGGTCAGCGTCAGCATGTGCGCCCGATCCACCAGCAGCTCCTCCGCCGATCTCCGGTGTCCGTTTCCGACGTAGTTACGAAACCCGTCAGCGGTCGGTTCGAGCACGGCAAATGAGTCCACGTCGGTTTGCTCCTGGGACGCGTCCGTGCGCCCCGGTGAGAAGGGAACCTGCACGTCGTGCCCGGCGTTCTTCGCAGCTTCCTCGACCGCTGCGCACCCACCCAGAACGATCACGTCAGCGAGCGAGACCATCTTCCCGGCGGACTGCAAGCCGTTGAATTCCTCTTGAATCTCCCCCAGGGTCTGTAGCACTTTCCCCAGTCCGGCCGGCTGGTTGACTTCCCAATCCTTCTGCGGCGCGAGGCGAATGCGTGCCCCGTTCGCCCCACCGCGCTTGTCGGTGCCGCGGAAGGTTGCCGCCGACGCCCAGGCAGTCGAGATCAGTTGGGAAATCGACAGTCCTGATTCGAGGATCTTTCCCTTCAGGGCAGCGACGTCTTGCTCCCCAAGCAATTCATGAGTGGCGTCAGGGACCGGGTCTTGCCAGAGCTGCGGCTCCGCAGCAACCAGGGGGCCGAGACACCGCGTACGGGGTCCCATGTCGCGGTGCGTCAGCTTGTACCACGCCTTGGCGAAGGCGTCTGCAAACTCCTCCGGGTTCTCGTGAAAGCGCTTCGCGATCGGCGCATAGATCGGGTCCACCCGGAGTGAGAGGTCCGTCGTGAACATCATGGGGGCGTGCTTCTTCGACGGATCGTGAGCATCCGGCACGGTGTCCACTGCAGATGCATCCGTCGGAGTCCATTGCGTCGCACCCGCGGGACTCTTTACCTGCTCCCACTCGTAGCCGAACAGGTTGTCGAAGTAGTTGTTGTCCCACTTCGCCGGGTTGGTGGTCCAGGCGCCCTCCAACCCACTGCTGATTGTGTCGCCGGCTTTGCCGCTGCCAAAGCTGTTCTTCCAGCCGAGGCCTTGCTCCTCGATGCTGGCACCCTCGGGTTCGGGACCTTTGTACTGCTCCTCGGCAGCACCATGCGTTTTGCCGAACGTGTGTCCACCGGCGATGAGCGCAAGCGTCTCTTCGTCATTCATCGCCATGCGACCGAACGTCTCTCGAATGTCCCTGCCTGCAGCGAGCGGATCGGGGTTACCGTTCGGCCCCTCCGGATTCACGTAGATCAGGCCCATCTGGACGGCACCGAGAGGATTCTCGAGTTCCCTGTCGCCGCTGTAACGCTCGTCTGCAAGCCACGTGGTCTCAGGCCCCCAGTAAATGTCCTCTTCGGGCTCCCAGACGTCCTCGCGCCCGCCGGCGAAACCGA
>JAKZYH010000757.1:0-7452 GCA_047514575.1 Acidobacteriota bacterium | reverse complement strand
GTCTATAAGTTACATGAGTACAGTAGGTTGCGACAAGAAAAGGGTGTGACGCATTTGAATTTTCGTGGCTTCTCCTGGGGCTCGTACCCAGACGGTCAGGGGCGTAGTCCAGTCTCTGGCCATGAACCCAAGACGAACGGTTTTTGCCCAGCTGATGGAGGGGATCCACCGGGAACAGTTTCAGCGCTGTGTCGAGCGTTACGGAGGAGACCGCCGGGTGCGCCGCTTCTCGTGCCGGAACCAGTTTCTGGCCATGGCCTTCGCGCAGTTGACGTACCGGGAGAGCCTGCGGGACATCGAGGCCTGCTTGCGCTCCCGAAGCGAGCTGCTCTATTCGCTGGGGTTTCGCGGGGAGGTGGCTCGCAGCACTCTGGCCGAGGCCAACGAAACACGGGACTGGCGTATCTACGCCGACTTGGCGCAGAAGCTCATTGTCAAAGCCAGACGCCTGTACGCCAACGAAGAACTCGGCTTGGAGCTCAAGGAGACGGTCTATGCCTTCGACTCGACCACCATCGACCTGTGCTTGAGCTTGTTTCCCTGGGCCCACTTTCGCAAGCGCAAGGGCGCCATCAAACTTCCCACCCTGCTGGACTTGCGGGGTCCGATCCCCACCGTCATCGAGATCACCGAGGGAAAGTGTCACGACGTCAATCTGTTGGATTCCCTCGTCATCGAGCCCGGCGCCTTCTACGTCATGGACCGGGGTTATCTCGACTTTGCTCGCCTCCATGTCGTCCATCAAGCTTGCGCCTACTTTGTGATTCGGGCCAAGAAGAATCTCCGCTTTACTCGCTACACCTCTCGAGCACGGACCGATCAGCCCGGAGTTCGCAGCGATCACACAGGACGCTTGGCCTTGCCAAAATCTCGGCAAGACTATCCGGACCGCTTGCGAAGAGTGCGTTTCTTCGACGCTCCCACCAACAAATCTCTCGTCTTCCTGACGAACAATTTCACCCTTCCAGCCCTCAGCATCGCCTCCCTCTACAAACTCCGGTGGCAAGTGGAGCTGTTCTTCAAGTGGATCAAGCAGCACCTGCGAATCAAGACCTTCTACGGCACCTCCGACAATGCCGTTCGCACCCAGATCTGGATTGCGGTCTGCGTGTACCTCCTCATCGCGATCCTGAAAAAGGAACTCAAGCTACCCCAAAGTCTACACAGTATTCTCCAGGTTTTGAGCGTGACCGCATTCGAGAAAGTTCCCATTTATCAACTACTTATGAGGCATATGCGACATAGTCTGCAGGAATCCCACAGTCTTAGCCCTAACCAGTTGACTCTATGGGACTTATAACCGGACACTAGTGACCTGGAGCCTTCTTTCCGCCCTCCACTGTGGACAACCTCTCTTGACCCGTCAGCCCATTAATGTAGAATAAAGGATGTTATTGTGCTTTAAATAAAGGGTTTAGCTAGAATATTCGATCGCTCCCTGACCGGGAGTCGACGGACTCGAGGACTCGAGGTTCCCCCTCTGGGACTTTCCCCTTGAAGTATGTAGACTGAATTTGCGAGGCGAGCCCGCCAGGTGCTTGAACACCTGACGGACTCTAAGCCAACCGCTGCGCGAACTCGGCCGCATCGAGCGCACTCTGTTCACGCTCGACTGGCTGCAAAAGTCGAGTTGCGCCGCCGGGTACAGATCGGTTTGAACAAGGGCGAGGCCAAGAATGCGCTGGCCCGCTCCGTGTTCTTCTACCGGCTGGGTGAACTGCCGTGACCGCAGCTTCGAGAACCAGCGCTACCGTGCCAGCGGCCTCAACCTGGTGGTCGCCGCCATCGTGCACTGGAACACGGCTTGTCTGGAACGGGTGGCGCAAGCGTTGCGGGACTCCGGAAACGCGGACAACAGCCTGCTGCCCAACTGTCGCCACTGGGCTGGGCGCACATCAACCTGACGGGAGACTACAGCTGGCAGCAGAACAAGCAAGTCGAACAGGGCAACTTCCGGCCCCCCGCCGCTCAATCGGCCTTGGCGTACGATTTTTTCCGTTTCGTGAGGGGACCCCATGTAGTGACGGGTGTGTGGCGAACGCGACGGTGTCGAGGGCGCGAAGCGACGACGACGCGATGTCATTGATCGTTTAGGAGGTAGAGACAAAGCCATCGGCCCGTCCCGTCGCCACCCGCAGGGCTGACGTGGGTTGCGGACGATCTTGCGTTGGTCGTCGTCGAAGATGACCAAGCATCGTCTTCCTCCTCACGCCTTGATCTCGCCCCGCAATCCCCATCTGCCAACCCGACACTACATGGGTGAGATGGTACTAGAGCGGAAGCCGTCCCCTCGACATTACCACCTCGGGACCCTGGCCACTGCTTTGAGTCCAGGAGACATACACCCTGCCCTGCCCGCCTGAAGCAATGAAGGGATAGGAAACCGAGGATCCACTCCCCGGAACCGCTCCTGGAGCTGAGGTCCCCCCAGCTGTATCGATCCCGACGAAATAGGGTTGTGCCGGCCCCCAACCTTGCTCGACATCAGGGTCCCGGCCCTGGAAGATCAAAAGGATCTGCCCCCCTTCAGATAGCGCCAGGTTGGGATGGTTTGCGTCGACCACCGACCCCGAGACATGGATCGCAGGCCGGAAGCTCACACCAGCGTCATCGGACCAACTGAGACGGACACCGGGCGGGCCCTCATCAGGATCTGAAAACCAGGCGACATAGAGCCGTTGTCCGGTGTAGAGGAGGCTGGCACCAGAGTGGGGACACCCCGCGATGGTCCAGTTATCCTTGGAGACACGCACCGGTTCGGAAAAGCTTTCGCCTCCATCCCGGGAAGTGGAAATGACCACGTCGCGAACCTGGGCATCGAAGACATGTCTCCAACTCACGAAGACCTCACCTTCAGGGCCGAAGGCCAGGGTGGTCCGGCAGCAGGGACAAACCCCAGCGAAAACCTGCTGATTCGGACCGAAACTGGCTCCCTTATCGCTGGAACGAGAGAGATACACAGAGGACATGCCTCTGCTCCGAACCTCCTTGTCCCGCCCATCCAGCCAAACAACATATGGGTCCCCGTTGGGCGCTACCTCCAACGAGGAAAACGCGTTGCTGGAGGGCTCGGCCTTGTCCGTGACCTTCACTGGTGGATCGAAGTGGTGCCCAAACCGGAGCGATCGTGAGACCACGAGATCCGTCCCTCCTCGGGATTTCTTCTGTTCCCACAAGACATAGACCTCGGTCCGCCCAAAGCCGAGTGTAGGGCTGTTTTCACCGTGAGAGCTCACCGCGCTGCCTTCCTGACTGACAGGGACGGGGGGAGCGAAGTGATCGCCGCTATCCCGGGAAATGAACAGTCCCAGCTCCATGTCGGAAGCACCTCGGTAGGGAGCTAGTAGGTAGACCGCTCCGGAGGCCCGCACCGCTACCTTGGGATCGCGGGAGGCACGGATCATGGGCAGGCTGAGCACACTTCTAGGCTGCTCTTCGAATCTTATCTCGGACCGGGTAGTCGGGACCTCGGTATCACTACTGCCGCAGCCGGCGCAAGCCAGCAGGACTGTGACTAGGCCAAACTTCAATTGGCTCATGCGACCTCCTAGAAGAAAACGCGTAGCGCCAGCTGGATTCGGCGAGGCTGAAACGTAGTCAAATACCTACCGAAACTGGGAGAAGTTGCGAGGTTGTCAACCTCATCGAAATTAGAAACATTGAAGGCGTTGAACACCTCTCCTCGAAACTGTGCCCGAACTTCCTCCGAGAGCGCGAAGTCCTTGCTGAGTGAAAGGTTCCAATCGACAAGGCCATCGCTGCGCTCGGTATTGCGGCCCAACGTCCCCAGTGCACCGGGTTCGGGAATCAAGTCGGAGCGGACGAATCCCGGGAGCAGACGTAACGCAGTAGCTGAGGAAGGGGTTCTCCGGAGACTTCCGTCTATATCGTCGATCCGATTGTTATTGGATCCGGTAGGGTTGTCTGTCCCGCTGTAGACGGTGTAGGGCCTGCCCGACTGAAGACTGGTAATCGTCGAAACGGTCCAACCTCCCAACCAGCGATTTCTCTCGAAAAGCGGGAGGCGGTAGAGGCTGCTCAGGGTGAAGATGTGGGGAATATCAAAGTCGGATAGACCCCAATCCAACAACAGATTGTCCTCGTCCAGGGGAATGAGACCCGGGTCCAACCGAGTGTTGGTGGTGGGTATCTCGGAGACATCATCCAGGAACCGCGAATAGGTATAGGCGACGCGCAGGTTCAGGTCCTGGGTCATCTGTTGACGCAAGGCCACCTGCAGAGAGTGATAGGTCGAGGAGGCCGAACTCTCGAGGCGATTTACGACTCCAACCAATGGATCCAGCCGCTTTGCCTGCCCCAGATTCTCCCCGCCATTGGGGCGCCGATTGCGGGTAAGGTGGCGCCCCAGGGTGCCGACATAGGCCACCGAGGCCGTGGATTGCGGGTTCCAAAGTTGTCTCTGGACGGTCAGGTTGAGGTGCTGAGCGTAGGGCGTTGTCGTCCCTGGATCGGGTACCACCAGCCCGCTGGGCAAGCCTTTCCGGGCTCGGTCCAGCAGATCGGGGAAAGTGGGACGAAACACCGAAAAGGTCTCCAGCAGGGGTGGATTGAAGCGGGTCAATCCCAGGAACGCCATCTCGACGGCGTTGTAGAAGATACCGTATCCGCCTCGAATGACGGTCTCTGAGACAGGAGACCAAGCAAAGCCCAAGCGGGGAGCGAAGTTGTTGCGATCCTCCCTAAAACGGAAGCTCTGCGCGATCCGATCTGCCGCTTCGGTGGGCGAAGTGTTCAGTTCGTAACGAAGTCCCAGGTTGACGGTGAAGTTCCTGGCCAGCTTCCAGTCGTCCTGGAGATAACCGTGCCACTCCCAGCGTCTCAGTCCGATCTGTGGGTTACCCTGGATCTGGTTGTAGGACAAAGGCTGCCCTTCCAGAAAAGCAGTGATATTGGGAAAGAAAATGGATCCCAGGAAGGCATTGTTGAGGGTGCCGCCATTGACCTGGACCCGACGCAGCGAGGTCCCGAACTTCAGGATGTGGTTGTGGAGCACCCAGGAAATGTCATCGCTCAACTGGTAGTTGTTCTGAGTCTGATTGCGACCCAAAAATGACAGAGGTCCAGCCAAACTCAAGCCCGGGACGATCATGAATCCTATATTGCCGTTGATAGCAGGGTCTCCGAGCTGGATGGGATCCTCGAAGTTACTGTCCAGCTGAATCAACCGCATGTACCCGAAACGGAGCTCATTGAACAAGCTGGGGCCGACGGTGTAGCTGTGGTGCAGCGCCATGCCTCGGGTCTTGTTCTTGATGATCACGTCGCTGGCCACCGTATCGCCAATGGCCGTGGAATCGGTGACGCCTCGGGTAAAGCTGGTGCGGATCGTCAGCTGCTGCCGTTCCGTCAGTTCCAGGTCTCCTCGAAGCAAGTAAGTGAGTCCGTCAACCGAGCGAGGAACCCCCTGGGTGAAGACACGAGAACCCGTCGGCGAAGAGGGATAGATGGCGGCAAGAGAACGCATCGATGGTGCCGCCTGGGCTCTCTGTGCATCGGTCAAGGTGCGGAAGCTGGCAAGCGTGGTGCCGCGGGACCGATAGATTTCATAGTTTCCGAAGAGATAGACCTTGTTCTTCTTGACTGGACCTCCCAGAGTAAACCCCGCCATATTCGATAGGTAAGGGCTTTTCTCTGATTCAAGGGGACTGCGCGCACTCAACGCCGAATTTCCGTGGTACCAGTAGCCGCTCCCATGAAACTGGTCGGTGCCAGACTTGGTAACCAGACTGACGATGCTGCCTGAATTACGTCCAAACTCGGCCTTGTAGTTGTGGCTGATGATTTCGAAACTCTGGACGGCTTCCTGACTGATCAGCTGTTCGGTGACACCACGTCCCGCGATGTACCCGGAATCTGCGTCGTTCATTTCGACGGAGTCCACCATGTAGTTGTTGTTTCGTGGGCGCTGCCCACTCACCGAGAAAGGACGATGAGCCAGGGTGGAGAGGGCCACACCGGGAGCAGTTCGAGCCTGGGCATAGAAGTTACGGCCCTGCCCTCCAGCCTCAACCGGCAGATCATTCATCTCTTCAGTGTTGAACCCCTGGGCCTGCTTGTTCTCATCCAGTTGCAGGACCTGGGCCGAGACATCGACGGCGGTGTCCAGTCCGGACGGACTGAGTTGGATTTCCAGACGGAGAACCACACCGACTTCCAGATCCAGCTCTTCGCTTCGATAGGACCTGAAACCAGGAAGCTCGGCCGAGACCTGGTAGACTCCCGGGTCCAAGCCGGCCTGGTGAAAGAGGCCACCGGAGTCCGAAATCACAGTGCGTGTGGATTCCCGTAGTAGGTTCCGCACAACGATTTCCGCGCCCGGCAGGACCCGCTGACTGGAGTCCTGAACCAGTCCTGTGATGGTGCCCTTGATGTTCTGGCCATGAGACCAGCTCCCCGCCGCCAGGCACAGCGACAGGGCAAGCAAGCAGCCGATTTTGTAAGACTTCACCTTTTGAGAATCCTCCTGAATGCCGAGCTGACTGCGACATTTCCAGTGCAGGAGGCACGGCCCGTAGGCCGCCTGACGGAAAACCAGGAGTCCGTCGACTGGTATGTCGGTCTTGAAAAACGGAGTCGATCAGGAGGATCGTGGGGGGTGACTTATGCGGGCGGAGTAACCTGGCGTTCCCGGAACCAGGAAATCATCAACCTTCTCTTGGAAAAAGCACGGCCTTTCCCAACGGAATCTTTCGGGTGGGAGATAAGCACGAGAAAAGACGGCCTGTACGGCCTCCTCATCATCAGGGCAGGATGCTTTGATGCTGCAATCCGGCGCTTTCCGTGTGCCCATTGGATCGGGTCGCGAAGGCTCCCCACCATCCGAGCGATGGCACAGGGCGCCTTCCTGCAATACCTCTGGGGCAAGAGCGCAGACCTTGGGGCAGGAACAATCGATGCCATGACGTTCGCAGTGAGCCGCGGCCGTTGGCCAGATCAACGCAACCGGCTCGCACAGCCAAAGCAGACCGATGACAAGAACGATAAGTCGAGACATTCTAAGCACGGCGAATCCACCGAATCCGTCACTTTAGCAGAACAGTCCACATTTGCACAGTCGGAAAGGTTACGAAAACCAGGCGCCACGAACCTTGCGGAACTTGGGGCTGTCGGCGATCAACCGTAGCGTCACCAGCGCACTTCGGCGTTCGAATCTTCCCGACCTTGAAGGATACCGCGACCGCGAGCCGATCTGTTGCTAGCAGGGTAAGATAGCGTGTACCATGTCCAAATCGTAAGAGTGGTAATCGTGAATACGCGAAGTGCGACTTTCCCTCTCTCCTTAGGGTCTGCGCAAAAATAACTTGGCATTTTGGCATCTCATGTTCACACCATCTTCGGCCGCTCCTCAATCGCGAAATCCTCAACGTAGACCTGGCTATGCCTGCGGTTTCGCTCAATCGTTCGCGGCCAAATCTGGTGCAAATCTGAGCG
>JAKZYH010000756.1:0-4350 GCA_047514575.1 Acidobacteriota bacterium | reverse complement strand
GAAATCCGCTGGTCGACCTATTTTCTCGATGATTCGCCGCCGCCGCGGCGACAACCCGTCTACTGTGTGGTGCAGGTCAACAACGTATTCCAGAACCGCGCACCCGACGGCGGTGATCGCTGGGTCGCTTTCCCGTGGCCCCAGGTCCTGGTCCAGTACTACGATGGTCTCAGTGGCGATTTGCTTTATGCCGAGCCGATTCTGGCCCAGCCCTAACCTGAAACTTGAATAGTGAGCAGTGGTGCAGTGATCAGTGAGCAGTACCGGAAATAGTGCCACTAATGGATGGATTGCCAGTATGGCGAAGCCGAGTCCGTCAGAGCCGCGAATGACTTGACCCGTTAGCAGTATGAGGCCCAGTTCCGAGGAGAGAGCTGGAGAAACAGCAGAATTTCCCCTATCCCCGATCCAAGTTTCTTTCCTGTACGATCCGGCCGTCTGCAGCCGGGGGCGGGGCTAAGCTGAAACTTCAAGGTCCCAAGATACAAGAAACAAGATACAAACAAGCTCCAAATCCCAAGCACCAAGTTTCAAACGGAGCGCGATCAACAGAGCCGCGCGCGGCTGTCACTTCAGCAAAAAGAACCCAGGTTCCGAGGAGAAAGCGGACCTGAAGTTTCCCCTTGAATGATCCGGCGCGGCCGGAGGCTTTACTAACTTCCGTTTCAGGCAGAAAAGGCTCTTTGTCCGCGGAATCCGGGATTCCGTCTAGAGTGCGTTGTCAAGCTGGGTGGAGATCAGAGTAATTGCTGCCACTCGATCTGGACGCCTATTCCCCGCAGGTGCTATACTCCGAGATACACCTGTTGTGCCACAACTAATCCGACTCCCGTTCCCGACTAGAAGGCCAGGGAGGTTTGCCCTGAGACCCATCAGGCTGACTTCAGCCCAGAGTCTTATAGGGTGTTTTCTTTGCATTCTGGCGGCTGCCCCAGCCGAGTCTCTCCCGTCCTCCAAAGCAGTCGCCACCGAGGGGCCGAGTCTGTTGTCGGTTCGCGTCGTTCCCCCGGAGATAACCCTCTGGGGCGCCGCAGCTTCCCAGCAGTTTCTGGTGCTGGGAAAATACTCGGATGGGTTGGAGAGGGATTTGACATCCAAGAGCCGTTTTTCCATCAGACGTCCGGCAGTGGCCAAGGTGGACGAATCGGGCCGGGTCAGGGCAATCGCCGAAGGAAGAGCCGAACTGGAGGCCCAGGTAGCGGGACAGGTGACGGAAGCGCGCATCCAAGTCGCGTCTGTGACAGAGGAAACCCCATTCAGCTTCGCCCGGGACATCGGTGCAGTTTTGACCAGACGGGGGTGCAACAGTAGTGAGTGCCATGGGAGTGTCAAGGGAAAGGGAGGTTTCAAGCTCTCTCTGGACGCGCTCAACCCTCGAGACGATCACACATGGATCGTCGAAGGAGGCACCTATCAGGTATTGACCGCCGAGCCGGCAGAGCCCATAGAGCCCCGCATCAACCTGGACGAGCCGGAAGAGAGCTTGGTTCTTTTGAAACCCACCCTAAGCGTCCCCCACCAGGGCGGGCAGCGGTTTTCCCAGGATTCCGGTGACTACCAGACTATTCTGAATTGGGTCAGAGAGGGAGCACCTTTCCAGGAGGAGGGAACCCAAGAGGGCGCGCGGATCGAACGGGTCGAAATCCTACCCAAGGAAGGGATCCTGGATCGAGATGGACGGCAGCAGCTTCTGGTAACCGGCTACCTCTCCAACGGCCGACGAGAAGACATCACGGATGAGGTGCGGTTCGTTTCCAGCAATCCGGACGTCGTCAAAGTCAGCCCACAGGGAGTCGTACGAGCCGTGTCGAGGGGAGAGACCGCGATCATGGTTCGGGCGGTGGGACATGTCGTGACCGCCCGCTTTGGCGTGATCGCCGATATAGTGTCCCATCCCGAGAAGGAGCCGAGTCACAACTTCATTGACGATCATGTCTTCGGTAAGCTCAGCCGGCACAGCATCGTGCCCTCCGAGCGCTCCAGCGATGCCGGGTTCTTGCGTCGAGTCTGCCTGGATCTTACCGGGACCCTTCCCCCTCCGAACCGGGTCCGTGAGTTTTTATCCAGCAGGGATCCACGAAAACGGGAGGAACTGATTGAGATTCTCCTGAACGCGCCCGAGTATGTAGACTACTGGACCTTCCGTTTTGCCGACCTCTTCAGAGTGGCCTACGGTGAAAATGGATCGCCACCCCACAGCTATGCCTACTGGATATGGATCCGGGACAACATTGCCCAGAACAAACCCTACGATCAGATCGCCCTGGAACGGATCTCGGCCCAGGGGTTTGACGGACCCTCACGGCACTACTCGAGAGAGGGAGGAAATGCCAGCGGCTTGCCCCCGCAGGAAATCATGGCCGAACAGGTACGCGTGTTCATGGGTCGTCGACTGGACTGTGCCCAGTGCCACAACCATCCTTTCGAGAATTGGAGCCAGGATCAGTTCTGGGGAATGGCAGCCTTCTTCGGGCAGCTCAGCCGTACGGAGTGGATCGGAGACGGGACCCATGGAGCGTTGATCTTCGACGATCCCGCCGGTCCAGACCCTGATTTAGGGGAACCAGAAGACTCGGTCAAGATAATTCATCCTCGAACCAAGTCGGAAGTTCAGCCGGCTTTTCTCGACGGTACTCCGCTGTCCGCCAGTCAAATGTCCGACCCCCGCTTGGAGCTGGGAAGATGGATCAGCTCTCATCCCTATTTTGCCGAAGCCAGCGTGAACCGAATCTGGGGCTATCTGTTCGGCAGAGGTATCGTGGACCCGGTGGACGATTTTCGGGCCGTGAATCCGCCGACACACCCCGAACTATTGCAAGCGCTGGCGCAGGACTTCAGAGAACACGGATACGATCTGAGACATCTGATCGGTCGCATCGTCCGGTCCAGGACCTACCAACTGTCTTCTGTTTCGAACGAAAACAACAAGGAAGATAAGATCAACTACTCGCATCGCCTCCCGCGCGTCCTGGAGGCGGAAGTGCTTCTAGATGCGATTAGTCAGGTCACCGGGATACCGGAGGTTTTCAACAACAGCTGGAAAGGGACCGCTCCTCCTGGGACTCGCGCCATTGCTCTCAGAGTGCCGGACATGTATCCCTCCGCCTTCCTGGACATGTACGGACGGACGAATCGTGCCAGCGTCGCGGAGCGAGATGGCGATCCCAACCTGAAGCAGGCTCTTCACACTCTGGTTGGATCTACCTACACAGGGAAGCTTTCCCAGACGGGGTCTCGTTTGGACGGCTTGCTCAGGGGCGGGAATTCCGACCGAGGAATCATCCAGGAGCTCTACCTTGCGGCTCTATCCCGGTTTCCTACATCGGAGGAAGAGCGGCGGCTGAAACGCGCAATCGCTCAACGCTCCTCGCGCAGAGAGGCCTTCGAGGATGTCCTCTGGGCGATAATCACCTCCGAGGAGTTCGTTCATAACTGACGACAGGTTTTCTGGAGGCGCCCTCATCGTTGCCCTCCCGATCAGAAAGCCCGCACGAGGGGTCCTGAGAGAGGGCGCCTTCCGCCGACTCCTGCGACAGAGGGATGATCGACGCACCCGATTAGCAGATTTTCTCCCGGCTCACCTGAACCAGACCTTGAACCTGTTGTATAGTTGTTCCCACCAAATCAATAAAGCAGCCGCCTAAAAGCTGAAATTGGTAGTACGTACGGACTGTGAAGGAGGGCTCAGATGAGAAGCCATGTTTTCCTAGGGAGTCTCTGTGTATTTGTGCTTACCATCCTGAAGATTCACGGGGCATCGGAGCCTCCGAGCCTGCTGGAAATCGGGAACCGTAAGCAGCTTTTCATCGACGACTACATCATCCAGAGCCTCACCGACGCTCAGCAGGTCCTCAACCCGGCCACCAAGTCGCCCAACAACCCCGTAGTGAGACCCGATCGTCCCTGGGAGGGAGGTCTCAACCCCATTTCCAAGGTGCTGTACGACGAGAAGGAGGGGCTGTTCAAGATGTGGTACAGAACGACGGATGGTTACAAGGCCGAGAGGGGGGGTGGAAAGCTGAGCGATTTCCACTGGACGGACAAGGGCGCTGTTCGGGAACAAGTGGAAGCGGCCTATCGCTACGTGGGGGACTCCAACGAATACGCCTACCATCTCTGCTACGCTACCTCCCGCGACGGAGTCCACTGGGAAAAACCCAGTCTGGGCAAGGTGGAGTTCAACGGCTCCAGATCCAACAACATCCTGCCTCAGGGCAGCCGGGCGCCGACCTTCGTGGACACAAACGAAAAGGATCCGGCGAAGCGCTACAAGGCGATCGGTCAAACCCGCTCCACCGATCCCCCGGGCATGCAGCTGCACCTGTACTATTCCGGCGACGGGTTCGCGTG
>JAKZYH010000755.1:0-15769 GCA_047514575.1 Acidobacteriota bacterium | reverse complement strand
CATGATTGGGCCGCTCCGTGTGCATGGATCGGATGACGCAGATGTCATCGATCTGCTCACCCAGGAGGGGAAAGATCTCGCTTACCTCGATTCCGCTCTGACCGCAGCGTCTGAACTCGAACGGAGAAGCCAGCAGGTTGCCCGTCTTTCGCTCCGTCGTCACGCTACCCGTCGGCAGGGGTTGGCCATTGTATCGGGTCAAGGTGGGTTTGGGATCGAAAGTGTCGACCTGGGAAGGGCCACCGGCCAGAAAGAGATAGATGACGTGTTTGGCCCGGGCCGTGGGGAGCCGTCCTGATCCCTGACCCGTGGCTTGTAAGATATCGGCCAGGCCCAGCAGCCCGAATCCGCTTCCCATCGTGTGCAGCAGCTCGCGCCGATTCATGGACACCGGACCTTACTCCACATAGATGAACTCATTGGAGCTCAGCAGAACCTGAGCATACTGGTTCCAGTCGTTGCCTGTGCCTCGGAGAAACTCCAGATCCAGGTGTGATTCTTCCTGGGACGGATCTCGGCCAAACAGACGTCGATAGGCCTGCCCGATCCGGGACCCGTCGTCACTGGTCTCCCGGGCCAGGCGAGAGGCGAAGGCTTGGGCCCGGGTGAGAATGAAATCGCTGTTGAGAAAGAACAGCTGCTGCAGAGGTGTATTGGTTTCCATTCTGCCTGCACTGGTCTCGTTGGGATCGGGAAAATCAAACGACGACAGGGTGTGGTCGAGCTCTTTGCGACTGACGAACCCATAGACCGTCCGTCGGCGGTTTTCAGGATCCGTCAAAGGGACGGCCTCCCCTCCCATTCTGAGGTCAAGGCCACCGGAGACGAGTAGGATGGCATCTCGCAATTCCTCCACATCCAGTCGCCGGCGATTGGCCCGCCAAAGCAGACGGTTTTCCGGGTCGACGGCGAAGTTCCGCTCTGAGTACTTACTGCTCAGGGCATAGGTAGAGGAGAGCAGGATCTCCCGGTGGAGGGCCTTGATGGACCAGTTGTTCTCCACAAAACGGCGGGCCAGATAGTCCAGGAGCCGGGGATGGCTGGGAGGGTCTCCCAGATGACCGAAGTTGCTGGCCGTGGCCACGATTCCCCTGCCGAAGTGATTCTGCCAGATCCGATTGACCATGACTCGAGCGGTCAGGGGATTCTCTGGGTTCGCGATGGCTTTGGCCAGCTCGAGGCGACCGCTGCCACGGCGAAAGGGCTTGCCTTCTCGAGGACTCAAGACCGACAGGAACCTCCGCGGCGCCTCCTGACCCAGGGCATCCGGGTTTCCACGGACATGGATCCGCGCGTTCGTCGGGTAGGAGGAGTCTCGAAGGGTCAGCGCTATGGGATACTGCGGGGGGGAGGCGTCTTTCAAGTTCTGCAAGCGGACCTTCATCGAGTCCAGATGAAGCTTCCACTGGCCGGTGAGGAAACGTTCCACCTCCTCGCCGTAGTAGAGGATTCCCTTCCAGTCATAGAGCCCCCCCTTGAAGACCATATCTCTCCAGAGGAAGAACCGGTCCCTGGGCAGAGCCTGCGTAGCGTTCGCGCCTAAGAGTGTCTTGTCGCTTCCTTTCTCCAACAGCAGGGCCGAGCCCAGAGCGATCCGATTCTTTTCGTCGACGGCCTTCTTCTCTTTGATGACCGACAGGACCCGCTCCTGAAACCCCTGGGCCAGCCTTCGGATTTCGCTTTCGCCGGAACCGGAAGCCAACGCAGCCTTCCAGCCCTGGAGGTAGGGGTGGTCGTGAGCAGGAATGCCCAGGTACTGGATCCAGCGCTGCAGTGTCTCCCGATCCAGACCCTCCTCCCGGGCCAACTCCCCCAAGTCCCGCCCGGGGGGGCCCAGCACCTTCCAGGAAGACACCATGTAGCGGGTCGTCTGGGCGGCCAGGATCTCCGCCAGCTGCACAGCCTGGGTCTCTATGAACTGCTCGATACTGTTTTCTTGGTCATCTATCCCCTTCTTGTGCTCCTGATAGGCAGTCACAGCCTCGGGGGAGGCCAGGGGAAATTCGACACACTCACTGCTGGTGAAGACCCCAAGGAGGGCATAGTAGTCCAGCGTAGGGATGGGATCGAATTTGTGATCGTGGCAGCGAGCGCAGCCACCGGTCAACCCCAGAAAAGCCCGGGTTGTGACATCGACCCGGTCGTCCTGATGACTGGTCTCCTGGCACCCCAACCTTCGGGTCCCGGTAGGATCCTTCCCGAAGTCTGGACTCAAAGTGTAGAGGCCGGTTGCTGCCACCAACCGGTTATCTACGTCGGGCAGCAGATCCCCGGCGATCTGTGCCTTCACGAAGAGGTCGTACGGCAAATCGTCGTTGAAGGCCCCGATTACCCAGTCCCGATATCGAAAGGCGTGGGAGGCGGGACGGGTGACGGTTTGGTCGTCTGCGTAACGCGCCACGTCCAACCAGTGCCTGCCCCAGCGTTCCCCATACCGGGACGACGCCAGCAGCCGGTCCACGACCGTTCCGAAAGCATCCGGGGAGGGATCGTCCAGGAAGGCGTCCACTTCCCCCGGAGTCGGCGGCAGTCCGGTGAGATCGAAGCTGGCACGCCGGATCAGGCTCCTTCTGTCGGCTGTTGGCACTGGCCTGAGTCCCTGCCGCTCCATCCTCGAGAGAATGAAGTGGTCGATGGGTCCTCGCGGCCAGCTCTCATTCTGCACTTCCGGCAAGTCTGGTCTGGTGACGGGTTGAAAGGACCAGAAAGCCCTCTGATCCTCCGTTTTGGAGTAGGAGTCTCCCTCCTGAGCGGTGTCCGCGCTGCCCGAGACCCAGACGGCGCCTGCCCTCACCCAGGAAATCAGATCAGAGATCTCCTGCTCCTCCAGCTTGCTCCCGGAGAGGGGCATCTTCAAACGCTCATGGGTGTGCTGAACTGACTGTATGAGCAGGCTGCGCTCTGGATAGCCGGGCACGATGGCAGGCCCGGAATTGCCGCCCTTGAGGACGAGCTCTCTGGAGCCCATGTCGAGTCCACCGGCTCGCTGTGTGGTATGGCATGCAAAGCAGCGAGCGGCCAGGACGGGCTGGACCCGTGTCTTGAAGAGCTCTACGGCGTCCACCTGAGGACCGGCAGTCAAAAAAGGCGCAGCCAGGATCCACAGGCTGAGGGTAAGCCGAGAGAAAGGGAGCGGTAACCTCACGATCGGAAGAGCATAGCATAGTCATTGTGCTCCCCACGCTGGATATCCTGCGCAGCGGCAGGCTGGGCCTCCTGCTCTCTCCTTCTTTCCATGGTGCTCCAATGTGCTACACTGTGCTACATGAGTGGTGAAAATGCAGTTGGAATCCGCTCCCTACGTCAGAATCTGAGTAAGTACCTGCGCAGAGTAGAAGAGGGGGAGAGCTTTCAAGTGTCGGATCGAGGTAGACCTGTGGCGCTCCTGTCCCCGCTACCGGAGCACTCGACCGCTTGGGAACGGCTTAAAGCTCAGGGACACATCATTCCCGCTCGGCTGGACCTATCGAAGTTACCCGCTCCCAAGTCCTTTCCGTCAGACCAATCTATCAGTGATGCTCTGTCGGAGCAGCGATCGGAAGAGTAGAGGTGGACGTCGTGTATCTGGACTCCTCGGCACTGGTCAAGCTGGTTCTTCCCGAGGCAGAGACCGTTGGACTGTTGGGAAGTCTCTCTCGATGGCGGCACCACGTCTCCAGCCAGTTGGCGGTGGTCGAAGTTCTGCGGGCGACTCGCCGGGCCTCCCCGGAGCCACGCGTACTGGCCAGGGCTAGAGAAGTCCTGGCAAGTCTGGACTTGATTGAGCTAACCGAGGAAGTCCTGAAGGACGCCGCCTCCCTCGACCCCATATTCCTTCGCTCTCTGGATGCCATACATCTGGCTTCAGCCCGATACCTAGGGACATCGTTGGACTCCATGATTGTCTACGACCGAACAATGGCCGAGGCGGCGAAGGAACTGGGATTTTCGGTGCTGGCCCCGGAGTAATTGCAGACCGATGTCTTGGCTGTTTAGCGTCGTTCGATGACTTAAATCAAGAGTCAATCCCAGCGGGATTGATTCGTCAGACTGCACAGACCTTCAACGCGCGAGTAGCCTCGGTTATTGGCCCCTTTTCGTAGTTTTCGCGATTGGAACGTTAGGGTAGAAGAACCGCCAACGGTGAAGTGTCGGATGGTATCATAAGCGAAGGAGAACGATGGGTGTGTTCGCCGCCGAGATCGAGATTAGGAAGCTAACTGCCCGGGCGAAGTTCCATGTCGTTGGCGGGATCATGGTCGATACAGGGTCGGAACTGAGCTGGGTCTCGGAGAAGACTCTGCGGGACGCCGGAATTTCGGTCAGGAAGAAGAACCAGCCTTTCGTCATGGCTAATGGTGACACAGTGGTTCGTGACCTTGGGTATGCGGTCATCCGATACGGTGGATTCGAAACTATCGACGAAGTGGTGTTCGCTCAGGAGACAGATCTTCAATTGCTGGGTTCGCGCACGCTTGAGGGCTTCAACGCTCCGGTCGATCCAGCCAGTAAGAGGCTCGTTTCAGCAGGGCCGATGCTGGCGGCGGTCGCCTGCCAGAGCCTCTAATGGGTGAATGTACCCTGAACCGATTCGCTGAGCAATACCTAGGGTCGACCCCGGTCTCTCCAGAGCAAGAGACAGAATGCTTAGATGCACCATGTACGGTGAAGCAGCCTTCCGCCTGGCGCTGTTGATCCTGATCGTTACTCTGGCGACGCCTCTGAATCTGGCCCAAGACCCCCAACAACAGTACCAGCTTGCCATCAGCCTGCTGGAGAAGGGAGACTACGCCGGAGCGGAGGAGGCGATCGGAAAGGTCCTGGCCCGATATCCGAATCTCCCGGAAGCCCTTACCGTCGCCGGAATCTCCCTCCAGGGACAGGGTAAGAATGTCGACGCGATTCCGCTCTTGGAGAAGGCTCTCAGACAAAAGCCAGGACTGTTGGAGGCCCGGAGTACACTGGCACGGGCCTACGTCGGTACCGCACAGTACAGCAAAGCACTGGCACATATGGATCAGGCTCTCCAATCCCGGGCCAGTGATCAGCATTTCTACGAATGGCTCGGACTGTTCCTGCTAGACCAGACCAGGGGTCTTACAGGCTCCCAGGCTGACAAGACTTTCGGACGCTACGTTAAGACCCTGGAGGCTATCTTGGGAGGAGACGTGTCGGGTGCCGAGACCCAGCTGACCGGCCTCCAGAGGCTGCCAGCCACCAAGGGACTGCTGACCAGACTTGCTTCCTCCAAAGAGGAGCGGCATCGGAACGTCGGCTTCTGGGTTGCCTTTCTACTGAGCAAGGTCCGATTTGAAAGGGGGGAGGCAGCTCCGGCACTCCAGTCGGCAGTGACTCTGGGAACACTCTTCCCGAACGAGGGAGGAAAGCTCCACATGCTGGGTCTGCTGCTCGTGGACCAGGGACGCAATCGAGAGGCGCTCCCCCTTTTGGAGAAGGCAATGGAGCTAACGGGGAAGGACCCCGAAAAGCTTCAGTCTCTAGGGATGAGTTATGGCTTGTCTCTCCAGCATATGAAGGCCATCCAGCTGTTCGAAGAAGCCGTCCGGCTCAAACCGGAGGAACCCAACGGTTACTGGCTCCTAGCGGTGGGCTACGGGCTTCTGGGCCGGCTGCCCGAGGCGGAGACGACGCTCAAGAAGCTTCTGTCTCTAGATCCTGGTCACCTGGAGGGCCACCACCATCTGGGCCGCGCGCTCTATCGGCAGGGGCGCCTGGAGGAGGCACAGACCCAGTTTCGGCAGGTCCTCGCCGGCTCCGCTGACCACCTGGACGCGCTCTACCATCAGGCTTTGGTCCGCTACCGGCAACGGGACTACGACACTTCACAGAAGCTGCTGACGCGAGTCTTGGAGCTTGATTCCCGACACATTTCCGCCCATTACAAGTTGGCCCAGGTCCTGCAGAAGCTTGGCCAGAAAGAGGAGTCCAACCAATTCCTGGCGGCCTTCAAGAAGCTGCGGAAGGAGCACGAGGAAAAGACTCAGAGCGGCCCTCGAATCTACGGCTCCACCCCTACCGCTCCCCCCGCCTTCCTCTCTCCCCGATGAAAGGACGAACCGGGGGTGGTACTGACCTGAAACTTCACCACTGCGCCCGACTTCGAAGGATTCGGGCAATCACTGCCATCTGTTGGTGCCAAAGTTTCGTTCTCGAATGGGGCCAGCTCCTCTGGGGGCGGGACTAACCTAAAACTTCATTGGCCTGACCCCGCTCACAGAGCCAATTTGTCGTCGAACATCATCTTCTTGAGCTTGAATTTCTTCTTGATCTTCAGCTTTTTTCCCAGGTAGGTCTCGAAGTGGACTTCCTTCTCCGCCAACGTCACCAGTTCCTTGCCTCCTTCCGTGCGAGGGAAG
The DNA here is from genome assembly GCA_047514575.1 of Acidobacteriota bacterium. Lineage (GTDB taxonomy): Bacteria > Acidobacteriota > UBA6911 > RPQK01 > JAJDTT01 > CAUZIZ01. The sequence goes on along the minus strand of JAKZYH010000755.1, from coordinate 9,413 downwards.
AGGAAGAGGCCACTACTGCCAAGCCCCATGCGCTTGGCTCTGGCTGGGAAGTAGTACTGCTCCAGGCCCAACTTGCGCTTGCTCTTCTTGAGGAGAAGATAGCTGTACTCCATAAAGTGCTCCTGGGTCAGCCCCTCCAGGGCAGCCGGCGCGCGGCCGTCTTCAGTACAGACCGACACAACGATGTTGTTCTCCAGGGGACTGGTCTGGGCGAATCTGTCCACCATTTGGCGATCTTGGAGAGAGCCTCCCGAACTCGCCTCCATTCCCAGTAGGGTCAGTCGCGCCAGAGCCCTCCGAACCGGATCGGACAGCTGGAAGCGGATCAGATAGGTAATCGTGTCCGAGTCGCCTGTTTCCAACTGCTCCAGCCTTCGACTCGCCGCCTGGTCCGAGTTTCTTTCGGCCTGCAGGTCCTTGTGATCCGTCCGGTCGCTGCCTCCTGAGATATCGACTCGGGTGCTCCGGCTGGCCACCCTGGCCCAGACGCTGATCCGGCCGGTCCAAGGGGAGCTGTTTAGAATGGACCAGGCATCTCTCTCGGACCATTCCGTGTAAGGCTTCTTCTCCCAGAACTTGGCAGCCAGAACGAAGCTAAATCCAAGCGTCAATGTTACCAACGGAATCAGCCGCTTCATGGTCGTGCTCCTTTGCTTCCGAAATCCTGATTGACCCCAGTATAACAGCCCCGGGAAAGGGGTGTCACAATACCCAATAAGTAGAGACAGAGCCGTGACCGCGAGGGAACTGGGCTCCAGCTAGGGACCTAGCGATTGGTATACTCTGTTCAGGAACGGGAAACTAGTGATGAGGATCGGCCTATTGCTTAGAAGTTTCATGACCAGATGGACGGTCGGGGCCTGCGTGTTGGGTCTTTTTCTTTCTCTGTCTTCGGGCCTGGCCCAGACGCCTCAGCAGGCACTCCGGCACTACGAGAGCGCGGTTCGCTTCCTTGAGGGTGAGGATCTCGAGGGGGCTGAGAAAGAAATCTCGAAGGCCCTCGCGATCCTGCCCAAACAGCCGGAGATTCTGAATCTGGCGGGCACGATCGCTCTGAGCCGGGGACACATTGACAAGGCGATAGGCCATCTCGAAGGGGCTCTGCAGCAGCGTCCGGACTACGCACATCCACGCCTCAATCTGGGCCTGGCTTATCTGGAGGTCAAGCAGGCGGAGAAGGCCATCCCCCTGCTTCAGTGGATCGTGGCAAGAAATCCGGAGGATCCTGCCGCCAATCTCGGACTGACTCGTGCGCTCTACCAGCGGGGACGATACGAAAAGAGCGTGAAGGCAGGCCTTAGGGCGGCCAAACTGGCTCCGAACAACCCAGAAGCGCTTTATTTCCTGGCTAGATCCCAGTTTCGGACCGGCCGCTCCGAAGAGGGAACAACATCGGCGACCAGGGCAGGCGAACTGGTCTCGGGAGATCCGCTGCGACTCCACTCCTTGGGGCTGCTGCTCCTGGAGAACCGCCGCTACGACGAGGCTACTTCTTTCTTGAGACGCGCGGCTGAGGGGCAGGATCCCGAGATACTGCGAAGTCTAGGTAGAAGCTATGGTCTCTCGGAGCGGCTGAACCGTGCCATCGAATCACTGCGCCGCTCGACCCAACTGGACCCACATTCTCCTCAGGGATATGTGCTTTTATCGATCTGCTACCAGATGCAGGGACGCTTCGACGAGGCCGTTCAAGAACTAGGGAAGGCGCTAGAGCGCGACCCGGTGAACGGACCAGCCAACCACTACCTGGCGGTCAATCGTTTCAAGCAAGGACGATCCCAAGAGGCGGAGAGGCTACTGGAGGCACTCCTGGCGAGGGAACCCGATCGTGTCGAATCCCTCTACTACCATGGTCTGGTGCTTTTCCAGCAGCGGCACTACCAGCGTGCACTGACACCATTGACTCGGGTCCTCCAGCTGGATCCAAAGCACTTGGCAGCCCACTTCAAGGCGGGGCAGGTCTGTCTGAAATTGGGAGAGCACGAGAAGGCCTCGAAGTACCTGAAGAGATTCGAGGAGCTGTCACAGGAGAGGGAGCGCAGTCAGTTCGGTCAAGCCAGGGTCTACGGTGTGGCGGCTGACACTATGCCGTCGTTCCGGGTGGATTGAGAGACTCGATGAGATGCTCTTTCCGTCTCCTGATCTGCCAGCTCTACACGATCGGCATTCTAGCGGGCGCATCCTCGGAGGATGGTATCCGCTTCACCGATGTTGCCTCGAAGTCAGGTCTGGTGTTCACGCACTTCAACGGTGCTCGGGGGCAATTCTACTTTCCCGAGATCATGGGAGCGGGCGTTGCCTTCCTCGACTACGATGGTGACGGATTTCAGGATGTTTTCGTGGTCAACGGCTCCAGCCTACCTGGTCCCGACGCGGCAAAGGACCCCACCAGCCGCCTCTTCCGCAACCGTGGTAACGGCACCTTCACCGACGTCACGGCTGTGACCGGACTACTGGAGGTGAAAGGTATCTTCGGAACCGGGGTGGGCGTCGGAGACTACGACAACGACGGAGATACGGATCTCTACCTGACCGGCTACCGTCGTAGCGTTTTGTGGCGGAACAAAGGCGATGGGACCTTCACCGACAGCACCACCGCGGCCGGTGTGGAGAACCAGAGGCACTGGGCTGCCAGTTCGGGATTCTTCGATTACGATCGAGACGGCGACCTGGATCTTCTGGTGGCCAACTACGTGCGCTTCGATACCCAGCAGAACACCGTGTGCCGCCAGGGAGGGGAACGCTCCTATTGTCACCCCAGCACTTTCCAATCCGACTCCAGCGTCCTCTACCGGAACAACGGAGACGCTACCTTCACCGATGTCAGCCAGGACAGCGGCATCGGTAAGGTGGCCGGGAAGGCGCTGGGCGTAGTCTTCGCCGACTACGATGGGGACGGCTGGGATGACGTCTTCGTGGCCTGCGATACCACCCCGGATCTGCTCTTCAAGAACAATCAAGACGGCACGTTTTCCGAGGATGGCCTACTGGCTGGCGTGGCCTACGACCACAACGGCCACGCCCGGGCCGGCATGGGGGTGGATTTCGGCGACTACGACGGGGACGGGCTGCTGGATCTGGTGGTGACCAACTTCTCCATGGAGGGAAACGCCCTCTTTCGCAACCTGGGAGATGGATCCTTCTCCGAGGAAACCTATACCACCGGCATTCTTGAGAACAGTCTGTTGAACGTCGGTTTCGGAGTGGGATTCCTGGACATCGACAACGATTCGGATCTGGATGTCTTTTCCGTGAACGGTCACGTCATTCACAACATCGAGCGGTATCGAGACGACACCACCTTCGCTCAGCGAATGCTACTCTACGAAAACAACCGAGGGCACTACCGGGAGATATCTTCGCGATCAGGAGAGTGCTTCGAGCGTCTGGACGTAGGCCGGGGGGCCGCCTTCGCCGACTTTGATAACGACGGCGACGTGGACATTTTGGTCAGCAACAACGGGAGCCGGCTGCGACTACTGCGAAACGAGGGAGGCAATCGGGGGAACTGGCTGTCTCTGAAGCTGGTTGGGCAGAAGAGCAACCGCGAGGGCATCGGTGCCCGGGTCCGGGCACGGGTAGGAGAACAATGGCTGCATCGCCAGGTCCGGAGAGCCGGGAGCTACCTGTCCAGCAACGACGTTCGGCTGCATCTGGGTCTGGGGCAGGCCCGGCAGGTGGACGAGGTGGAGATCGCGTGGCCCAGTGGGGCGATTCAGAAGCTGAAGGACCTTGAGTCCAACCAGTTCCTGGTTGTCGAGGAAGAACCTTGAGATTAGGGGCACCCGCAGTAGTGGTCTCCAGGCCGCCGTCGAGCCGAAGGCTCGAAGTCCGGATTCTTCGGCCAGGAGACCGAAGCTACTCAGGCCCATCAGGAAAGAAGCCTGTGACGGCTGGTCCTGAGCGGCAGCAGACGGGCAATGGCCTGACGTCGGCGAGTGATGATGATCTCCTGTTCCTCTTCCAGCAACTCGTCCAGACGTCCTAGTGCGCCACGCATTTCACGAATCGATAGCGTCTTCACAGTGGACAATGTAGCACAACTGTGTGCGATGTGTCACATACTTTTTGATGGCATAAACGGTTCTGATATCAGTAGGGAACCGGGCCGCGAATCCGCGAAGAAGAGTGGGAATTCGGCTCGAAGGCACAAAAAAAGGGCCGCAGCATTTCTGCTGCGGCCCTTTTGGTACCTCCTCTTAAGAATAGCCGGCCCGCTAAAACGTGAGCCTCATATTGAACTGGACCTGACGGGAATTAGTTAAGCTTCGGATATCGCCGAAGTTACCAGCGCGCGTACAGCCGGGCCCGTCAAGGGTCTCGTCCGTGGTGCCCACGGCCGCTGCACTACAGCTTCCCGGACCGGTCCGGGCGCGGCTGACAGCGACGTTGTTGAAGGCATTGATGAGATCCGCCCGGATCTCCAGTCCTATCCCCTCGCCGAGCTGGGTCTTCTTGGCCAGGGAGAGATCCCAGTTGAACCGCCTCGGGTACTCCCAGGGATAACGAGAGTAAGTCCCTGGGCGATCGAATTGACCAATCGAGTTGATTCCTACCATGGAGAAGCAGCCCGGATTGAAGAGCTTGCCCGCCGGGGCCGTATCGAAGGCCTCCTGGTGGCTACCACAGGTGAAGTCGGGCCTCTGCCGCCTGCCCCCTCCGGGGCCGCCCTGAGAAATCAGGTACCCATCCCCACCCTCTCCGCTCATCCATTGCCAGATGCCGCCGAGGGTCCAACCTTCCAGAGCGCGTCTGGAGCCTGGCGAGTTGGCCCATTTGCCGAAGGGCAGCTCCACGATATGGTCCATGACGAAGCGGTGACGGATGCGGTGACGCGTCGGACCCCGCTCCAGGTCGAGCCTGCTGTGGGCCGAATCCACCAAATCCCAGTCCTGGATCCGGTCGCCTCGGAACAGATCCCCACCGAAGTAGGAAATGTTGTTCGACCAGTCGTAGTACATATTGAAGGTATTGTAGTTGGAGAAACGCTTCTTGAACTCGGTCTGCAGGGCGTGGTAGGTGGTGCTGTCCGCATCGTCGATCATCCGAAAACCACCAATGCCTTCCATTCCTGGTATCAGGTCCGTAGCCCGCAGGCCGGTGTCCCGTCGCTGCATGTTGGCGGTGTTATACAGGCTCACCTTACGGGAGCCGTTGCCCACGTAGCCGATCTCCCAGGCCATGGTATCGGTCAGCTGGCGCTGAATGCTCAGGTTCCAGGACATGGCATAGGGGGTCCGGGTGTCGGGGTCCATGTGCCAGATAGCGGGACGTCCCAAACCCGACAGCAACGGTGCAATGTCAGCTGCCCCCATGGGGTATTGGATGCCCAGGGCGAGCGCTTCCTCTCCGTTGAAGCGAAAGGTGGCGGGAACGAAGCCCGGCGCATTTGCGGACTTATTCAGGACCAGCTGTTGCATCTGAATCGAGGGCACCGGCGTGAAGTAGACGCCGCCGCCGCCGCGGATGACCGTCCTTCCCTCATCATCCAGCCGATAGGCAAAGCCGAGTCGGGGGGAAATGTTGTTGAAGTCGCCATCGAAGATGGAGTCGGGATCTCGCAGGGTGGTGCTGAACGCCGAATCGTAGTTGAAGAGACGGCCATCCCGCTCCTTGGGAACCCCGAAGATGTCGTAGCGGACACCCAGATTCAACATCAAGCGAGGCGTCGCGCGCCAGTCGTCCTGGATGAAGAAGCCGCCGTCATAACGGCCCAGGTCGTAGTCATCCTTTCCGAAGACCACCGACACTTGGCTGGGAACGTTGGCAAAGAATTCGGCTTCGGTGTCGTAATTATAGGTGGAGGTCCAGATGTTTCCCTCGTTGGTCGAGAGGTTGCCCAGACGGCCACCAATCTTGATAGAGTGATCCCCGTGGTTGAAGGCAACCACCTCCTCGGCCGTCCAGCTCTGGCTCTCGTTCCGGATCTGCTGGCCGCTGACGCCGAACTGGTTAAAACGCACCGACACCGGATTGGCGAGGAATGCGTCGGCGTCCGCGCCCACCGGGAACTCCTGGTAGAGGACGCTGGGGCTGTTGTCGTTGAAGCCAAAGCGGCTCTCGGAGGTGAAGCTGGTACCCCCATGGACATAGGAGGCGTACCACTGTTTGGCGTTGCCGCTCTGGTTGACCTGGCTCGGGTATCTGGGCTGCAGCCGCGAGGGCTCCGATCGGGCAAATCGGCCCGTCAGGACGCCGGCTTCACCCACATTGACGTCGCCCCGGAAGATGAAGTAGTTCTCATTGAAGGTTCGGGGACCGTCTCCGATGAAAAGGGCCGTGATGTCGGTAGGACTGATCTGCGGCTGGTTGGGCAGCGCGTAGAGATCGAAGAAGGGTGCGAAAGCCGGTTGTTGTGCGACGGCCGCAGCGCGGAACTCCGCCGTGGGGACATCGCCCTGGATCAGGGCCGCCTCCTGCTGCCGGTAGCCTTCGTAGGCGAAGAAGAAGAAGGCCTGGTCCTTCACGAGGGGACCGCCCACGGAGCCGCCGAACTGGTTGAAGACCAGCGGCAACTTGCTGAAGGATCTTCGGTTTCGGGCATTCAGGCCGGCGCTGTTGTAGTTGTAGAACAGACTCCCATGCAGGTCATTGGTCCCGTTCTTGGTGATGATGTTCAGCGACCCAGAAAACGTCTTGGCCACCTCCGCCGTCATGGAGCCCTTGGAAACCTTGACTTCCTTGACGGCCTCCAGGGTGGTGCCCCGGATGAGGTTATAGCCGAACTTTCCGGAAATGGAGCTCTGTTCGCCCTGCCGGGAAGCGTCCACCCCGTCCAGGTTGACGGTGTGGGAAGCGGGGGCCAGTCCATTGATGGTGAAGGTGTCCGTGTACTTTCCGCCGATGTGGGTCCCGGTTCCCAGGTGCAGGATCTGTCCCAGGTCGCGCTTGAACAGGGGTAGCTGCACCACCTGCTCCTTGGTGATCGCCACGCTGTGCTGGGCGGTGCTGCTCTCCACCAGAGGCTGCGCCGCGGTCACCTGGACAAAGTCCGAGACGTCGCCTACCTCCAGCCGGAAGGTCAGGTTCAGCTTATCTGAGGCAGCCAGAGCCAGACCCGTTTCTTTCTTGGTCTTGAAGCCGGGCATGGCGATGGCTAACGTGTAGGTACCGACCTGCAGGTAGGTAATGGAGAAACCGCCTACGTCGCCGGTGACAGCGGTCTGGCTGCTCGCGGTATCTTCATTGGTCGCGGTCACCTCGGCGCCAGGAATGGCAGCGTCGGACTGGTCCACGACCCGTCCGAAAATGCTCGCAGTGTTACTCTGGGCCTGGACGACCGGCATGGCCAATGCGGCACACAGGGCGACTGCCCAACAGGGAATGTAATACTTTTTCACTTGTACCTCCATACAGTAAGATTCGAACAAAACGGTTCCTCTGGAGGCTACCACAGCCGCCAGACCTAAGACAAGGAGAACCTTCAAGTTCACTGCGATTTTGAGCAATCCACATGCCAGCACCGAGGTCATGACCGGAAACTGTTCTCCAGCCAGCACTTACTCTTTAGGAGGTGGCTGCAACTGGACCGGAAAAAAACAAGAATTTGGATTCTCCGGCCGTTCAAATCCAGGAATTTGGATGACGTTTGTTCGATAACCGTATCTGCGCAGGTCTTGCCGACTCTTCGCCAACGATTCCGTCGCTGAGGGGGTCTCTTTCTGTGTATACTCAGAACATGTTGACCTCAATCGAGCCTGCCGACAGGCGGACTCCCCGAGGTCCTTTTCGAGCCAAAGATGGTGGCCTATGAAAAAGAGAATCGTTCCTAGCGTCCTTGCGGTCCTACTCCCTCTGCTCTGTGTCCCAGGGGTTGTTACAGGCCAATCAAAAAAGAGTCAGAAGGACAAAAAGAAGCTGATCCAGGAAGAGACCGGGGACTACTTCCAGGACTGGCTGAAGAAGGATGTAATCTACATCGTCACCGAGGACGAACGCTCGGTCTTCAAAGCCCTCACTAACGACGAGGAACGTGAGTCCTTCATCGAGCAGTTCTGGCGCCGCCGAGACCCGGATCTGAGGACGGCCTTCAACGAGTTTAAAGAGGAGCACTATCTGCGGGTTGCCTACGCCAACGACAACTTCACCGCCGGCCAGTTCGGATGGCAGACGGATCGAGGTCGCATCTACATCCTTCACGGACCCCCGGACGAAAAGCAGTCCTATCCCAGCGGCGGCTACTACTTTCGTCCCATGCACGAAGGCGGAGGAGACACCACGACCTTTCCCTTCGAGGTCTGGCACTACCGCTATATCGAGGGGGTGGGCCAGGACGTCGAGTTGGAGTTCGTGGACGCGGGCAATTCAGGACAGTACGAGCTTACCTACCGTCCTGACGACAAGGACGCCTTTCTCTGGACCAACGCCGGTCATACTCTCTCCGAGTCGCTTGGCGTCACCGACAAGAACGTCCGTCTCCGGCGGCCCTATGATGACCCCTTCAGGACCCGCCGACAGAAGGACATGCCCTTCGAACGCTATAGGACCCATGCCTATGTCCAGCGAGCTCCCAAGATCAAGTACAGGGATCTACAGGAGATGGTCCGCGTCAATGTTTCCTATGACGATCTCCCCTTCCGGGTAGTCCAGGATCACTTCCGTCTGAACGAGGCACAGGTGCTGGTCCCGATTTCGGTTGAGGTGGACAACCAGCACCTGACCTTCACTCTGGAGGGAGAGGTCCACGTGGCCAAACTGGCTGTCTACGGAATGGTCACCAGCATGACCAAAGAGGTGGTCGCCGAGTTCGAGGACGACGTGAAGACTGTCTATAGCCCGGAGGCCCTGCAGCAAGGATTGCTGCAGCGGTCCATCTATCAGAAGCTGCTGCCGCTGCCCGACAAAACCCGCTACAAGCTGGACTTGGTCGTCCAGGATCTCAACAGTGGTAAAGCCGGCGTGCTTCGTCAGGCCATCGTGCCGAAGAAGTACGGGCAGGACGAGATCAAGATCAGTTCGCTCATCCTCTCGGACACCATCCTGCCGGTCAACCTGGCCTCCGAGCAGGACGAGATGTTCGTTCTGGGCAACATAAAGGTCATCCCGCGCCTGAGCAAGTCCTTTCCGGAGAAGAGTCGATTCGGAGTCTACCTACAGGTCTACAATGCCGCCCTGGATCAGACCAGTCTCAAACCCTCGTTGCACGTCACCTACAAGGTCAGCCAGCGGGGCCTGACGATGATGGAGGCAACCGACGAGGCCGGGAACACGGTCCAGTTCTACTCCGGTCAGAGAGTCGTCTTGATCCGAGTTCTACCTGTCAGCCATCTGGATCCCGGAGACTATGATCTGGAGGTGGAGGTGAAGGACCTCATCAAAGACCAGGTCACTACCGCCAAAGACCGCTTCAAAATCGTCGATCCCAACAAGATCCTGGCGCGAACCGAGTAGCATTTCAAATCCCAAGATACAAG
>JAKZYH010000754.1:0-14887 GCA_047514575.1 Acidobacteriota bacterium | reverse complement strand
GGCCAGTGGTAGTGGCGACGGCAGCGTCACGGTCTCGGTCGCTGCCAATCCCAGTATCCAATCTCGATCAGGTTCCATCATGGTCGGCGGCGAAGCCTTCGTGATCACCCAGGATGGTGTCACCTGCAGCTTCTCCCTGTCTTCTAGCAGCGCCTCCTTCGATGCCGAGAGCGGGAGCAGCAGTGTGGGCGTCAGTTCTCCGGACGGCTGTGAGTGGTCCGCAACGGTCGGCGATAGCTGGATCGCGATCAGTGCCGGCTCCAACGGCAGTGGCGACGGCTCAGTCTTTTTCACGGTGACCGCCAATACCACCATCGAATCTCGATCTGGCACGATCACGGTTGAGGGTGAGGTCCTAACGATTACCCAGGGCGGGATCGACTGTACCTATTCTCTGTCCCCCAGTGCTGCCTCCCTCGGTTCTGAGGGTGGAAGTAGCAGTCTGGAAGTCAATTCCCCTGAGGGTTGTGAATGGTCGGCGTCGAGTAGCGACAGCTGGATCACGATCGGCAGCGGAGGCGGCGGTAGTGGCAGTGGCTCGGTCGCGTTCACTGTGGACGGGAATACCACCATTGAGTCCCGTTCCGGCACCATTGTCGTGGGGGGACAGGTATTCACGATAACCCAAGAGGGCATCTCTTGTAGCTACGCTCTTTCCTCCAGCAGCCTATCCCTGGGCTCCGAAGGCGGCATCGGAAGCGTGGGCATCAGCTCCCCGGAGGGCTGTGAGTGGTCCACGTCCAGTGGAGACAGCTGGATTGTCGTTGGCGACGGGTCCAGTGGTACTGGTAGCGGCAACGCCTCCTTCACTGTAGCCGCCAACGACACGATCCAGTCTCGATCCGGGACGGTTCTGATCGAGGGCCAGGTGCTGACAGTCACCCAGGAGGGAATTGATTGTACCTATTCTATTTCTCCCGTCAGTGCCTCTTTTGATGCCGAAGGTGGCAGTGGCGTTGCCCTCGTGACTTCACCCGAGGGCTGTCAGTGGTCTGCGTCCAGCAGCGATGGGTGGGTCGAAATCGGTAGCGCTGCTAGCGGCAGTGGCAGCGGGTCCCTCTCGTTCACGGTGGCATCCAATGAAAGCACCCAGTCTCGAACCGCAACGATCACAATTGCCGAGCTTGAGCTCAGCATTACCCAGGGAGGAATTGACTGCACCTACTCGCTATCTCCCGGCAGTGCGTCGTTTGATGCTGAGGGTGGCAGCAGCAGCGTAAGCGTTACCTCACCGGAGGGCTGTGAGTGGTCCGCGTCCGCCAGTGAGGGCTGGATCACCGTCAGCTCGGGGGGCAATGGCAGTGGTAGCGGCTCGGTCTCTTTCACCGTGGACGCCAGCACCACCATTCAGACTCGATCGGGCACGATAGTGGCGGGTGGTCAGGTATTCGCAATTACCCAGGACGGCATCTCCTGTACCTACGCGATGTCCTCAATCAGCTCGTCCTTTGATGCTGAAGGCGGCAGCAGTAGTGTGAGCGTCACCTCAGCGGAGGGCTGTGAGTGGTCCGCCTCCAGTGGTGACAGTTGGATCATCATCGGTGAGGGTGCCAGCGGCAGCGGTAGCAGCGACGTCCCGTTCACGGTGGTTGGAAATACGACGATCGAATCCCGGTCCGGAACCATTGAGGTCGAGGGCCAGGTGCTGACGGTTACCCAGGACGGAATCGACTGCACCTATTCTCTGTCTCCCACTAGTGTCTCGTTTGATCCCGAGGGTGGTAACAGCACCGCCAACGTCACTTCTCCTCAGGGTTGTGAGTGGTCCGCATCCAGTAGTGACAGCTGGATCACGATCGGGACTGGGTCCAGCGGCAGCGGCAATGGCTCTGTGTCTTTCACGGTAGAGGCCAATTCCTCGACCGAGCCCCGGTCGGGAACGATCACCGTCGAGGACCGGGTCTTGACGATCACCCAGAGTAGAATCGATTGCAGCCTTTCTCTCTCTTTTACCAGCGTCAACTTCGACTCCGACGGTGGTGTTGGGAGTGTCGACGTTACCTCGCCGGAGGGCTGTAACTGGTCCGTTTTCAGTGGCGACAGTTGGATTTCAGTCAGCGGCGGAGCCAGTGCCAACGGCAATGGTTCGGTCTCCTTCATCGTGGATCCCAATAATACAACCGAGTCCCGATCAGGCACGATCGTGGTTGAGGATGAGGTGTTGACGATTGATCAGAGCGGCACCGACTGTAGCTTCTCGCTATCTTCCGACAGCGTCTCCTTCGACTCCGACGGTGGAGAGGGAAGCGTCGGCGTTCTCTCTCCCAGCGGATGTGGCTGGTCTGCATCCAGTGGTGATAGCTGGATCACCCTGGCCTCTGCGAGTCAGGGCGAGGGCGATGGCTTCATCTCGTTCTCGGTGGACGCGAATAGTGCGACCCAACCCCGATCGGGGACGATCACAATCGAGGATCAGGTGCTGACGATCACCCAGAGCGGGATTGAGTGCACCTATTCCCTAACCGCTGACAATGTTGTTTTCGCTTCCAACGGTGGTACTGGCTCTGTCGACATCACAGCCCCCGAGGGCTGCAGCTGGTCAGCGGCCAGCAACGGGAGTTGGCTTGTTGTTGCCGCCGGTTCCAGCGGTGAGGGCAGTGGCTCTGTTTCCTTCACGGTGGCCGCGAATAGCACGCCTACCTCTCGATCCGCGAGCATTTCGGTCGAGGGTCAGGTCTTGACGATCACCCAGGACGGAGTGAACTGTTCCTATTCTCTGTCTCCCGGGTACATCCCCTTCACCTCGGATGAGAGTAGCGGGACGGTGACCGTGACCTCATCCGAGGGATGCGATTGGTCCGCGTCCAGCAGCCACAGCTGGATCTCTCTCGTGGCTGGAAATGAGGGTTCTGGAAGCGGTTCCATCGCTTTCACAGTAGCGGCGAATCCCAGCACCGAGTCTCGATCTGGCAGCGTTACGGTGGAAGACCAAGTGGTGACGATCGACCAGAGCGGAATTGACTGTTCTTACAGCCTGTCTTCCAACAGCACCTCGATAGATGGCGCCGGCGGGAGTGATGAGATTTATGTCTCGGCTCCAGAGGGCTGCCTCTGGACAGCGTCGAGCAACGCCGAGTGGATTGTCGTTGCCCAAGGCGACCGGGGAACGGGCAATGGCAGCTTCCTGTGCGTCGTTGGGGCCAATCCCACCATCGAGTCTCGCAGTGGAACGTTGGAGATTGAGAGTCAGTCAATCATGGTGACCCAGGCAGGCGCCGAGTGTACCTACGCGGCATCTGCAACCAGTACGCTATTCGAGGGGAACGGAGGCAGCGGAAGTGTAACCATTACTACCCTTGACGGCTGTAATTGGTCTGCTGCCACCGGCGTAGAGTGGATCACGCTAGGTGACAATACTGCATCCAGTGGAAGCGGTACTGTGGAGTTCGAGGTTTCGCCCAACCCAAGCGGTGAGACCAGGACGGGGACAGTCGCTATCGAAGACACCCTCGTAACCCTTACCCAGGCATGGGACTCAGGCCCAACTCTGGATCTCGAGTTGAGTGCCGAAACCTACGCCGTCGGGTCCTTCGTTGAGGCTACGTCGCTCCGGTTGTCGAACAGTGGGCCGCAGGCGGTCGAAACGGAACTCTGGCTGGTGCTCGAGATGCCGGGGGATGTCCACGTCTCCTTCTTCCATCTGGGCGCAGATGGATCAGTTCTCCTCCCCTCACAGTTCAGCGAAGACTTCGGCCCGATCACACTCTTCGAGATAACCCAGGATCTGCCGACGGGGAACTACGCTCTGACCGGTCTGGTACGAGATGCCACCACGGCAGAGCTGCTGAGCCAGGATATCAAAACGTTCTTGGTGGTTAACGAGCAAGGCGATGCGGGCGACCCGAGGGACTTGAGTACCGATCCGAGGATCCAATCGGGGATTCCACGGCTTCCCAAGACCACCGAAGGATGGCTACGCTCATTGGAGCGCTTGGCCAAGCCTAGAGGCGACCAGAGGAAGTCGCTCCCGGTGCCCAGCGGGCGTCCACGGTGAGTCTTCCCGTAGCGTCCTCCAAATAGGTACCGGTGATTGTGCGGTTCGATTCAGGCAGATTTCCAATCGAATACCGCTGCGATCAGATCCTTGGAGTGCGCTTTCGCCAGCTCGTAGGCCTCATGCATCCGGTCGGCGGGTAGGCGATGGGTAATGAGAGACTCGAGCTGGAGCTGTTTCCCTGCCATCAAATCGATGATGTACTGCAGGTTTCTACGCAGATTGAATCTGAGCTCATCCGGCGGACAGTCCGAACCTGGGGCAAGGCCGGCACCCAAAAGGGTCAACTGTTTGCCGTAGAACCAGGAGGGGTCCAAGGGATTGAAATCAGGAGCAGACTCGAATCGCCCTGGGAAACCCAGGATACTCACCCTTCCACCTTGGCGAGCAATATCGACTGATAGCCGGTAGGCCGGCCAGGGATTAGCAGTCAAAACTACAATATCCGCTCCGACGTTACCGAACACTTCATCGAGGCGCTCAACGAGGTGCGGGTCGCTAGATTCGAAGGCTGCATCGGCACCGACTTTCAGGGCAGCCTCACAGCGGATCGGCGAGTTGGCGATACCGACAACCTTGGCTCCCATCGCCCGTGCTAGACCCACGGTTCCGAGTCCGATCACCCCGAGTCCCACGACAGCAACGTTCTCTCCAGTTTCGTATCGAGCCTGGCGCAGGGCCGCCAGGCCCAGGTGGGTCAGATAGGTGAGCGTGGCTACCTCAGCCGACAGTCCGTCAGGCAAGAGGGTTAGGACTTCGGACTCTCGAGCAATAAAGGCGGATTGGTGGGGATAACGAGAGAAAATGCGTTGCTCTGGTTTGATCTCCCTCACCGCCGAGCCAACCCGCTTGACGGTTCCTACATTCGAGTACCCCACCGGTCTTGGATAGTCCGGTGCATCCGGCACGTAGGTCGAATCACCCAGATAGTTTCCGAGATCTGTCCCGGTGGAAAGTGCCGTCACTGCGGTCTCGACATACAGTTGATCGGGCTCCAGGTTGCTATGGTCGAGTGGGCGTTCCTCCATCCTGAGGTCCCCCACACCGTAGAGAGTTGCCTGTCTCATATTCAACTCGCCATTCCAGTTCGAAGAGCGTGCCGATGATAGCGTAGGCCCAGACACCAAAGAAAGGGTGGCAGGTCACAGGTCGTAAGTCGCAGGTCGCTGGGGAACGCCTTTCTCAGGTAAGAAGAAAGCAGTGCTGCGACGGGTGGACCGTCAGTAAAACGAGGCCTAGTCCGGCAGTGCCGCGAACGACTTGACATGTTGGCAAGATGAACCCCGGGGTGCCGAGGAGAGAGCCGGACAACAGCAGGATCTTCCCTACCAAGGTTTCTTTCTCGAATGATCCAGCTCGCAGTAAGGCAGGGGAACAGGTGCGCCGCCCCGAAAGCCGTGGCACAATGACGAAGTGAGACTCTATCTGCTGCGGCACGGGAAATCGGACTGGAACCTGGGCTACGGCGCGGACCACGAACGCCCCCTGGCCAAACGTGGACGTAAATCAGCTCAGGTAATCGGACGTTATCTTTCTGGGTTCGAACAGTTTCCCCAGAAGGTGATCTGCTCCTCCGCCCAACGGGCCGAAGAGACCGTTCGTCTGGCCGCCGAGGCTGGCAACTGGTCCTGTCCTATTGTCACCAGCGATCGGCTCTATAGCAGCAGTTCCGATGACCTTCTCGATGTCCTGCGCGGCTGCAGCGACGATGACCAAAGCTTACTTCTGGCGGGACACATGCCTTCTCTACCGGACCTGATCGGCGATCTGGTCGGTGGGGCAAGAGTCAAATTCCCCACCGCAGCATTGGCTGCGATTGATCTGTCAGTGCGAAGCTGGAGCGAGGTCCAGCCGGGATGCGGCATCCTCCTGTGGCTGGTGACGCCCAAGATCCTAGCCTGCATCTAGATAGAGCGCAAAGACTTGGGCTCCCTTTCCCTCCAACTCTCCACGGATTCTGAATTTCGTTCCCCGAGGCAAGAACTGACCTGCGGGCCACTCGACAGGCGCCTCGAGTCCCGACGCAAGGCTTTCGAGGCCGTCCTCGCGTCCATAGCCCGTTAGCTCGGTGAGGCCGTCTTCATCAGTCAACGAGATTCTCAGGGAGGCACCAGAAGGGACCCGGGCATTCAGATAGAGTCGGGTCTCGCCCTCTACCTCGAGGGGGCAGGTCAAAAATTGACCCGGTCCTGAGGAATCGATAAGTGAAAGATACCCGAAGCGGTCACGGGGCAGTGTAGCCAGACCAATGTTCATTCGAACCCCGCCCACATTACCCCCGGGCGTGGTCGCGCAATAGTAGATGTGGGTCTTCTCGGGCGCGTTGACCATCGAGCCCTGCCACAAGAGAAAATTGTCCTGATCCTTGTTGTTCTTGAAGTCGCGGTCCCAGGTTAGCTCCTGATCTCGGCGTAGGAATGTGAAGCCGGGGGCGGGATCCCGGAAATGAAGTCCGTCATTGCTGATGATCAGACCCAAGTCCACGGACACATCCTCTCCCCGGTATTGAGGAGCACCTTCATCGATGGGATGATGCCATTGCCCGTAGACCCCAAGACACACGTTTGGGTAGGTCGTGACCATTGCTCCCACGTGAACCTCCTCACGATCCCAGCCTTGGCGATAGGGAGAGGAAGAGCGCATCGGTTTGTAGAAAGCCTTCGTGTTCTCCAGGGGCCAGCGCTCCAGATCGGGCGAGCGCCACACGGAAAAGGTCCGCGGCGCCCAGAAATCCTTTCCCAGGTCTGGCAGCTGTAAGGGGAGGGAAACAAGCGGATAGATCTGGTAGCCCCCCAGATGGAAGTAGTCATTGAAGCGGTAGAGCGTCATGATCTTGTTCTGCTGGGCTACGATCCCTGGCTGATCCCGGAGAGACTTCCACTCCAGACCATCCGAGCTTACCTCTACCCGGGTCATGGAGGGGACGTCCATCTTCCAGTCCTGCCACCAACTTCGGTCCGCGGCCGCCATGACGTAGCGGTGTTCCGCTGGCCCCTCGGGGTTCAGCAGGACCGACCTCACCTCCACACCAGCCTCGGTGCGGAGCAGATTGTTGCTGCGGCTGCCGTTAAATTCGGTCAGTCCAAGCTGGGGTTTTCGCCAGCTTACGCCGTCCTCGCTCTCGGCATAGGCGGCATGGGTGGTTTCGCCTGCTTGTGCCTGATACCAGAGCCGCCACCGGCCCTCCTCTCGGACCACACTGACTCCCTGCGCCCGATCCTCGTCCGGTTCACCGGCAAGGCCTCGCGAAATGATGGGATTCCCGGAGTACTTCTCAGGCTGAAGCATCTGAATCTTGAGTCCTCGGGTGGAGGGAATAGAGTAGTCATCGAAGGCAAAGAGAACCATGCGGTCTTCACTACTGATGGGCTTGCCGGCGTGCACGATGATGACCTGTCCTGCTGGCGTGCCAGGCGGATCAGCCTTTCGGCAACTGGCAACACTCGATGCGCAAAAACAGGCGATCATCGCCAGGTGTCGAGTTCTGATGGTCATGCTTTTCTCCCGCGTTCTTCTTACCACAAGAGCCCAGATAGTGCTGGATGCTTCACGTAGGGATCAGGTTAGCGCCGCCCCCAGGAGTCCTGGCCCCTTCGGGAAAGAAACTTTGGTTAAGTCTGCCGTGATTGTCGCTGTCGCCGATGACGATTCCCTAACAAATCAAGTTTCAGGTTAGCCCCGCCACCGGCTGCGCCGGATCGTACAGGAAAGAAACTTCCGGCTACTGGGGATTTGTGCGTCACTCCGTGGGGAAGAGTTGTCCAGCTCTCTCCTCGGAACTTGGCCTCATGTTGCTAACGGCTCAAGTCGTTCGCGGCTCTGTCGGATCGCTGAACGTGATGGTGGGCGATCGTTTGGAACTTGATGCTTATGATTTGGAGCTTGTTTGTACCTTGTATCTTGTACCTTCGACTTTCGAAGTTTCAGTTTAGTAGCCCCCCAGCGGCCACGCTGGATCATTTCGGTGAAGATTTCAGTCCCGCTTACTCCTCGGAACCGGGTTTGATGTCACTGGCATTTGGCTCCATACGCGGCTGCGTTTTGCTCTTACGTCGATAGATGTCTTCTTCAACGACCTACGACGTTCAGACATTTCAACGTGTCGACGGTCCGGGGCCGTGCGACCGCTGCGGTCTCGGTGCCAACGTACTCAGGCACCAACCGACCGCAACCGTGACCATGCACGATATCGGGGACCACCACCAGAAAATTATCTCGGTGCCGAAGGCGAGATAGGCCGCTATTGCCCAGCCCAGAATTGCACCCGTGACGCAGGGCAGATCCCTGGCTCTGCGGGTAAGAATGGCCAGGAGGAAGATACCTGCAAGTGGTCCGCTGAACAGGCCGGTGATCCGGGCGGCCATGAGGACGATGCTGCCGGCATGGGGAAAAATGAACAGGGCTATTCCCGTTGCCATCACGCCCCAGAAGACGGTCAACCAACGGGCTAGCCGCAGTTCTTCCTGGTCGGCCTCCGCAGCATCGGCAGCTGGCCGATTCAAGTTCCGGAACCAGCGCCGATAGAGATCTACGACGCAACTAGTGCTCAGGGAATTGATCCCCGAGTCGACGCTCGACATGGTGGCGGCGAAGAAGAAGACGATGTGGTCCTTGGTGATACCGTCCTGAAGGCGCTCTGGAAACTGCTGGTAGAACGCGAACAATCCCAGTCCCAGGATCCCCTGGAGGAAGATGATGGGAAGGAGAGCCAGGCCATTGCTCAACAGAGAGTGCTGACTGTCGCGCAGACTGCGGGCCGAGAAGCAGCGCTGAAGTGTGACTTGATCGGTCCCGTAGCTAGCAATGTTACTGGCGACACTGGTGCAAATCAGGGCCCATATGGTGGTCTCGTAGAGCAGATTTCCCTCCAGCTTCAACCAGGTCGTCCGTCCCCCCGCCCGAGCGCTGGCCCAGATCCCCGATGCACCCCCTTCTATTGAGGAAAAGAGAGCCCAGATCATCACGACGAGCCCACCCACCAGGACGAAGAACTGGAGCACGTCGGTCCAGACGACAGCCTTCATTCCACCCAAGACTGTGTAGACCGTGGCACCGACACCTAGCGCCAGGATGCAGAGCTCCAGGTCGATCCCAGCCACGCGCGACAAGGGAACGCAGGGGACATAGACAACCGCTCCCAGCCACGCTGATCGTTTCAGCAGAAAGGCCAGGGTACAGAGGAGACGGGACCCTGGACCGAGACGGTATTCGAGGTACTGGTAAACCGTCGTGACTCGATAATGGTGAAAGACTGGCACGAAGACGTACAGGACCAGCAATAATACCGGCAGTACCATGGGAGCGATCGTGATGTACTGAAGGTCCTGGCTGTAGACGTATCCTGTTGTGCTCAGATAGCCATTGGCGCTGAGAAGGGAGACGACAATGGAGAGTCCAAGGGGAAACCAGCCGAAGCTTCTCCCAGCCAGGAAGAAGTCCTCAGAGGTCTTTACCTCCCGGGCAAAGTAGCTGCCCAATCCCACGACCGCCACCAGGTAGACCACCAGGACCAGAAAGTCGAGTCGGTCAAGGACGGTCTCCACGGGGCCTCCTTTGGCGCCGGTCCAAACGGTTGTGCTGGAGGTAGGTTTGAGGTGAAGCTAGTACCCTGCCAACCTAGGGCACTAGTCGGCGAACTCGATCTTTACGCTGTCGAACATGAGCAGCCCTTTGGGAAGTTGCTCCTGATCCACCGGGTAGTCTGCACCTGCCCTGGGCCCGTGCAGATCGGAGACGTCTCCACAGAGAGGGACGACCTTCAGTGGAAACCAGACGAAGATGATGTCGATGTTGACGTCTGAAAGCACCTTGGCGATGTCGTCACAACCGTATTCGTCGGTCATGTCGTGCCGGGATCCCAGGCAGGTCCACTGGCTGGGATCCGGAGTCAGCGTCAAGGTTTGTTCTTTCCAATCGCGTGAGACCTGTAGAGGCTGTCCGGTAAGCACGAAGTTGGCCGTCGTCTGGTCCGTTTGGGATTGCGCCAATAGGAGGAGCTCGGCACCCTTGGCGTCTACCTCGCCCCGTAGGCGTACAGTCATACGGGCATCCGCGAAGTCCCTTCCGAATCCCTGCTCTACGAAGGAGTTGTTAGTATAGGGTAGGGTTCCGGGCTTCACCTTCTGGTACCATTCGCCGTTGGTATACAGCCACATGACCAGGTGGAGATACCCTGCTCCTGGCGGGGCATGGTTGGCATCGAGGAACCAGGGGCCGTGACAGTAGGCAACCCCATCCCATACCGGGAGGGAGTAACGGCGATCCGCGTACCACCCCCCGTTGCCGCTGTCGAAGGTTTCCATGTAGATCTTGCCCCCGCTCGGAGGAGGTGATTCTCCTGATGCTGCCTTTTCTCCTTCGGAGCAGTGGGCTGCGAGTACTAACAGAACTCCAGAAGCGACAACTTTCAAAGCGTTGGGCATGTCTATCCTCGGCTAGTCACAAATGCGCAAAATTTATGTTCCCGTCCACTGGGGGCTTGTTTTCCTAACTATCATCCCCGGCCAAGCCGATTCTAAACGTTGTATAGCACAGGATTATAGGGATCCTAGCCTCTGACGTCGATCGCGAAGGAGTCTCTGTGTTTGAATGCAGTCACAGGTCGATGGGACAATCAAGTGTGAACGATGCTTCGAACGAGACTCCTCTATTCAGGGCAAGGCCTGGTATAGGCCTGCTGCGCGGTTCACGATAAAACCGAGTTTCTCGATCTTCCGCTTTGCAATTGCCATGGCTCCATTGACTGCTCAGTTGGCTCGATCCTTCCCTTTCGCCGTTCGGACTCGGGGACAGGGCTATTTCCAGCAGGGCGCGGTAGAGATTGTCGACGTCGGCGCCAGATCGATCAGGGCCCTTGTCCAGGGCTCGTCCCTGTATGTCGTGACCGTATCGTGGAGCTCCGTCGATCTCTCGGTGGAAGTGGATTGCTCTTGTCCCTATTTCAGCGATCGTGGGCTTTGCAAACACATCTGGGCGACCCTGCTCCAAGTGGACTCGGATGATTCGATTCAGGATCCTCAATCCGATGGGAGCAGATTCGAAAGCGATGGGCAGCGAGAGACAGATAGCCCGCGGGCCTCAAGGCAAAGATCGTCAAAGACAGTCTGGAGAAGGCAGCTCGAGAAGATAGAGACCTCCATGGCGAGTCCAGCGGTTTCGGTTGGAGAACCACGAGAGGAGATGGTCTTCATCATCGACGTGGACAAAACGCTGAAGACCGGCATGCTCTGTATCGAAATCGCCGAGCGACGTCGGCGCAAGGACGGCAAATGGGGCAAAGCGAGAGCCAGGAGAATCCCTGTTAGCAAAATCGCCGAGCTCCCGAATCCGATCGATCGACAGATACTCTCGCTGCTTGACGGTGCCCGGGACGATGCAGGACCCGGTTCCTACCAATACGATTATCCAGCCTATACGTCGTTGAGGAGCCGCTACCGGCTGCCAGAAGCGATCCAGGAAACCCTGGCCCTATTGATGTGCCAAAGCGGGCATTGCTTCTTGCGAAGTGAACACGAATCTGAGCCCAGACCCATCCGGTGGGACCCTGAGGGGAAATGGGTATTCCGGCTGGAAATCTCGCCGGATTCAGTTCCCGCCCACTTCACGGTAACCGGACGGTTGTGTCGCGGGGAACGGAGTATGCCGCTCTCGGAGCCGGTCTTGTTGACATCCGGAGGCCTGGTGTTCACCGCCGAAAGCGTCGCGCAACTCGATCACCACGGTGCCTTCGCGTGGATCGCCATGCTTCGTCGGGACACCCGAATCGTCGTTCCTGCTGACCGCAGGGGAGAGCTGTTCGAATCGCTCATGCTGGTTCCGAATCCCGCTATCCTCGACTTACCGGCAGCGCTCAAATATGAGGAAGTTTCGGTCATGCCGGTGCCGAATTTGAAGCTGAGCCGCCCCCGCTTTCCAGGGGAGCGATTGCACGCGAAGCTCTCTTTCGACTATGAAGGCCGGTTGGTGGAGCCGGAGGATCCCAAACAACGCTTTCTTGGGACCGACGGGGACCGAGTCGTAGTGCGAGATCAGGAGCGGGAGTCGGCGGCTCGGGCGCTTCTCGGCGCAGTCGGCCTTCAGCGCGTCCACGATTCCTGGCGGGGTACCTCCAGTTTACAGCTGGCACCATCGAGATTGGATCGGGCGGTTTCTACCTTGACTCGGGAAGGTTGGCGGGTGGAGGCGGAGGGTCGTCTGTACCGAAGTTCCAGCTCTTTCAGCGTTCACGTCGAGTCAAATATCGACTGGTTCGAAGTCCAAGGAAGTGTGAAGTTTGGGGACCAGAAGGTCGCCCTACCGGAGCTGCTTCATGCGCTCAGGAAAGGAAAAGACTTCATCCCTCTGGACGATGGAAGCCTAGGTATCCTGCCCAAGGAGTGGTTGGACCGATACGGAATCCTGGGTGACCTGGGTGTTTCCGAGAAGGACAGCCTGCGTTTCTCTCGTAGCCAGGTGGTGTTGATCGACGCTCTGCTCGCGTCCCAGCCAGAGGCCTCTTTCGACAAGGTTTTTGAGCAGGCGAGGGATCAGCTACGCCATTTCGAAGGTATCCGAACGGTAACCGAGCCCACCAGTTTCTCCGGTCGACTCAGAAGTTACCAGCGTGAGGGATTGGGATGGATGGGATTCCTGCGGGAGTTCGGCTTTGGCGGCTGTTTAGCCGATGATATGGGTCTGGGGAAGACGGTCCAGGTCCTGGCTCTGCTTGAGGGCCGCCGTCTGCGCGAGGGCAGCGCAAGCAACGGTAAGAAGGCACCAGAAAGGGGGCGAGCAGCGACTTCCCTGGTGGTTGTGCCTCGATCCATCGTCTACAACTGGCAGCAAGAGGCGGCTCGCTTTGCCCCGAACGTCCGTGTTCTCGACCATACCGGGTTGGGACGAAGTAAAGACGCTGCTGCCTTCGATGACTACGATCTGGTGATTACCACTTACGGAACTTTGCGCCGGGACGCGGCTTTCCTCTCACAGGTCAAGTTTGATTACGTGATCTTGGACGAAGCTCAAGCCATCAAGAATCCGAAAACGGCCTCTGCCAAGGCTGCCCGCTTGCTACAGGGAAATCACCGGCTGGCACTCAGCGGGACACCTATCGAGAACCATCTGGGCGAGCTGCTGAGCCTCTTCGAGTTCTTGAATCCAGGCATGTGGGGTGAAGGTTCTTCTGCCCTGGGTAAATTGACGGGCAGCAAGGCCCCTGACCCCGAAACCCTCGAGGTAATGGCGCAGGCTCTTCGCCCCTTCATTCTGCGCCGGACCAAGGACGAGGTAGCTCAAGACCTTCCCTCCCGAACGGAGCAGACTATCTTTTGTGAGCTACGAGGTAAGCAGCGAGTCCTCTACGATCAGCTGCGAGATTTCTACCGCCAGTCCTTGCTCAAGAAGATCGAAGAACAGGGCCTAAACCGGTCCAAGATAATGGTGCTGGAAGCTCTGCTGAGGCTCCGCCAGGTGGCCTGTCACCCAGGTCTGGTCGATCCCCAGAAGGCGTCCGACCCGAGTGCGAAGCTTGACCTGCTGAGCGAACAACTTACTCAGGTGATCGACGAAGGACACAAGGCCTTGGTGTTTTCGCAGTTTACCAGCCTTCTCTCCCTGGTACGCAAGCACCTGGATGACGAGGGTATCTCCTATGAATATTTGGACGGCCGGACCCGTAAACGGGCACCACGGATAGAGCGTTTTCAGACCGACCCCAGTTGCCAACTGTTCCTGATCAGCCTCAAGGCCGGAGGCCTGGGCCTGAACCTGACCGCAGCGGATTATGTTTTTCTGCTCGATCCCTGGTGGAACCCGGCGGTGGAAGCACAGGCCATCGATCGAGCTCATCGCATCGGGCAAACCCGCCAGGTCTTTGCCTATCGCCTGATTGCCAGCAACACCGTCGAGGAGAAAATCCTGGAACTGCAGAAATCGAAACGCGATCTGGCAGACGCCATCATTTCCCGGGATAACAGTCTGATTCGCAACCTACGCCCAGAAGACCTGGACTTGCTTCTCTCGTAGTTCGCCTCCACCTTTGCCCTCGCCTCTTCTCTTAGGGTCTGTCAGATCAGATCGGGCCGTCGAAGTGGCAGTGACTCGCGAGGCAAGGGGCTTCGCTGGGAATTTTTCTGGAGAGATTCTACAATGGCGATATGAATCGAAAATCTGTCTTGATTACGGGAATGAGTGGGCTGATCGGGAAAGTCTGCCGAAAGGCCTTGGCGTCTGATTACGATCTAAAGGCCCTGAACCGGAGTGCAGTTGAAGGGATTCCCTGTCATCGAGCGGACATCTCCAATCTGGAGGCGATTCAGCCCGCATTCGAGGGCGTGGATACAGTCGTGCACCTGGCCGCCATGGCCCAGGGCAATCCCACCTGGGAGGACGTACTCCCGCACAACGTCGTGGGGACCTACAATGTGTTTGAAGCCTCCCGACGAGCCGGAGTGCGGCGGGTTGTTTTCGCTAGCAGCGGTTCCGCAGTTAGCGGATGCGAGAGAGAGGAACCCTACCGAGCTCTAGTAGAGGGAAACTACCAAGAGGTGGATGAGTGGGAGAAGTTGGACGGCACCGTAGTCCATCCGAACGGTCTTTACGGCTGCAGCAAGATCTGGGGCGAGGCCCTGGCTCGTCACTTCTCAGATGCCTGGGGCATCTCCTCGATCTGCTTGCGTATCGGGGCTGTGAACCAGGCGGACCGGCCGACCAAGCTGCGAGAATACTCAGTGTGGTGCAGCCATCGAGACATCGCGCAGATGGTCCGCTCTTGCATAGAGGCTCCCACGAGTCTGAGCTTCGGGATCTACTACGTGGTTTCGGACAACAAGTGGAGCTATCGAAGCCTGGAGAATGCCCGCCGAGACCTTGGTTTCGAGCCGCAGGACCAGGCGGAGCAGCACCGGAACTGAGTTC
>JAKZYH010000753.1:0-4672 GCA_047514575.1 Acidobacteriota bacterium | reverse complement strand
TCGGCGGCGCCCTCCTCATCGATTTCCTCCAGCTCACCTCGGCGGCGGCACTCTCCGAACTCGGTTCCCTCCTCAATCGTCAGACTGTAGAGTGATAGGTGCTCGGGATCCAGGGCCAGCGCCTCGTCGAGATCCAGCTTCCAGTGATCGAGAGACTGACCGGGAAGGCCGAAAAGCAGATCGAGATTCACATTCTTAAATCCGGCTGCTCGGACCAATCGGTAGGCCTGGAGCGAATCTTCGCCAGTGTGCGTGCGCCCCAGAAGCTGAAGGTAGCGGTCCTGGAAGGACTGGATACCCAGGCTGATGCGGTTGAATCCGAGAAGGGACATCCCGTCGAGCAACTCCGATGTAACCGTTTCCGGGTTGCACTCGATACTCCACTCACCGGCGTTCGGCGTGACGAAGGTCTCCCGAACAGCCCCGACCAGGACCTCGAGCTCATGGATCGAGAGCTCGGAAGGTGTCCCCCCCCCGAAATAGACGGTATTGACGCTGCGTCCTGCGCTGGAACTCGTCCGGATCTCACGCTCCAGCGCCTCCAGGTAGGCTAGACGGGAAGAGAGGTCAAACTGACCCGAGACAAAGTCACAGTAAGGGCACTTCTGCGGGCAGAAAGGGACGTGGACATATAGGCCCAATCCCTCCGAACCCAGGGACAGAGCTGGCGTACCATGATCAGTCATTGCCGAGTCGCAGGACACTGAGGAAAGCTTCCTGAGGAATCTGAACTCTTCCCACGGCCTTCATCCTCTGCTTTCCCGATCGCTGCTTCTCCATCAACTTGCGCTTGCGCGTCACGTCTCCGCCGTAGCACTTGGCCAGCACATTCTTCCTCAGGGCGCGCACTCGCTCGGCGGCGATTATCTTCGAACCCAGGGAAGCCTGCACCCGAATCTCGAAGAGCTGACGCGGCAGGACCGTTTTCAATCGGCCCACCAGTGCCTTACCGCGGGGAAAGGCACGGTCCCGGTGGGTAATGAAACTGAGAGCGTCGACTGGCTCGGAATTGATACGGATATCCAGTTTGACCAGTTTGCCCTCGCGATAGCCCAGAAAATCATAGTCGAATGAGGCGTAGCCGCGGGTCCGGCTCTTGAGCGTGTCGAAGAAGTCGAGAAGGATCTCTGCCAAGGGGAGCTGATATTGCAACACAACCCGGTTTGTGCCGCTGGATTCCATGCTACTGAAGGTGCCCCGGCGATCACTACAGAGGTCCATGCAGGCACCCATGTACTGGTTGGGGACCAGGATCGTCGCCATGATGAAGGGCTCCTCCACCTTGGAGATGCTTCCAGCTTCGGGCCAGTGAGTCGGATTCTCGATGTGAGTGACGGTTCCATCCACCAGGGTTAGCTGGTAGACAACCGATGGAGAGGTAGCAATCAGGTCTAGGTCGAACTCGCGTTCGAGCCGCTCCTGGACGATCTCGCTGTGAAGCAACCCCAGAAACCCACAGCGAAAACCAAAGCCCAGAGCCGCCGAGGTCTCGGGCTCGTATGCCAGCGCGGCATCGTTCAGCTGCAGGCGAGAAAGACCTTCGCGCAGATCCGTAAAGCGGTCACTTTCCACCGGATAGAGACCGCAGAAAACCATCGGCTTCACCTGTTTGTAGCCAGCAAGTGCAGCCGCTGCGGGTTGGCTGGCACCGGTAACGGTGTCTCCCACCCGACAATGGCCAATGGACTTGATCCCGGCGTGCAGGAAACCAACCTGGCCCGCGTTGAGACTCGAGGTGGATTGCATCTGGGGGGCAAACACACCCACGCCAGCCACTTCTGCCTCACGGCCTGAAGCCATCATGCGTAGACGCATGCCTGGCTTGATAGCTCCATCCACCACGCGCACATAGGCGATGATGCCCAGATAGGGATCGAAATGACTGTCGAAGACCATGGCACGCAGGGGAGCTTCGTCCTCCCCACCAGGCGCCGGCACACGATCCACGACGGCTTCCAGGACACCTTCGATCCCGATGCCTTCCTTGGCACTGACCAGGAGACATTCCGACTCGTCGATCAAGAGAGTCTCCGCAATCTCCTTCTTCACGCGATCCGGGTCCGCCGCCGGCAGATCGATCTTGTTGATGACAGGTATGATGGTCAGGTTGCTGCCCAGGGCGAGATTCACGTTTGCCAGGGTCTGAGCCTCCACTCCCTGAACCGCATCGACAACCAACACGGCTCCCTCGCAGGCTGCCAGGCTGCGAGAGACCTCATAGGTAAAGTCGACGTGGCCCGGTGTGTCGATCAGGTTGAGCTCGAAGCCCTCTCCCCGCCGGGAGTTGTAATGGAGTCGCACCGCGGCCATTTTGATGGTGATGCCGCGTTCCCGCTCCAGCTCCATCTGATCCAGAACCTGCTCCCGCATGCGGCGGGAATCGAGGGCTCCGGTTGCGTCGAGAAAACGGTCCGCAAGCGTCGACTTCCCGTGATCGATGTGGGCGATGATACAGAAGTTGCGGGTATGGGAACGATCAGGCTGTGGCTCATCCTGGGAGCCTTCAGTAGCTAAAGGCATGAATTAGAATATCTTAGAGACCACCCCGCCGTCAACGACAAGAACCTCTCCGGTAATGTAACTTCCCGCTTCACTGGCCAACAACAGAGCGGGACCGACAAGCTCATCGGGTTGGCCCCAGCGCCCCAGCGCAGTCCCTTCCGCAAACGTCTGCTTCTGTTCGTCGGTAAGGAGAAGGCCGGGCATATCTGTTGAAAAGGGTCCTGGCGCAATGCAGTTCACGGTGATGTTGTCGGCACCGACGTCCAGGGCACTGGCTTTTGCCAGGCCGTGCAAGGCGAACTTGGTGGCGGAATATGAATCCCGTTCCGCCTTGGAGCCCAATCCCATGATGGACGAGATGTGTATGACACGCCCCCACTTGCGCTCCCTCATTTGTGGAAGCAGGGCACGGCTCAAGGCCATGCAGGAAGTCAAGTTGAGCTCGACGATCTGGTCCCAGACCTGGTCTGTAATGGCGTCGATGGCCTGAGGCCGGTTGGCCCCAGCGTTGTTCACCAGAATATCGACTTTGCCCATCGCCTCCAGGGCCCACTCGGCAAGACGGTCGGCTTCACCACGCCGGCTCATGTCGGCTACCAGATGGTGACATTGCGCCTCGGTTCCTTCGACGATCTCACCGGCTGCGCGACGAAGCTCGTCCTCATGACGGCTGCAGATCGCGATATCGGCTCCCGCCTGGGCAAAACCCCGAGCCATAGCCCTGCCTAGCCCCTTGCTCCCACCCGTCACCAGGGCTGAGCGCCCAGTCAAATCAAAAATCGTGCCCTTCATCTAACCTTCCCTTCGCTGAATCGGAGCTGGCCTCTTCGTTAGCCAGGGGCGCCACGACAGAGGTTCAAGAACTCCGGCCGAGTCCAAGATCGCCGACCTCATGAACGATTGAAGAGGCGAGGCGAGAAATATAGACTGCGACTCGAAAGCCGATCATCCATGCCGACGCTAGAGGATATCTCTTATACCCCGGTCCGTGAAGGAGTTCTCTACGAAAAACTGGACAGAATGTAGTGCAGCAGCAGAAAAGCGCCTATCTACACGCTGTGGCTGCGGTTCTCATGTGGTCGACGGTTGCCTCGGCCTTCAAGCTCAGCTTGCGCCACCTGGACTATCTTCATCTGCTTCTCTTTTCATCGGGCACTGCTTTCATCACGCTGTGGATCATCCTGGCAGTCCAGGGAAGACTTCCAGTACTCCTCACCTACTCGAAACGCCAGTATTTGTATTCTGCCCTTCTGGGTTTCCTGAACCCCTTTCTCTACTACATCATCTTGTTCAAAGCCTACTCCCTGCTCCCCGCTCAGGAGGCCCTGTCACTGAACTACACCTGGCCTCTGGTCCTGGTCCTGCTTTCGGTGCCCCTCTTGCGGCAGAAGCTGACCCTGGGGAGCCTCGCAGCACTCCTGCTCAGCTTCCTGGGTGTCGTCGTTATCGGGACCCGAGGAGATCCCACTTCCCTGAGCTTCTCCCATCCCTATGGCGCCTCCCTGGCGCTCGGCTCGTCGCTGATCTGGGCCTCGTTCTGGATCTTCAACCTCAGAGACGAAAGAGAAGAGGTGGCCAAACTCTTCATCAGCTTCGGCTTCGGGTGCCTGTATGTGCTGGTGATGCTTGGATTCGGACCGGGAATCGAGCTCCCTTCCCTACCTGGTCTGGGTGGAGCGATCTATTCCGGACTCTTCGAGATGGGTTTGACCTTCGTTGTCTGGCTGAAAGCTCTACGGTTATCGGCTTCTGCCGCCCGGATGAGTAACCTGGTTTTCCTCTCTCCCTTCATTTCCCTGCTCCTGATTCGGGTGATCGTGGGAGAGAGAATCTTACTATCCACCCTCGTCGGGCTTTCGCTGATTGTCGTCGGAATACTGACTCAGGAGCGTTTGGCCAGAAGCCGCCGTTCTGTTTCGTCAGGCGAGCCCGAGAGGAAGCGAGCTTAGTCTGGTCCCGGGAGCGGTGGCCCCATTCGGGAAAGAAACTTTGGTTATGTCTGCCGTGATTGTCGCTACCGCCAATGACAGAGCCGTGACTGCGAAGGATCGTACAGGAAAGAAACTTCGTGTCAGGGCGTGGCGGCGGTCTCCAGGCCGCCGTGCATCGAGCCAAAGGCTCGAAAGAAGAGGACCTTCGGCCTGGAGACCGAAGCCACGTCAAAGCCCAG
>JAKZYH010000752.1:0-7886 GCA_047514575.1 Acidobacteriota bacterium | reverse complement strand
CCACACCTAGCGCCAAGCAGCAACGCGCCTTTGATCTTCTGGAGACCATTGGAGTGTAGGCAGAGCGCTGCACTCCCTATCGCACCTATCCCTTTGAAATCATGGCACTTTTCTGCCCCCAACACAAAGGAACTTCAGTTTCAAGAGTGCCCAGATCCAGGTCTTCCCCAATTCCATAAGGGTCGTCCCCGGCTACCCAACCAGGTGGGGTAAAGGGATTTGCGGCTACGGGTGTGCGATCCGTCCGCTCCACCGGACCCTCCTCTCCGCCTTCGGGATCAACCGGGTCAGTCGCTGGTGCTGGTTCCTCTTCTTTCTTCTTCTTTTTCTTCTTCTTCTTCGTCTGCTGCTGCTCCTCTTGGTCCTGCTCCACTTCTTGGTCCTGCTGCTCCTCCTCCTGCTCCTTCTTCTTCTTCTTCTTTGCACCCTTACCGGCATCGTGGATCACGGCGTTGAGGGTGACGTATTGAACGATCGGTGAGCGCAGCAGGAGTTGGATCTGCTTCGCCTTGAGGCGAGCGTAATAACCGTGCACCAGTGAAAGGCCATTATCAAAGTCACGGCCCCGGCCACGATGATTTCCCCGGTTACGCTGGAAGAATTCCGGATTTACCTGGACGATGACTGGAACCGGATAGTCGTATCTGGGATTGGCCGAGAGAAAAGCCACCTCCTCTCTAAGCACCGGAGAGATCTTCTCCGCCTCGACCGAACCTAAGGTCGGTTCGGCGGCAACCATCAGGAGGCAGAAGAAAAGGACCACTGAAGTCTGTTGTTGCAAGTTTCTAAACCGATATTGCTTCATCACAAAACCTCCCTGGGCTTCGCAAATCCATCGACGGCAACTGATCAACCCTATCCGACACTTCCGGACAGACTTAGGTCTCAGCTTTGCGCCCCAGGCCTTTCGATCCCGGGTAGCCCTTTCGCTGTGGAGCGAAAACCGGACCCTACTGTTTATTCGAGTCTATGAATGTCTTCCTCACGTAGAGTCTCTTCGGACGGATGCCTGAAAGACTTTATGGAGGACTAAAGAAACGGGGGTGATGGTGCCGTGCTCGAGCAGTCAGGAAAGGACTTTGGTTCAAGTGGTGGCGGTGGTCTCCGAACCGCCGTGCGTCGAGTCAAGGATCGAAAAGAGGCTGCAGCCTGGAGACCGAAGCCCACTTGGGGCTTCCAACGACTCCCATGCCAGAGATATCATGGACAACTTGAAGTTGCCACTTGCTTCTCAAGCCCAGGACCTGAAGGTTTCGAGCAAGGCTCCCTCTTCCCGCCGGTCCTTTCTTCAGCGCTCGACCGGCTTCTTGCTGGGTGGTCTTTACAGTGCCCGGCTCGAAGCCTCCGCCGCATCGGCCCGATCCCAGGCCAAGGTTCGCACCGTCCTGGGAGCGGTGTCCCCGGAGGCACTCGGCGTCACGCTCATGCACGAACATGCTCCAGTCATCGACTGGTCAGAGCTCTACGAGGCTCCTCCAGCTCCCCTCACTCGTATTCGTGAAAAGGTACTGGCCGAGTCAGCCAAGTTCCTGAACCGCTTTCATGAGATCCTTTCCGAGCACGAACGGCCGGGGGCGATCGTCGAAGTGACCCCGATTCGGGTCGGCCGCTACCCGCAGCTGTTACTGGACTTGGCCCAACGCTCGCGCGTGCACGTGATTGCCAGCACCGGATTCTGGTGCGAGGCCCTGGCGCCTCAGCACCCTTGGGCCGTGCAGCTAAGTATCGCTCGGGATGGCATCGATCAAATGGCGAAGCTGTTCATTCGCGAGATCACCGAAGGTATGGAGGACCCAGTCGGAAACTGGGGCGAGCGTTTTACCCAGATCCAGGTGGGAATCATCAAGATCGGCACCAGTACCTACCTGCGGCCCAGCGAGCGGGCTGTCCACATCGCCTCTGCCCGCGCCAGCCTGGAAACCGGCTGTCCTATTTCCACTCATACTACCGATGGCGGAGGACTAGAACAGGCGCAGCTACTACTCCAGCAGGGAGCCAGGTCAGAAAGAATCATCATTGGTCATCAGGGTTATCGGGACGACCGTGAGAACGAGCAGGCCCACGACTACCACGAACGCCTGGCGGACCTGGGCGTCAGCCTCCAGTTCGATCGAATCGGCAGCCAGAATTACCGGTTGGAGACCCAGGCCCGTCAGATCCAACATCTGATCGACAAAGGCTACGTCAAGCAGATCCTGGTCAGCCACGATCGGGTGCCCTATTTCTACTCCCGCTACACCGAGAAAGATAAGACCATCGAGGGTTGGACCGCTTCCCGGCTTGGGTTCACACTGGTCTCCACTGGACTGGTTGGCTCGCTGCTGGGGTTGGGAACCTCGAAGGAGAACATCCGCACGATCCTCGTCACAAATCCCGCACGGGTGCTCGCCTTCTAGGGACCCGGGGAGAAACATCATGTGTCCTATGGTTTTCGGCCTCTTCAGATACGGGCTACTGCTGGCCGGGCTTGTCCTGGTCGGTCCCAGCTGTGCCGAAGTTCCTGTGAAAAGGATCGGTGGAAACAGTGGAATGCCGATCTTTCATCGGTCTGGCAAGCCGGTCTACCTCACGGGCATGGACAGGACTCAACCCCAGTCGGCCCTTACGACCGTAGAAAAGCGTTTCGCCTGGCGATTGATCGATTACGAAACCGAAGACTTCAAGGGCAAACTCATGTTTGCAGGAGAGGAGACCCAGGCTCCCGACGTCAGCTACCCGCTGGAGGCCCAGGGCTGGCACGACGTTTTCGTGGGGATGTTCAACACCGCCTGGAGGCCTTACCAGGACCAGCAAGTCCGAGCCAAGCTCAGCGGTGATAAGACCTTCTCCAACCTTTTCCTACCCAAGCCGACTTCCCTTCCCTGGGGTGTGCCAGAGGATGACACGACACGTGGGCCCCGCATCCAGGAGGTCTACTTCAAGACGGCCGACCTCAGCGGCCAGAGTCTGACCTTCCGGCAGCCCTGCCAACTAGTCGTCCCTGACGATCAGGAATTCGGAAATATCTGCGAGAAGGTGTGGATCGCCTACATCAAACTGGTTCCACTCTCCCAAGAGGAAACCCAGGCTCTGCAAGCCGATCGAAACCAGACCGAAACCAAGCGGCTGTTCGGTTACAACGATTCCTGGGGGGTGGCCTGGGGACGAAGCTCGCCGGCAACGGCCGAGTTCGTTCAGTCACACTTGGAACCCTACCGGCACACCGACTTCAAGCGAATTTACTGGGATGGGGTCCATGGCGACGTGTGCAATTATTTCACCAAGGTCGGTCGAACCTGGACCCGGGAGCACTATGACCTGGCCGACTACGTCCGCGTTGGGGATCGGCTGCTGGTCGAAACCTGGACGGAATACAAGGAGAAGGGGATCGATCCCTTCCAGGTAGCCGCCGACTATGCTCACGAAGTGGGATTGGAGTTTCACGCCAACTACCGCCTGGGATGGGGCCCGTTCTACTGGCCGCCACCCTGGCAAGGATTCAACCAGGGTGGCTTCTGGGAGGAGCATCCCGAGTGGCGCTGCGTGCAGCGCGACGGCACGCCGGGAACCGCGATGTCTCTGGCCTTTCCCGGAGTCCGGAGCTACATGCTATCGATTGTCGCCGAGATGGCCAGCTACCCCATCGACGGAGTCGCCATCCTCTACAACCGGCAGCCGCCCTATGTCGACTATGAGGCACCGCTGCTCGAAGGGTTCAAAGCCGAGTACGATGAAGATCCGCGCAATCTGGAGCCGAGGGATCCCCGCTGGCTGCGCTATCGGAGCAATGCCGCCACCCTGTTCATGAGAGAGCTCCGAGACACCCTGAAGAAGACGGCAGCCCAACAAGGCCGGTCCGAACCCTACGAGATCTCGGCCTGGGTCTTCGGAAGCCTGGAAGAGAACCTCTACTACGGCCTCGACGTCAAGACCTGGATTGAAGAGGGCCTAGTAGACACCATCGTTCCCTATTCGTCGGCAGAAAAGCTCTTCAGCTGGCAGATGGCATGGGAGAACCCCGAAGACGTGAAACAGTGGACCTCACTGACTCGGAACACCTCAACGACGCTGGCCCTGAACGTGATGCCGCGGAACCTGTCCGTGAGGGACTACAGGCGGAAGGCGCATGCCCTATACGAATCAGGGGTGGAGCACCTTGCCTTCTGGGATACCGTCATCTGGAGCAGCGCCTCCTCTCTGGCCCTGCGGCGTCTCGGCCACAAGGACGAGATTTCGGGCTGGCTGGACGCCGGAGAGGTACCTCAGCAACCTCCCTTCTCACGCATGCGACGACTCGGCGACTGGGACCTGAGCTTCTTTCCCGAATAAGAGTGGATCTGGAATCACAAGGAAAAGGAGAAAATCATGGCTCAACTGAAGCTGGCCTATCAGGCGCAATGCCGAAGCACGGGCGCACGAGGGCGTGCCATCTGCAGCGCTCGAAACCATCACTTCGTGGCTGATGATGCCCACGGCGAAGAGGTCGGTGCCGGCGAGCTTTTCTTCTCCGGAATCGCCGCCTGCGCCGTGAACATGGTGGAACGCATCGCCACCGCGGATCGGATCCCACTGGAATGGATGGAGGTCAAGGTCGAATCCTACCAGGATCCCGACGCACCCAAGGGTGAGGTGACGATCTACGATGCTATCCGGGTAGACTTCGAGATGTGGGGCGTCAGCGACAACGACGCTGAGAAATTGGTCAAGATCTGGAAGCAGCGTTGACCGCTCTACGGTTCGGTCGCCGTGGCGACCCAAGACACCACCGTTTCCCTGGTCTCTCATACTGAGTCCCGCGGTTGAGTTGGCTTTTGGCCCCTCGCCGGGTCTTCTGAGGATTCGCCGATGAAGACCGCCGACCTGCCACCGTTATATACCCACCCCATCGGCTCACTTCCCCGACCGAGAGAGGTTCGTGAGCTGCTGGCAGGCCGCGACACCCTCCCTCAGGAGCGGTTTCGGGCAAGAATGGACGAGATGGTGAGCTCGGCGATCCGGCTTCAAGAGGAGGTCGGGTTGGACGTCGTCAGCGATGGAGAGTGGCGGCGCAGCCAGTATATCCTCGAGTTTCTCTCACGCATCGGCGGCTTTGAGCGGTGCCGAAGATACCAGCACCAGGGCGAGACCAAGCTGACCGAGGTCGTCGTCAAGAGGATAGAGACGCAGGACCCGGTTTTCGTCCAGGATGCCAGCTTCCTGGTAGCGAATACCGATCGCTGCACCAAGTTTTCGCTGCCCAGCCCCTTCTTGATTGCTGTCCGCTATTGGCACCAGGACTACAGCCGCTCTGCCTATCCGACTGTCCGACACTTCATGGAGCACCTGACGGAAATCCTGGCTCGGGAGGCGGCTGTCCTGGTCGAGGCCGGAATCGACATCGTCCAGATCGATGACCCTGCCCTGACCTATTTCTGCGACCGGCGACTGATGTTCGGCGAGTCGAGCCACGACGAAAGACTCCATCGGGACTGGAATGTGGATCGCCAACTGCAGGAAGCGGTCGAGTCGATCAACGAGATCGCCGAAGGGCTAGTGGCCGAGGTTCATCTGCACTGCTGTCACAGCGTCTACAAGAGGCGCTCTGATGTACAGGGGAACTACCGTCCAATCCTATCCCGGTTCCAGGACTTGAGGGTGGACCGGGTCAATCTTGAATTCGCCTATCCGCGAACGGGCGAAGTCGACGATCTCGAGCTGCTGCCTGCCCATCTCGGTGTCGGGATGGGCGTGGTGGATGTGCGCAGTGAGCAGTTACAGACCGTCGAGGAAATCGAAACCATCGCTAGAGCCGGAATCGAGCTTCTGGGTCAGGATCGGGTCGCCCTGAACCCCGACTGCGGCTTTGCCCCCGACGCGGCTGAGCCTCCAACAATCGAGGAGGCACAAGTGAAATTGGCCCGTCTCACCCGAGCCGCTCGGCGTCTGAGAGAAGAAGCTCAGCAGGACCACCCGGAGTCCCTTGCCGAGTAGCCGACCGCGAGCCAATTTAGATACGATCTCCCTCCCCCGTGCCCTGGCCCTCGCCCGTGCCCGCCAATCGTCGCTGATTTGTTTGGACAAGAGGAATTTCAGGGCAAGGGCAGGGGCAAAGGCAAGGGAGGAGTCGGCACAATGGACACGCATCCAAACCTGTAACTTGTAACCTGCAACCTGTAACCTGTCCCTCCCATGTACAAGCTCGAGGCCGTTCACATCCACAAAGAGTACCCGGGAACCGTCGCCCTGGACGACGTTTCGCTCGGCTTTGAGGGGGGGAAAGTCCACGCGCTTATCGGTAAGAATGGTGCCGGTAAGTCCACCCTGATCAAGATCTTGGCCGGCTCGGTAGTCCCCACTCGGGGCGAAGTCCGGGTCGATGGGATTCCGGTTCCACTGCGATCTCCCACCGAAGCCTTCGATCGGGGTATTGCCACCGTTTATCAGGAGCTCAGTCTGGTCCCTGGACTGAGCGTGGCCGAGAACATCCTGCTGGGACGGATGCCCAAACGGTGTGGGCCGCTCATCGATTGGAACGCCGCCTATGCACGCGCAGAACAGACGCTGGCCGGCATGCAGATACAGCTGGACGTTCGCCTGCCGGTTGGACGGCTGTCGTTCGCCCAACAGCAGACAGTAGAGATCGCCAAGGCAATGTCCTTCAACCCTTCCGTCCTGATGTTGGACGAGCCTACTTCGGCACTCGCCCGCCACGAGACCCAGAGCCTCTTCAATCTGGTTCGCGAACTGGCCGCCACGGGGGTGGCCATTATCTATATCTCCCACCGCCTCCAGGAGCTTCGCGAGATCGCCGATCGGGCTACCGTGCTCAGAGATGGGGTACATGTGGGCACGGTCGAGATGCACGAAGCCACATCCCAGGAAATCATCCACTTGATGTTCGGGGAAACGGTACAGCGGGAGCGTCCTACTGACCTGCTTGCTGGCAGGAAACCAGTCCTGGAAGTTCGGGAGCTGTCACGAGAAGGCCACTTTCAAGAGATTGACCTGACGCTCCATGAAGGCGAGATCCTGGGCATTGCTGGCATGTTGGGCTCGGGCCGCACCGAGCTGCTCAGGGCCATCTTCGGCGCGGAGTCCTTCGATCGAGGACAGATCCGCGTCCAGGGTCGAGATTTGAAAGCGGTATCGCCTTCGGCGATGAAAAAGCTGGGAGTCGCCTTCACTCCCGAGGACCGCAAAAACGATGGCCTGGTCCAGAACCACAGCATCCGCGCCAACCTCTGTCTGGCGAGCATGGACCAGATTGCGACCCGCGGATTCATCACCCAAGCTCAGGAACAGGTCGTTGTAGACGAGGAGGTGGGTAGGCTGTCCATCAAAATCGCCAACTCCGAACAAGCGGTCTCCTCACTCAGTGGAGGAAACCAGCAGAAGGTCGTGGTTGGAAACTGGCTGGGAACGCGGCCCCGGGTGATGCTCTTCGACGAGCCTACTCGCGGCATCGACGTGCAGGCCAAGCAGCAAATCTTTCAGGTGATGTGGGATCTCTGTCGAGAGGGAATCGGCTGCATCTTCGTCTCCAGCGAACTGGAGGAGCTGATTCAGGTCTGTCACCGTATTCTCATCATGAAGCATGGACGAATCGTCGACGAGGTTCTGCCCACTGCCACTACCCCAGAGCGATTGATTGTCCAGTGCATGGAAGGCTGATGACACGAAGAAGAGTCCTCACCTGGATCCGAAGCTCGATCATGGAACTGGTGCTGCTTCTGCTCTGCCTGATTCTGGCATTTCAGGCGGAGGGGTTCTTCTCGATGGCCAACCTTCTCAACGTCCTCCGCAACATCTCGATGCAAGGCATCATCGCCCTTGGGATGACGATGGTGATCATCTCCCGCGTGATCGCTCTGAGCGTCGGATCAGCCGTCGCCTTCGCCGGCTGTCTCACCGCCTACCTGACCCAGTTG
>JAKZYH010000751.1:0-8490 GCA_047514575.1 Acidobacteriota bacterium | reverse complement strand
TGACGGTTTCGCCACTGACCAGGGTCGACTTGATCTTATCGAGAAGGAGATCTACCAGCTGCGTCGCCTCTTCGTGAGAGAAGCCGCCGTGAGTGTCGTGGACGATACGAGCTAGATCCGCCTTCACCATGAAAATTAACCAGTCTGCCGGGGGCGGGGGCTCGCTGGATGGCACCCATCATAGACAGGGGTCTTTTCGACTGTCAAGGAATCTACAAAGGTCGCGCCAGATGATCTGTGGAACTGATCCGGAGTGAGGATGGTCAGCGTCGTAATCCCCGTCTACAACAGGAAGGAACAGCTCTTGAGAGCGGTGGGTTCTGTAATCGAACAAACCTTCCCGGAATGGGAGCTGATCGTGGTTGACGATGGGTCGACCGATGGCACTCGAGAGCTGATGCGAGGCCTCGAAGGGGGACGTATCCGATGTCTGTTCCAGCCCCGTTTGGGAGTCAGTAGCGCTCGGAATCTGGGCGTGAGCGCTGCGCGATTCCCCTGGATCTCGTTCCTCGACAGTGACGACTATTGGCTTCCGATGAAGTTGGAGGCACAGCTGCAGGCACTGGAGGAGAAGCCCCAGTATGAGATCGTGCACAGTGATGAAATCTGGATTCGAAGAGGACGTCGGGTCAATCCCAAGAAGATCCACCGCAAGTACGGGGGGTGGATTTATCGCCACTGTCTTCCCCGTTGTATCGTCAGCCCCAGCTCGGTTCTTCTGCACCGACGCGTCCTGGAAGACCGAGGGGGCTTCGACGAGTCCTTTCCGGTCTGCGAGGACTACGAACTGTGGCTGCGCCTCTTCAGCCAGCGGCCCATCTGTCTGGTTCCGAAGGCACTCACGGTCAAGACCGGAGGACACTCCGATCAACTCTCGCACAGCAGGTGGGGGATGGACCGTTATCGAGTAAAGGCCCTGCTCAAGACTTTCGAAAGCGAGTCTCTGACGCCGCTGCAGAAGCTATGGACCGCCGAGGAGATCGTGACCAAAGCAGCCGTCCTGGCTCAGGGCGCTGTCAAGCGCCGAAATGTGAAGCGGGCGAGTGTCTACCAGGATATCGTCTCCCACTGGTCTCGGGTGGTCCAGCAGTCCCGGGAGCGACTTCTTCGAGGCCAGTGGGGCCGTAGGCTGCCTCCCGAGTAGTATTCAAGCGTTGCAGGATTTCAGGAAATAATTCTTGAAGGCAAAGGCCAGATAGGTCAGGGGGAAGAGATTAGTCCAGAGGCGCGAAGTAACCCTTGCGGTGACGCACCCGGATGTCATCCCGCCGGACCTTTACCTCTAGCTTTCTGAACTTGCCATCTTTCTTCTTGTTCTTGGGGACGTAGGCAACGTTGTACTGGCTTCTCAACTCCTTGTTGATGGTTTCGAAGGCAGGGGTGAGCTGGTTCGAGGAGTGAGGGAAGAAGACGGTGCCGCCGGTACTCTCCGTCAGCTGCTTCAGTAATTTGTCCCCTTCGTGGTCGATCTCGGCTCCGAAGCGAGTGGTGCTGATGGCGTAGACGGTCGCCTCGGACTTGTAGGCCATCTGCAGGGCCTCCTCGAAGCTTCGCTTGCTGGTCAGATCGGATCCGTCAGACAGAATGACGAGTGTCTTCCGGCCTTCCTCCTCGAGCATTTTCTGTTCGGTCACAAGGTAGACCGCGTCGTACAGGGAGGTGCCCCCTCCCGCCCGCAGTGAATCGATTTCCCGCAGCAGGTCGTTGGGATTGGAGGTGAAGTCGTGAAGCAAGGTAACCCCCGTGTCGAACTCAACCAGAAGCGCCCTGTCGGTCGGTCTCAGCACGGCGAAGAGAAAGTCGGTGGCGGCCTCTTTTTCGAACTCAAGCTTGAGTTTGACGCTGGAACTTGAGTCGATACAGAGGGCGATGGTCAGGGGCAGGTTGGTTTGCTGGCTGAAGTTCGAGATTCGCTGCCGCACTCCGTTCTCGTAGATGCCGAAGTCGCGGGGTCCCAGATTCGTCACGAAGGCACCCGTGTCCTTGTCGTTGACGGTGACCAGAATGTTGACCGCATCCACCTCGACGCGGAAGGGTCCCTGTTGCTGCCCATCCTGCCTCTCATCTGATTGGCCCCTCAGGCCGGACAGGACGGATACAAGAGCGAAGAAAAAGACGAAAAAGGCCTTTCGCAGCAACGTGTTCGATTTCATGAGCTGTGACTATTATTCCAAAGTGTTCAAAAGCTCCGCAAGCTGGGGCGGGAGTGGAGACTCAAAGCTGACCCGTTGTTTGCTCTCGGGGTGAGTGAAGGTGAGGTGGCTGGCATGAAGAAAATATCGTCCAAGATCTCTGATCGCCGAGGCCAGAACCGGGCTTTTCAGCTGCTGCTGTCTCGGACCATAGGTTTCGTCTCCGACCACCGCGTGACCCAGATGTGCCAGGTGGACTCGAATCTGGTGGGTCCGTCCCGTGTGTGGTGTCACCTGGAGGTAGGAAAATTTTTCGTAGGAGCGAAGGACTCGATACTCGGTGAGAGCTTCCTTGGGCCTCTGACTCCGAGTGGAGATCTTGGTGCGAGCGGTTGGGTGTCGTCCCAGAGGTACTCCTATTTCACCTTTTTGGCGGTCCATCCTTTTATACACCAGGGCCAGATATTGCTTCTCGATTTTCCTGGAGGAGAACTGCCGTGAGAGAAAGTCGTGAACCCACTCCTGCTTGGCTACGATCAAGAGACCTGAAGTCTGCTTGTCGAGCCTGTGAACGATGCCGGGTCGAATCGTCTCCCGTCTGCTGATCTGCTGGAAGTAATGGACCAGTGCGTTGGCCAGTGTGCCCCGAGGGTTTCCGGCCCCTGGATGGACGACCATGCCGGAAGGTTTATCGATCACCAACAGGTGGGAGTCCTGATAGAGAATCTGCAGCGGGATCGCTTCCGGAACTACCTCCGAGGGCTCGGGGGGCAGTGGCTCCACCAGGACGTCTTCGCCCGGCTGAACCAGGTATCTGGCTTTTCGATGCTCTCCTGCGACCAGGACCCGATCCCGTGCGATCCAGCGCTGCACCGCGCTCCGGGTAACGTTTTCTAGCTTGGCTGCCAGAAATATGTCCAGGCGCTGACCGGACTCTTCAGGATGTACTGTGAATCGCATAACCTGAAAAACAAATCCCAAGATGCAAGATACAAGATACAAACAAATTCCAAATCACAAGCACCAAATCCCGAAACGGCCTCCGTCCGGTGAGAGTTGATCCGGCTGGCTGGTTCCCATAGTTGCAGTGCAGTCGAGGATCACTCCAGACCGTTTGGAATTTACGGCTTGGGATTTGTTTGTCTCTTGTATCTTGTATCTTTGGATTTTCTTGTAGCTGTATCCTGAGATTTTCTTCCAAGATAAAAGTAAAGCAGGACACCGATCGGGAAGAGGAATAATCCAATGAACTGCGAGGTGGACAGTAGGCCATCCAGAACGAACCCACGATCGGCGTCGCCGCGAAAGAACTCCAGGCCGAATCGCAGGATCGGGTAGGTCATCAGGTAGAGACAAAAAATCTGGCCAGAAAATCTCTTTCGGCCGTGTCGCCAAAGTAGGAGACCGCAGAGGAGCAGCGTGGACGTTGATTCATAAAGCTGGACTGGATGCAGGGCGACGTTGATAGGCACGCCTACGTAGCGGTTGGCATATTCACTGGTAAAGGTCACGGCCCAGGGGAGATCCACAGGCGTTCCATAGTCGCATCCGGCGGCGAAGCATCCGACGCGGCCTATCGATTGTCCCAGAGCTATGGCGGGGGCGGCCGCGTCTGCGGCAGTCCAGAATGGGAGCTGGCGGTGCCTCAGCAGGTAGAGATAGCTGCCCAGGACGGCACCCATCAGTCCACCGTAGAAGACTCCACCGGCCTGCCAGAATCCCCAACTCAAAAAGCGCGATGGTTGCGAAAGATAGTAATTGAGGTCGGCCAACACCATCAGCAGCTTGGCCCCGATGATCGCCGACAGGATGATTATAAAGCCGAGATCCCAGGCCCGTTCTCTTGGAATCCCGTCCCGTTCGGTCAGCCGGGCGGCCAGCGCGATAGACAGCAGGCAGGCTGTTGCCAGCAATAGGCCGTAGGAGTGAAGGGTGAAGGAGCCCAGTTCGATCAGCTTCGGAAACATCAGCCAGATGCCTGCGAGAAGATTACGGAGTAGAGAGTAGACTTCACGGTCTCGTCAGAGGATCCCGGGAGCAGATCGACTCGGCGAAAGCCGCCTCAACCCCGGTCAGGCGCTCTTCTCCTCCTTTTCCCGGCGGGCCTCAGCGATGATCTTCTCGCTGAAGTTTCCAGGCACGATCTCGTAATGGGAGCTCTCCATATGATAGCTGCCCCGTCCCCCGGTCATGGAGGTGAGAGTCGGCGCGTAGTTCAACATTTCGGCCAAAGGCACTTGTGCCCGAATGACCTGGCTGCTCCCTTTCACATCCATTCCTTGAATGCGTCCTCTGCGACCGTTCAGATCGCCCATGATGTCGCCCGAGTGCTCCTCTGGGGCGTAGACCTCGACTAGCATGATCGGTTCCAACAGGACCGGCCTCGCCTTCTCCATCGCATTGCGGAAGGCCAGGGAGCCGGCGAGTTTGAAGGCC
This sequence comes from Acidobacteriota bacterium, assembly GCA_047514575.1. Taxonomy (GTDB): domain Bacteria; phylum Acidobacteriota; class UBA6911; order RPQK01; family JAJDTT01; genus CAUZIZ01. Next base: position 3,922 of record JAKZYH010000751.1, on the reverse strand, counting down.
ATTTCCGATGAATCCACGTCGTGGTAGCTACCGTCGTAGAGGGTCGCCTTAAAGTCGACCACTGGATAGCCAGCCAGGTAACCCCGCTCCGCCGATTCCTGGATTCCTTTTTCGACTGCCGGAATGAACTGCCGGGGAATGGAGCCTCCGAAGATCTCATTGGCAAACTCGAATCCAGCTCCTCGTTCGAGCGCCTCGACACGGATCTTGCAGTCGCCAAACTGGCCGTGACCCCCGGTTTGCTTCTTATGTCTGCCCTGAACTTCTGCGCTCCCGGTAATGGTCTCTCGGTAGGGAACCTTGGGCGGCTTCAATAGAACCTCTACGCCGTATTTCCTCTGCAACTTGTTCACGGTGACTTCCACGTGGAGCTGACCCGAGCCTGCCAGGAGCATTTCCTTGGTCTGGGGATCGCGGCGGAAGTTGATGGAGGGATCTTCTTCGATGATCCGATTCACCGCATTCCCGATCTTGTCTTCGTCCCCCCGCGACTTCGGCTCGATGGCAAAGCTGATTGAGGGCTCTGGGAAATCGACCTTCTGAAACATCGCCTTGAAAGAAGAATCACCCAGGGTATCTCCAGTCATGGTCTCCTTGAGCTTCAGGGCCGCGCAGATGTCTCCCATTGGTGCCTCAGCTACCGGTTCGTGAGCTTTTCCCTGTAGAACCTGAAGAGTACCCAGGCGCTCCTCGCTGTCCCGGCTGTAGTTGTGCAGTCCCGAATCGGACTTGAACTTACCGGAAAAAACTCTCACCAGACTGATCCGACCTGCAAAAGGATCGGCCAGGGTTTTGAAGACGTAGCCCGCTGTGGGACCACCTGCCGATACCTTGATCTCTGTCTCCTCTTTCCCCTCGGCGTCGAGCGCGGTCGGGAGGACTCGCTTCAGGGGGTCGGGAAACAGCTCAACCATCGCATCCAACAGCTGTGCGGTACCGATATTCTGGGTCGCCGCAGCGCAGTACACGGGAAAGATTTCCTTCGAAATTAGACAGCCGCGAAGGCCTCCCAGCAAGTCCTCCTGGCTCAAGGAGCCCTCCTCGAAGAATTTTTCCATGAGCGAATCGTCGCTCTCGGCGACCATTTCGACCAATTCGTCCCTCAGGCTCGACGCCGATTCCTGGAGATCGTCAGGTATGGCAGCCTCATCGAATTCTCCGCTGCTATCGGTCTTGTAGAGGTAGGCCTTCTGCTCGATCAGGTCGACGATCCCCTTGAAATCCTTCTCCTCGCCGATTGGCATCTGAACGGGGACGACTTTCCTGCCGAAGGCCTCTTGAGCCGAGGTCAGACCTCGCTCAAAGCTGGAACGGTCTCGATCCAGCTTGTTGATCACGAGGGCACGAGGCAGAGCGTGATCTTCGGCGAAGGACCACACCTTCTCGGTCTGGACCTCCACCCCTGAGACGGCATCTATGACAACTAGAGCCGTGTCGGCCGCTACTAGAGAGGACTTGGCGTCCAAGATGAAAGCAGGGTATCCGGGAGTGTCCACCAGGTTGATCTTGTGCTGCTTCCACTCGCAGTGGGCCACGCCGGTGTTGATAGTGATCTTTCGGGCGATCTCATCGTCGTCGTAATCGGTCACACTGTTTCCGTCGTCGACCTGACCCAATCTATTGGTGGCACCGGTCAAGAACAGAGCCGCGCTTGTAAGAGAGGTCTTACCCGAGTCTCCGTGCCCTACAAGCGCCACGTTTCTAACTTTCTCGCTATCGAACACCTTCATGGAGGTCTCCTTTCTGGGGTATAGTTTAAAGTTCAGGAATTTAGCATAGGGCTATCTGCTTTGCAATTTGGCAGGGACGACTCAGGCCGAACCAAAATCTAATAGCGCACTTTCGGTAGTTTCTGTCAGCAAAGGTCCAATGAGATTCGAATTTGTGCCGCTCTTCGCTCTCTGTTTCGCCTGCTCCAGCGGCGCCGCCGAAGTCGATCAGGTCGGCGGCGCAAGAGCGCTGCACCACGTGGAGCAGGTCCTGAGTTTCGGCCCTCATCCTCCCGGAAGCGAAGCCCAGAAGAAGGTGGGCGCCTACATTGAAGAGACCCTCGATTCCCTTGGCCTGGAGGTCCGCAGCCACGCCTTCAGGCCAGTGACTCCTAAAGGCCGGCTGGAAATGAGGAACATCTGGGCCGTGCTGCCGGGGAAGCGGGCCAACGTGATTCTCCTGGCCAGCCACTACGACAGCAAACTATTTGAGGGATTTCGTTTCGTGGGAGCGAACGACGGCGGCTCCAGCACTGGACTCCTGCTGGAGATGGCCCGGGTCCTGGCGCTGAACAACCCTACGGAATACAGTATTTGGTTCGCTTTTTTCGATGGAGAGGAGGCGATCCAGCATTGGACCGCTACCGACAGCCTCTACGGCAGCAGAGAGTTTGTGAATTTGCACAAACGCAACGGTCAGTTGCATACCATCTCGGCAATGATCCTGCTGGACATGGTAGGAGGGGCCGATCTCCGCCTTCGGCGCGAGACCCACTCCACCAGTTGGTTGAACGATCTCATCTGGGACCGGGCCGCGGAGATGGGCCATGGTGACGTCTTTCAACGCGCTGGCCGGTTCACAGTCTCGGGGGACGACCACATGCCCTTTCTCCAGGAGGGGGTTCCCGCGGTGGATCTGATCGATATGAACTATATGAGGCCAGGTGGCCCCTGGCATAGCCCCGCAGACACCCTGGACAAACTCTCTGCCCAGAACTTGCAAATCGTAGGCCGTGTGGTCCTCTCCAGCCTCCCCGAGATTGCCAGGTTCTTGTCTCAGCGGTAGGACCCCCTGAGCAGACGCAGGTCGACCAGGTTTACAGGTGTATCCATGACGAGAGCTCGATGGGTGATGGTCGCGGCCGCGCTGGTCCATCTGCTCGCCTTCCTGGCGATGCTTCGTCGAATCGAGCCGATCTACACCCACTTCTACTCCATCGCTTGGTGGACCTATATTGTCTTCATCGCGGGGATCAACCACCGCCGCGGAAACTCCTTATTGATGGGGCAACCCCGCGAGTTCGGTTGGCTCGTTTGTTTCTCGGTTCCCACCTGGCTCTTTTTCGAAGTCTACAACTTCCGTCTCGAGAATTGGCAGTACTTGGGAGTGTCTGAGGCGATCTATGTCCGCTGGCCGGGCTACGTGGTTGCCTATGGAACCGTACTGCCGGCACTGTTCGAAACCGAGCGTCTCTTGCGCAATCTGGGGCTTGTCCAGGTTTCCTCAAGACGGCCGGTTCGGGTGAGTCGAGCGCTTCTGATTCGTCTTCTGCTGCTCGGTTGCCTCACGATGCTGGCGGTTCTGCTGCGACCCGAGTTCCTCTTCCCGCTGGTGTGGATCGGCTTGATCTTCGTGCTGGATCCGGTGGTCTACCGGTTCCAACCTGAATCCTCCCTGCTGGGGAGGGCCGAGAAGGGGCGCTATGGTCTGACCATACGGCTGATGCTGGCCGGGCTCCTCTGCGGCTTTCTCTGGGAGTTCTGGAATTACTGGTCAGGTGCCAAGTGGGAGTACACGGTTCCCTACTTCAACTCCTGGAAGGTGTTCGAGATGCCGTTGCTCGGGTTCCTTGGGTTTTTGCCCTTTGCTCTGGAGTGCTACCTCCTGTGGCAGACATTTCTTCTGTTTCGGTCGCGCGTTCTCTCCCGAGGAGGCGTGATCCCTGTCCTCGCCCTGGCGGCTGTCCTGGGGTTTTGCCTGGTCGCTTTCTGGGGGATCGATCGCTTCACGATCGTCTACTGAGCCGAAGAGTCTTGCCGAATGGCTGGGGAGGATAGGCGATCATTTGGAATTTAGTCTGAAGTTCCTTTGTGTTGGGGGCAGAAAAGTGCCATGATTTCAAAGGGATAGGTGCGATAGGGAGTGCAGCGCTCTGCCTACACTCCAATGGTCTCCAGAAGATCAAAGGCGCGTTGCTGCTTGGCGCTAGGTG
>JAKZYH010000750.1:0-11409 GCA_047514575.1 Acidobacteriota bacterium | reverse complement strand
GGGCTGCCGACAGCCGTCTGATTTTCCGTTACGTTCCGGGCACGAGTGGGCCGTCTCGGGAGAAATGGGGACCGCGCTGGTTCGAGGAAGCCGTTTTTCAGGTTCACACCAATGCTGGGCTAGGCGGTGACTACCTGCTCTTCCCGGGCGATTCGGGAGGTGGGACCACCGCCAACTTTGCACTCGCGGAGTCCCTGAGTGGGAACAAGGACTATGTCTTTGCCGGGCAACTTAATTCGGGCGAAGATTCCCTCTGGCGTCTCAAGAGCTTTCTCAACTACACCCTGAGTGAAAATCATTCGCTCCGACTTTTCTTGGGCCATGGTCGGATTAGCTTTCAACAGCCCAGCCTGGGTCTTTTGGGAAATCCCCTAGCACTAGGTAGTGACGTGGGCTTCACGACGGCGCCTGGGACTACCCACATCCTGAGTTCGGGTTTCCAAGAGAGGTTCAACTGGGGTCGAACCGTTTCCGTTGCTTGGGGCCTCGAGCTGAATCAGGTTCGAACTGTTCGCAACCACTCCTTCATAAGTCCTAACGCAGAACTCTCCATCAGGCCCAGCGAACGTTCTGTGCTACGGATTGCCCTCGCTTCGAAGCGGCCAACCTATGGCAACTCGGTCATGCTTCCAGATGGGCGCGAGATCAGCCTCTCGGATTCTGTGGGTCTTTCTCGGGTCAACGACGAAATCAGATTCGGCACCTCGCGGCATTATCAGGGGAGTTTTGGATATCACCTGGACGCGGCTACCGAGGTCGAGTTTGCAACTTTTCGAGATCAGTTTTTTGGCGGTACCGTACCTTTTGTAGCCTTTCTGAGCTACCGGCCGGGAGCCGAGATGATCCAGTTGGACGACGACCAGGTAAGAACCAGGGGACAGCGCTTCACGATTCGGCGCCGGCTGGCGGAAAACTTGCGGACCAGCTTCTCTTATATCCGCGGAAGAGCCCTGGGCCTCATGCCTGGGGAAATGGCAGTTGTCTTTGATCCCTCAATGTTGGATGGCTTCGTCCAGGAGCAAGGGTTCGATGCCGTTTCGAGTCAGCTTGATCTGTTTGTCCCGTTCTCCAAAACGGCGATCACGGCGCTTGTGAAGATTGTGCCCAATGGCAACCCGATTCCGACTCTGGACGCCTTGTCCGACACCTATGAGACCTCCAATCAAGGGGTCAACCTATTCCTTCGCCAGGTTGTCCCCGTTCCAGTCGCCATCCTCAACTCCCTCGGGCTCGACTTCTTGGCGACCGGATATCAGTTGGAAGCTCTGGTAGATATTCGCAACATAGCGAACAAGCACCTGGGTGTGGTTCAGACTCCTTTGGGAGATGTCCAGCTTGCCCAGAATCCACGGACTGTCCGTGGAGGTCTGACCTTCAGGTTCTAGATTCTCCCTCTGTTCCCCTAACGCCCCCTCATCCCTGGTTCGGGGTTATCCAACTGTTTGGATGTGCTCCAAGGAATTGAATAGGGAGCGTCTTGGGTGCTTCGTGTGGGCTTAGAGAAGGGGACAAATCTCTATTTAAAGCAAGGGCTTAAGCGGAATTCCCGGGCGTAATCCCGAGAGTGGCATTCAAATTGCTATACTAGGAAAAGGGTGATTTTGGTAGGTCTTGGTGCGCCCTCCGTGACGTTTTGTCCGGTGGCAGCAAGGATGGCTTTGAAGTGATTCTGGGTTCCCGCCTAAAGACATTCCTGGTACTGATCTCAGCTGTGGCTGCTTTGTATCTCGGGATCGTCAATCTTCTTGACCGGGCTGACTGGGGACAGCCCTGGGACGGCATGGCGTGGGGCGAGACCGACTCGGGCCTGGTAGCACGCAGAGTCGAGGATCGGTCCGCTGCGGGCCCGGTAGCAGGTTTGGCCGCAGGGGATCAACTGCTGGAGATCGCGGGCGTAGAGATTCGGGATCTTGACGACCACACCGAAGCCCTCGAGATGCTGCTGGAGACGCTGCCCCAGGGAACACCGGTGGCTTATCTGGTGCGAAAGGCGTCGACTGATGCGGAGGTTCAGTACGTTTTCCCTCTCGATGAGAGATGGCTCCTGGGGAGCACCGACATTTTCCTCTCGCTCGTTGCCCTGGTTCACCTGCTCATCGGACTTCTGATCTTCCTTCGGGCATGGAAGGCTGAAGGGGCGCTTCACTTCTACTTGATCTGCCTGGTCTCCTTCGTGCTCTACTTGTATCGGTATTCGGGGCGGGCTGACAGCTTTGACTTTTTGATCTACTGGGTGTCCGCAGTCGCCCTGCTCTTGCTGCCGCCCTTGTTCCTCCACTTCTGCTGCTTTTTCCCGGAGCCTGTTCCCTTCGTCCGGGGCGCAGCTCGACTCAAGGGTATTCTATACACGCCCTGTCTGCTGCTGCTCATGCTGCACAGCGCCTGGTTTTCAGGTTTGCTTCAGCCACTAGGTTTACCGCGCAACCCTGGGATAGCTCAGTTTCTCGATGCTCTTCATCTGGCCCATTTCGGAGCATTTTTCGGGCTGGGTATCTGGGCTTTGGCCTATAACCGGCAGAGTGCGACTTCCCTGTTGCGGCGACAACAGATGAAGTGGGTCTTGCACGGCACAGTAGCCGCTTTGATCCCCTTTACCTGCTTCTATCTCGTCCCCTATTTTCTAGGTTTGCCGATTCTCAAGTTGATGGAGGCCTCGATCCTGGGCCTGGCGCTGATACCGCTCTGTTTCGGATACGCCATCGTCCGGTATCGCTTGATGGATGTAGAGCTGATCTTCAGGGAGAGTGCGGCCTACGTTCTCGCAAGCTGGATCCTGCTGGTTCTCTATGTGGGGATAGTGCTGCTGATCGGACGTGCCCTGCAGGGCCTTTCTTCAGATACCGGGTTCGAGCTCTTTTCGGTTTCGGCTCTGGTCGTCGCCTTTCTCTTCGCTCCCATTAAGAATCGGATCCAGGAAAGATTGGATCGCCATTTCTACAAAGAGGAATACGACTATCGCGGATCTTTCGCCGAGTTCGGGAAAACTCTGAGCTCAGAGATCAGTCTGGCGCGTCTGGCCGAGAGAATTACCGATCGGATCTTCCAAACCCTGAATATCTCGCCGGTCGCGTTGTTTCTCAGGTCGGGGGCCGAGGCTGATCTTTATCGGCTTTACCATTCGCATGACTCCACGGACGGCGGTGGCCTACCCAAATATCTGGAGGTGCCCCAGAGCGTTTTTGCCGACTTTGATCGGCAGTTGAATCCGATTTTCCTTTCGCCACCCAACGAGAAGATAAGCGCACTGCGGCTGAAGCTGGCCGAGTGGGGACTCCACTATGTGCAACCACTGCTGCTTCGCGGCCGTGTCATCGGATTTCTGGGATTGGGACGACGTGGCAAGAGCGGCCTTTTGAGCAGTGAGGATCTGGATCTTGTCGCGACTCTATCTGGATATGCAGCTATCGCCCTTGACAATGCCGGCCTCTACCGATCCCTGGAAGCAAAGGCGAGCGAACTTCAGCGACTGAAACTTTACAGCGAAAACGTAATCGAAAGCATCGTGGCCGGTGTAGTTGTGGTCGATTCTGAGGGGAAAGTAACGGTTTGGAACAGTTCGATGGAATCGCTGTATGAGCTCGCTTCGGCCGATGCGGTCGGAAAGAATCTGGATGACATTTTCCCCGCCGATCTACTCCGAACCATTCGCGAAGTTTTGGAGGGGACCCTCTGGCTGGCGAAGGAGACGGGACGGCTGCAAAAGACTTATCTCGAGTCGAGGGAGGGCAAGACTCGACTGGTCGATATCACTCTTTCTCCCTTCGTGGTGCATGATGATGTCGTCACCGGGACGCTTCTTGTCTTCAACGATGTCACCGAGAAGGTCCGGCTCGAGAACCAGCTTCTACAGGCTGAGAAACTGACCTCGATTGGATTGCTCGCTGCCGGAGTTGCCCATGAAGTAAACACCCCGTTAGCTGGAATTTCGGGCTATACGCAGTTGCTGCTGGGAAAGACCTCGTCAGAAGACCCGCGACACGGTGACCTGAAGCAGATCGAGAGGCAGACATTCCGCGCCTCAACCATTGTCAACAACCTCGTCAATTTTGCTCGGGTCAGCGATGGCGACCCGACGGATGTCAGTCTGAATTCGGTGATGTTGGAGACGTTGGAGTTGCTGCAGCATCAAATGCATCAGAACCGAGTGGAAGTTCAGTTGGATCTCGATCCAGCATTGCCGTCCACTCGTGGAAATGGAGGCAGACTTCAACAGGTGTTCGTCAACCTGTTGTTGAATGCAAGGGATGCGATGCCCGAAGGCGGTCAGATCGATGTCAAGACCTTCCGAGAGAATTCTCAGTTGGTTGTCGAGGTGAAGGACAATGGCGGAGGCATTCCAAGAGAGAACATCAAACAGATCTATGACCCGTTCTTTACCACCAAGGAAGTGGGTAAGGGCACGGGACTAGGTCTCTCAGTATCCTACGGCATCATCCAAGAACATTCAGGACGCATCAACGTCAAGAGCCACGTGGGTGAGGGTACGACCTTTACGTTGCACTTTCCCATCAAAAGAGTTCATTGAAGTCGATGTCCTCAAAGCCCTGCATTCTTTTGGTCGACGACGAGCAGATAATGCGGGACGTGATCTCGCGTCTCCTCGAAGAGGCCGGATACCGCGTCATTACCAGTTCGACCGGAGAAGACGGGTTAGAACGGATTCAACAGGAGCCTGTGGGCGTGGTTCTACTCGATCTAATGCTCCCTGGCTTAGATGGACTGGGCACCTTGGAGAGGATGTTGGATCTGGACCCGGATCTCGTGGTGGTCATGATTACCGCCTACGCTTCCATAGAGAATGCCGTCAAGGCAACTAGATTGGGTGCTTTCGACTTCGTAACCAAACCGTTCAGAAATGAAGAGTTGCTACTGGTCATAAAGAACGGGCTTGGTAAGCGTAATCTCGAGATCGAGAACCGGCAGCTCCGGACCACACTCCAGGGACGTTCAACCTTCCAGAATCTCATCGGCAAGAGTGAACCGATGCAGCAGGTGTACAATCTGATTTCCCAGGTTGGGCCCGGCCGAAGCACCGTTCTCATAGGCGGAGAAAGTGGGACTGGAAAGGAGTTGGTCGCTAAGGCGATCCACAATCTGAGCCCTCGAGCGGATGCCCCTTTCGTTACCGTCAACAGCGGAACAATACCCTCGGAACTCCTGGAGAGCGAACTCTTTGGCCACGTCAAGGGAGCCTTCACCGGCGCCACTTCGGCCAAGAAGGGCCTGTTTGAGATCGCTGACACAGGCACTATCTTTCTGGATGAGATCGCAACCGTCCCGCTACAGATCCAATCCAAGCTGCTGCGGGTGATTCAGGAACGCGAGTTTCGCCGGGTCGGAGGCCTCGAGAATATCAAGGTCGATGTCAGGATCGTGGCTGCCAGCAACGTCGATCTAAAGCAGGCGGTGGACGCGGGAGAATTCCGAGAGGATCTTTACTATCGGTTGAATGTCATAAGGATCAATCTTGCCCCTCTGCGAGATCGGAAGGACGACATACCGCTTCTGGTAGATCATTTCGTTACGGGGTTTTGCGAAGAGAACCAACGTTCCACTCTCTCCTGGGACCAGGACACATTGAAGGCATTGGTGGACTATGACTGGCCTGGCAACGTCCGTGAGTTGGAGAACGCGATTGAGCATGGAGTCGTGCTTTGTCCAGAGGAGGGACCGATTACGCGGTCCCTGCTACCAAAGGAAATCCTCGACTCCACTGCGGTCAACCTTGGGCGCATCAGTCTGAGCGAAAACAATGGCTCCCTTAAAGAGCTGGTGACCGAGTTCGAGCGCAACCTGATCACGGTTGCGCTGAAAAAAACAGACTGGAATCAGAAGAAGGCAGCAAGTCTGTTGCGTATCAACCCCACTACCCTTAACGAAAAGTTGAAGCGGTTGCAAATCAAGAGGTCTTGACCCCGTTTGACCGGCGCTGAGAAGTTCGGATGGGTGCATAAATTCGAGCGCTTGGAGGGAGCGATTGGGGCGTGAACCCTGGTTTGACTTGCCCTCGGTGCCGACGCTATGATGATTTGCCCTGGGTGGATGATACTTTGTGTGATTTCCGCACTCTAACAAGAAGATCGAGGCCGCTATGGCCTTTATTTAGGTAAGACGATGGCCTTGAAGAATGGGAGGAGACTGTAGTGGTTTTAGCAATCGGGGGAACCCTCTGGACCTACTTCCAAAGAGGGGGCTTGATGATGGTGCCCCTGCTCTTACTTTCGATTCTCGCCTTGATTTACATCATCGAAAGAATGATCACATACTACCGGATCAAGGGAACTACAGCAGACATCTTTTCCTCGGTCCGGGAAGCACTTCTCAAAGGTGATTTTCGTCAGTCACTTGAGGTGTGTGAGTCCTATACTCATCCAGTAGCAAGTACTTTGAAATCTGGGCTGCTTCGCTATGGAAAGTCTCACGACGAGATTGAAAAGGCGATGGAGAGCGTGGCACTGCATGAGGTGTCCAAGCTCGAGAAGGGTTTGTGGATACTGGCCACCGTCGCTAACGTTGCTCCGCTGTTGGGATTCCTGGGTACGGTTTCGGGAATGATCGCCTCCTTCGATGCGTTGGCTGAGGTCGGGCTCGGGAATCCTCAGGCCGTCGCTGGAGGTATTTCTGAGGCATTGATCACGACTGCTACAGGACTCGCAATCGCGTTTCCAGTCCAGGCCCTTTACAACTATTTTACAAACAGGGTCTCCGTTCTGGGATTGGACATGGAGACGAGTTCCTCAATGTTGCTGGAAACCTTCAATGAAATTGAGGAAAAGGAGAGAGAAGAGGGGCAGCCCGAGGTGGAGCAGGAGCAGAGAACAGCTGTATGAAGCGTCTGAAGTTTGCCCCCCTCGCTCCCAGAATCCCGACTGCGCCCATGGCAGATATCGCCTTCTTGCTGATCATCTTCTTCATGCTCACGACCTCCTTCTCTCCCGAGAAGACATCAGTCCAGCTGCCGGAATCCCAAATCCGCACTGAGCTCAGCAAAGATGCCGCGATCATTGCGATCTCACCCAATGGGGAACTCAGTTTTAGTGATGGCGAACAGCCGGGATTTCCTTTGGCAACCTACTCTGATATCGGACCTTTGGTCGAGGGAATGATCAAGATAGTCCCAGACAAGGAATTTCTGATCAAAGCGGACCGAGCGGTCAGGTATGAGATGGTTGACAGTGTCTTGGAGCAGCTGCGCAACAGCGGAGCCAGACGCATCGGACTTCTCACTGATCGGAAAGTGGTGAGGGAGATCTGAGGGAGTGAAACGAAGACAGAGGGCAACATCTGAGATTCCGACTTCGTCGATGGCAGACATCGCCTTCCTGCTCATCATCTTCTTCATGCTGACAGCAGTGTTTACTTCCACTCGGGGACTACAGTTTGCGTTTCCCAAAGATGATCCGACGCAGCTCGACATTCAGCCTGAGGAGGCAATCCACATCAAAGTCGTGGGTGAAGAGCAGATCCTGGTTGATAAGTCCCCGATGACCCTCAAGTCTTTGGAGGGTTACGTCGAGATGAAGATGGGGCAGAACCCTAACAAGCCCGTGATCATCCAAACCCTGGCACATGTGCCCTACTACGCCATGATTGATGTCCTGGATGTTTTGAAAAAACTTCAGGTCGCGAACATCTCGATTCCCACCGAGGCCGAAGTCGAAAGGTGGAAGGCCTTCGGAGTCTTTGAATAGCAGTCCGCCGAGAAGTTTTTCTCGTGAGCCGTGAGCCATGAAAAGGTTCGGTTTCGTTGCCTTCGTTCCAGTGTGCCTAGTGCTGCTTCTGTCGGGCCAGATGCTGGCCGAAGGGGATTTCCAGAAGGGGATTTCCTACTACAAGCAACAGCAGTACGAGAAGGCGGTCGTAGAATTCGAACAGCTGGTTGAGGCGAATCCAGACTACGAGAACGGGTATCGGATTCTGGGAAAGTGTTACCTGGAAACGAAGAACTATGGAGCGGCAATTGCTGCGTTTGAGAAGGCTCTAGAGCTGAAGAAGGATACGTTCGTTTCCCATCATGGTCTGGGCATCGCCAATTACAACAACGGCAACTATCGAGGAGCGATCGCAGCGTTGTTGAAGGCGGAGCGCTTCGCCCGTTCGCCTAGAGATCGCTATCGGGTGTACCACGCCCGCGGTTCAGCCTACTTTAATTCCGGCGATTTTGAGAGAGCGGTCTCGGATCTGGAGAAGGCTGTTTCCATCAAGCGGGGCGTGCACGTAGACGTGCTAGAACTGGGGATGGCACTCTACCAGCTGAAGAACCATTCAGCTGCAGAGTCACACCTCAAGCAGGCCCTTGCCCTGGATCCCGAGTCCAAGGACGCCCAAAGGTACCTCGCCCGGATCGAGTTTGAGCGGGCAGCTCAATCCCTGGAAGAGGGGCAGTACAGAAAGGCCGCTGATCTTCTCAGAGGCTATGTCCGAGACCAATCAGAAGATGGGCAGGCCTGGTTTAATCTCGGCTTGGCGCATCTCTTCTTGGAAGAGTTGAAGGCTTCAGAGGAGGCCTTCCTGCGAAGCCAGACACTTTTGCCGGACCAGTGGGAAGCCTACGACCGTCTCGGTTACATCTACGAAAAGATGAAGCTCTTCGATAAAGCCCTGAAAAACTACAAGAAAGCCCACCAACTTCATCCTGGCGGCGAGCTTCAGGCCAGCGTTGAGCGGATTGAAGAACGCATTCGCCGGGGGAAGCAGGGCGGCTAGCACAGAGCCAACGTGTCCCTAATCCTGGAAATACGGGCCAGAGAGGTCTTTGACTCGCGCGGAAACCCTACGGTCGAAGCTGAGGTCCTTCTGGAGCAAGGCTTTCGGGGCAGTGCGATCGTGCCCTCTGGAGCCTCTACCGGACAGTATGAGGCGCTGGAGCTGCGTGACGCTGATGCAGACCGCTTCCTGGGGAAGGGTGTCCAAAAGGCGGTTGGCAACATCCAGACGGTCATCGCCCCCCCGCTCGTGGGGATGTCTGTCTTGGAGCAGGCTGCCATCGACCGACTCATGATCGATTTGGATGGGACCACTTCGAAGGGAAAGCTAGGAGCCAACGCCATCCTGGCCGTCTCACTGGCCTGCGCCCGGGCCGCCGCTGCCTCTCAAAGCCTATCTCTATTTCGATATCTGGGCGGGCTCGAAGCCTGCCATCTACCCGTTCCCATGATGAACATTCTCAATGGGGGAGCCCACGCGAGCAACAACCTCGATTTTCAGGAATTCATGATTGTCCCGGTGGCAGGAGGCACGTTCCGAGAAGCTTTCAGGATGGGAGTGGAGACCTTTCATCACTTGAAGAAGGTTCTGGAGGAGCGGGGCCTGCAGACGACGGTTGGAGATGAAGGCGGCTTCGCCCCCAGTTTGGGGTCCAACCAGGAGGCGATCGAAATCATCCTGGTCGCGATACAGAGCGCTGGCTATCGACCGGGGGAGGACATCTGGCTGGCTCTTGATGTGGCAGCCAGTGAGTTCTATCATCCCGAGAAACGCCTTTATCGCTTCCAGAAGGTGGGTGGCCCCGAGAGGTCTGCCTATGAGATGGTCGAGCTCTACCGCGATTGGCTGGACCGATATCCGATCTTCTCAATCGAGGATGGTTTGGCCGAAGACGACTGGGAGGGCTGGAGCACATTGACGAAGGAACTCGGAGATCGCGTTCAGTTGGTGGGCGACGATCTCTTCGTCACTAACGCAAAGCGTCTCAGACGGGGAATCGATATGGCAGTTGCCAACTCCATCCTGATCAAACTCAACCAGATTGGAACCCTCACGGAAACGCTTGAGACGATTGATCTGGCCCGAAGAAACGGATATAGCAATGTCATCTCTCATCGGTCGGGTGAGTCGGAGGATCCACTCATTTCCGATCTGGCTGTGGGGACCAACGCGGGTCAGATCAAGACCGGTTCGGCCAGCCGCTCCGATCGAGTGGGCAAGTATAATCAGCTGCTGCGGATAGAAGAGGAACTTGGCAGCAGAGCACTCTACTCCCTACCCGAGCGGCTTTCCTGATGCCAGCGTTGAGCAACTAGCCGTCAGGAGAAGCCGCTGTAATGACCAAACCTCCTGTAATTGTACTGGCCGTCTTGGACGGCTGGGGATTACGCGACTCCAAAGAGGGCAATGCAATTGCCCAAGCCAGACTGCCCACGTTCGAGAAGCTGTACGCTCGGTACCCCTGGGTTTCTCTTACTGCGAGCGGGTCACGCGTCGGTCTGCCGGAGGGGCAGATGGGGAACAGCGAGGTTGGTCATCTCAATATTGGGGCCGGTCGAGTCGTTTATCAGGATCTCAGCCGCATCGATCGTGCTATCGAAACCGGAGACCTGTTTCGAAACAAGAAGATCCTCTCCACCTTGGAGGCCGCGCGAGACCAGGCTCTACACCTGATCGGTCTTGTTTCTGACGGAGGAGTTCATAGCCATATCCGGCATCTCCTGGCCCTACTTCGTCTGGCCCGAGAGAGGGGCGTGCATCAGGTCTACATCCATGCCATCACCGATGGAAGAGACACGACGCCCAAGGGGGGCCTCGGCTATCTGGAACGACTGCAGGCAGAGCTCCAGGAGATTGGCATCGGTCGGGTTGCCTCGGTCGGAGGGCGTTATTACGCCATGGATCGGGACAATAGATGGAATCGTATCGAGATGGCATATCGAGCCATTGTCGAGGGACGTTCTGACCGGCTCTACCGCAACCCTTTGGAGGGTATGACCGAGTCCTACGGCAACGGCGTTAGTGATGAGTTCCTGATTCCCTTCACAATCGTGGACGGGACGGGTAGCCCGATTGGCAGACTGCAAGAGGACCACGCAGCCATCTTTTTCAATTTCCGGGCGGATCGAGCACGGCAGCTCACCCGTGCCCTGACCGAGGTGGACTTCTCCCACTTTGGTTTGAAGCAGGGTCCCCTCAAGTACTTTCTCACGATGACCGAGTACGACCGGACCTTCGTAACACCAATCGCCTTTCCACCGATTCGCCTGGAACATACTCTCGTCAAGATCTTCAGCCAGCGTGAAATACCCAACCTGCGATTGGCCGAAACCGAGAAATATGCACACGTGACCTATTTTTTCAACGGGGGAGAAGAGCAGGTTTTTCCAGGAGAAGAGCGGGTTTTGATTCCGTCTCCGAATGTCGCCACCTACGATTTGAAGCCCGACATGAGCGCAGTACCGATCACGGACAGACTCCTGGCCGAGCTGGATCGAGGCTTCTTTGAAGCCATTGTAGTGAACTTCGCAAATGCGGACATGGTAGGACACACTGGGAAGCTATCCGCCACCATCGAGGCGGTAGAAGTCGTGGATGCCTGCCTTGCTCGGATCCATCAGCAGCTGAAGAAGATGGGAGGGGTGATGATGGTCACGGCAGATCACGGTAACGCGGAGCTGATGGTCGATCCCCGAACGGAAC
>JAKZYH010000749.1:0-3084 GCA_047514575.1 Acidobacteriota bacterium | reverse complement strand
CTACCGGCCGGCCTGATCGGGTGATCACGAATCTTTCCCCGAGTTCTTCAACCTCGGTAAGGAGTTTCGTCAGCTTAGCCTTAGCCTGGGATAAGGGCAGTGTGAACATGACCATATGTTAGACCAGTTTAAAGGCCTATTTCAAGAGGATTGAGAGTTGAAACGCACCAGAGACCGGAGCCGAATCCCAGGCTCTTGGCAACCTTCTCCTGTCGCCGGTCGACGGTCACGAAGTCGAGGTCACGTGGCGTTTTTGCGAGAAAGAGAGCGCAAGCCAGATGCCACAGATCGGCGCCGCGCAGATAGCCGGAGGCAAGGACCCGAGTTATTTCCAGACTGAGAGGTCGCTGAGGCAGCACCCAGGAAATGTTGTGGAGCATCTGGGTGTCTCCGCTCACTCCCTCGCGGGACAGGGCGGCGACGCAATTCAGCCTCCAGGAGGGCGGACGAAAAGAGCTCGTCGTAATTTCCGAGTTTCTCTGCCAGGGCGGAGTAGCCGGGCTCCGCGAAGGCAATGGCTACCAAACAGGAAGAATCCACGTAGACAGAGCTCACTTGTTCCGCTCAGCCAGAAAGCGCTTTAGCGCACCGGACTTCCGCTGGACAGGGACCAACTTCGCTCTGGGATCCTTGCTGCGCACCAGCACCCCTCGATCAGCGAGCTCTCGGACTCACCCGTCCCACCTTCCGGGCTCCAATCGATGGGGCGAATCTCGGCGATGGGCTCTCCACGATGCGAGATACGGACCGTACTACCCGAGCGAACCTGGCGGAGAATCTCGCTCAGCTTGGTTTTGGCTTCGTAGCTGGAAGGTCTGGACTTCGTCAGCTGTCATCCCATGAGCCGGAGGTCGACGAAATCTCTCATCCTGAGGAACACTCGATCGCTGGAAAGGAGTAGCCCCCCGCGATCCAAGGCACACTGGGCGACGTGGGCATCCGGGGTCGATACGGCCACTCCGTTTGATCCCAGTCTCCGCCGGAGATCACCGACTCGGATCCAGTGATTGGTTCCAACCTCATGCACTTCCAGATCACGAACCAGGTCGGCGATTGCCTCCCTCTCTCTCTGCTTACGGGCACCCGCGACCAGCTCGGCCACGACAATCGGTGGAAGGACGACGACACCGGCGGCGAGCGCATCCTCCAGAGCGGGTATCTCTTCGCCGCCGAAGAAGTCGATCCAGGCGGAGGTGTCAACGACCATTCCGTTGGCGGGACTCGGCAAGATCGATCTCCAGTTGTAGGTTTCCCTTCAAGGCCATCGCCTTTTGGTAGGCACCCGCTCGGCGGACCAGGCGAAGTCCTTCGACCAGGGTCTCGGTGATGCCACGCCCGCTGGCTTGCATTGCCTCTTCGAGTAGGCCCTCGGGGAGGTTGGCCGTAATTCGCTTGGCTCTGGTCATGTTAATTATATTGACATAAGACCATATAAGCATCAATACCGTTTTGGTGTTTTCCCGGTGCTGCCTCTTCTGTAACGTCGAAATTGGGAAAGGTGTGAAAGAAAGGGGGACACCACGGCATAAGAACAGGAGGAGGCTGTAGCAAGCGCCTCCTCCAGAGCGGGTATCTCTGTGCCGCCGAAGAAGTCGATCCAGGCGGAGGTGTCAACGACCATTCCGTTGGCGGGACTCGGCAAGATCGATCTCCAGTTGTATTTTTCCCTTCGAGTCCCTCGCCTGATAGGCACCGGCTCGGCGGACTAGACGAAGCCCTTCGATCAGGGTCTCGGTGAAGAGGCCGGAGGAAAAACACTCTGTCCCTTTCTCATGAGGCCTGCTTCGTCACCTTCTGCCACTTGATGGGATCCGGGGAGAAGCCTTCTGCTCTGCCCAGGTACAGATACACGCTGCTCCCCTCGGAATTGTTGTTGACGAAGAGCAGATCTCCGAAGCCGTCGCCATTGATGTCTCCGGCCGCGCAGTCTGCGGCGCTGACCGTCGCCAGGACGCTCCTCCGTTCGGGAGAGAACCCACGCGGACCGTTCCAGTAGACGTAGGACTCCAGATGCATATCGAAGCCGAAGCGCTCTCCTCCCTCGATCCCTCGATTGGAGAAGGCGAGGTCGATAAATCCGTCGCCGTTGAAGTCTGCCGCGGCCAGGCCTCCTGCCAGGATCGTCGGCAGCACGGTGCGGCGCTCTGGCTGGTAGCCGCGTTCACTCCCCCAGTAGATGAAGGCCTTCATGTCCTCCGAGTAGTTGTGGATGAAATTGCAGAAGATGATTTCGGGGTAGCCGTCCTGGTTGAGGTCCGTCAGCAGAGCACGTCCTCCACCGTCGCTGGGGAGTCGGGTGACGGCGGCCTCTCGCTGCCGGATCTGGCGCAACAGACGGGCGCGTGGTTGTTGGTCGGGGAGCTCCGGCAAGATCGATTCCGGTCCACCCTCCCTACCCCAGTAGATGAGGGCGTCGACGTTCTCCAGAATGTCGTGATCCTGCGCCAGGAAGATGTCCAGAAAACCGTCGTTATTGAGATCCCAGCGGTGGATCATCTGGACCGTGCCGGACCGGGTGACGTAGAGGTTGGAGCCGCTGTCGCCGAGGGTCCCGGCAGAGAAGTCTTCGAATGTCCGATGGATAACCCAGGGTTCCTGGGCTTCCGCACCCCAGGACTCCAGTGCAAGTGCCCCCATCGAACGGAGAGTCAAAAATATTCGCTGGATATCCACAGGGACCGTCCCTTTTCAGGATTTCTAGTCTCTCTCACGGCAGTTGTCTGCGAATACGCTCGTAGACGTCTCTTCGGTGGCCCAATGCGACTACGATGATCTCGATTCGTTCCTGAATGATTCTGTAGACGATCCGATAGTCTCCTGTCCGCCAGGAGCGCAGTCCTCTGAGGCTGAGCTGCAGGAGCTTTCCCCGTTCCGGCTCCTCGGCGAGAGTCTCTACGGCGGCACGAATTCTAGGCCGGACTTGAGGATCGAGGCCGCGGATGGTTCGGGCGGCACTAGTACCCTGTCAATCTTGAGATTGTAGGTTCTGAACGGCCCTAGCGGCCGATCTCTGCGTTGCACGGCCTCGACGTAGGCCACAAACTATCCCTGCGGCCGCGCGCCTTGACCTCGACCACCATAGCT
>JAKZYH010000748.1:0-4111 GCA_047514575.1 Acidobacteriota bacterium | reverse complement strand
AACCACATGTTCTCTCTGGAAACGAGGTCAGGGAACCTCGCCGACGCTTCACTCAAGGGCGGTCGTTGGCGCTTTGCTCTAGGCCGAAGTGCCGTCTCCCGAAGTCTTCCTGCCTGGCCCCTTCGTGACGCTCCCTTCTTTCCGGTCCAGCCGTTGGGAGCGCCCTGGCTGCGTACCCCCGCTGGTTAATCGCGGAGTTCGAGCAGGAAGTTCTGTACGAGCGTGGACTCGCACAGGTAGGCTTCGGCGTCTTGCCGCTCTTATCGCTCTATTTCCTCCTTTCCAGACGCCTCACCGTTTGTCTAACATGGTTTGACTTAGTTCGAGCCACTGCGGCTCATCGCACCCCGTTGGGGTTGACTTCTCTTGATACCCGCAACCCCAGGCGTTTGCACGACCTCTACAGTGTTCTCTCATTCACGAATGCTGGTCGCGTCGAGCGGGAATTGGGTTGGACTTCAGCTCCCGGATCAGATCGACCAAGCCCTCGACGGCAGCTTCGAGAAACTTCTCGCCCTTCTCCCGGGTAGCCTTGGTGGCGTCGCCCATGATGCCGCTGGCGGTGAGAGCACTCCAATAGGGCATCAGGCTGGCACTGGAGCTGCCCGGCATTCCGCCCGCCAGGAGATCGAACCGGAAGCTGGAAGACAAGGGTGAACGTTCGTCCACCGCCTTGTCCATCTCGACCAGGTCGGGCTTCAGGGCTAGATAGAGGGACGTTTCATACTCTCCGGCATGTGAGGTGCCGCCAATCTCTGAATCTCGGAGTTCCTTGCCGGCTT
Organism: Acidobacteriota bacterium; assembly: GCA_047514575.1. Lineage (GTDB taxonomy): Bacteria > Acidobacteriota > UBA6911 > RPQK01 > JAJDTT01 > CAUZIZ01. Next base: position 3,329 of record JAKZYH010000748.1, on the reverse strand, counting down.
CCTTCAACTTGCCCAACCCCCAATGATTCACGGAGGCGCAGAGGATCTTGCCCTCAGAATCGATGATGGAGAGGCGCGCCGCCAGGTCCAGGGGAGAGGTGTTGCTGCCGTGTCCGTTGACGATCAGAATTCGCTTGAAGCCATGATGGGCCAGGCTTCCACAGACGTTCTTGACGTAGCGGATGAAGACGTCCCAGTCGATGGTCAAGGTCCCATGGAAATCCATATGGTGAGGACTGTAACCATGAGAAACCGGTGGAACCAGCACCGCCTCGGATGGAATCCGACCAACTGCTCGTTCACAGATCTGGGTACAAAGCACGACGTCGACGTCGACCGGCAGATGCGGACCATGATCCTCGTAGGTCGCTACCGGGAGAACCGCGACGCGGTCCTGCTTGGCCGCATCACGGATTTCATGCCAGATCATTTCAGCAAACCGGTATTTCATGTCTTCTCAGCTCCCGATTCTTGTCCGGACACGAGCCCTGTCGAAGGCCAGTGCTGTTATTGAAATGTGAAGCTGTAGAGGGCCGCCTCGCCTTCCAGACGAAAACGCAAGCGTAGAAGGCCCTGGGACAGCGTCAGCCTCTTCCCGATTTCCCAATGGACTGGGACGTGAACTCCACTCTCAGTAATGGCATTACTTGTAGCCACTACTTCGCCGCCTGCCAGCAGATCGACCAGGATCCTACCTCTCCCCTGACTTAGACCGTCGGTGTTGACTTCCAAAGCCAGATCGGTCCCCGAAGTTTGAAGCGGGATCGTGGAGAACGAACCGCTGGTCTTTCTCCCTTGCACCTCCAAGCTGACAAACCCATCCCTGCGGATGGTGGCCAGGCCGGTCTGCATGGGCAGGTCATACCAATCCTCATAGTGTCCACCGATTGTCCGAGGGCCTCCTGAGTAGTAGACCCAGATCTCATCTCCAATCATAACGGGGACGTTGACGGGAGAGATCCAGCCGGAATCCCACGCACCGGATTCGCCCAACTCGATCGCAGCCTGGCCGTCGAAGACATGGAAGAAATTCACGCCGTCCCGGCTGGCCATCAGATATTGGGGTTGAACCTGGGTGTGTTGCCAGCAGTCGACCAGGCCAAGGTACATTCCCGCTTCGATCCAGACCGAAATCATGTGGTATTCAGCTGCTGTACTCGCCCGGGGGTGGGCGATCGGGTTGCGGGGATCGGAGGTCCAATGGATCAGGTCGGCGCTCCAGTCCCGGCAGATCTTACGCAGGCCGGAAGGAGCCCGTGAGCCGCAGTGGCTGTAGACCTTCCAAGGTTTGTCCGGATCCGTTTCCAGCGAATCAAAGAAGAAACTTCTCTGATCAGACCATCCCTTCTGCTGGACGCGGATACCGTCGGTCCAGCGGATCCCATCAGCCGAGAAGTGGAGGGAGTTTCTTCCTCTCTGCTCGACGATCATCTTGAAGCGCCGGGCGGTATCGGTTTCCCTGTCGTCGCGGACCACCATGGGCATGTAAGCATGACCTCTACCATGTTCTCGCTCTCCCAGATCGACGATGTTGTTGTCGACGGATCCGTTGAACTCGTACTGGCCCAAAGACGGTTTCACCCAATGGACTCCATCCTCGCTCTCGGCATAGCCTACGTGATGCCCAGCAGTTCCGGCGAAGAGAGGATTGTCGTCTTCCAGTGGCCAACCGGAATACCACATGCGGAATTTTCCGCTGTCGTAGTGCACCTCCCCGTAGGCATGGGCTCGTCGGGAGTCGAATTTCCCAGGAGGCCCAGGTCTGAGGACCGGGTTGGCGGGGTGCTTCTTCATGGGATGAAAGGACTCGACTAGTCCGTCCACGGTATCGACCTCGGCCAGGTCGAGGAATAACACCTTCCGACCCGCTTCCACCTGGAGTTGGGGGACGCTCATCCAATCGAAGTAGACTGGCCCGGATGCGCTGCTTCCGGAAAGAGCCAGACCAATAGGCGAACCTGGACCTGGCTGGCGTTGAACCGTGTGAAAAGGAGAAAGGGTGGGCCCCGTTTCGGTGGCCCGGTCGTCCGGAGCAAGGTCGTCGATCACGGTCCGGGAGGAGTAGGGAGCGCTGAAACGGGTCCCCAGCCAGCGCGAGAAGAAAGTGTGACCCCGGCTGAGATTGGCCCAGAAGACCCAGGCGCTGCCTTGCTGGTCTCGGACCAGGATCGGGTTGCGATAGACCTCCTCGGTCGGATTGAGTGACTGGTAGTCCCAACCTTTACCATCGAAATATCCGTAGAGCGTGATGTGCTCGCTTCTTTCAAACACGACCAAAGCTCGCTCGCCCCACCCCACGACGCTATAGGCTAGGTAGCCGGTTCCCGCCCAGAGGGGGTAGGGACGGATAGCTGTCAGGTCGGCTTTCTGCTCGAACAGGGAAGCGAAGTCTGGATAGTACAGGTAGTAGAGGTGAGCGCGCCGACCTGCGGAGACCAGATGCAGGCTGCCCTTGAGATCCAGGTCCATGACGGGCCGCCCGTAGGGACCGGGCAGCGTGATCCGGCTGCGCTCGAATCCTTGTTCTCTGAGTCTGGCTATCCAAAGTTCGTAGCCCTCCTTACTTCCCAGGACGAAGGGGCGGTCTTTGCCTTTGATGTCGATGGGATACCGGTAGCCGGTCTCCACCTGGACGGTTTCGCGGTAGGCGATCCAAAGGTCACCTGACGGACCCAAAGCCAGATCGCCCAGCAAGCCATCCCGGTCGGGGGTCCCCAACTGCGCTGGTTCTAGGCTGCCACCAAGTCCCTTCCAATTCCCACGGCGCTTGATGCGTTCTGCGACATCGTCGTCGGCTACGTCACAGCGGCTGTACCAGAGACGCTGAGGCGCGCTGCTTTCCCAGAGCAGGTGCATCGTATCGCCGCTGTCGATGACGAAGCTGGCAAGGCGAACCTGTCCGCCGCCTGAAGGGAGGACACTATTGCCGTCACCAGAGACCAGCGTAAAGGCGGGATGAAAATCTCCGGAGAACTTTGGGGCGGGTGTTTCGGATACGGCCATGAGGACCGCGCTGCCTTGCTTGGACTCACCTTGGAAGACCATGAACCAGAGCCCACTGGAGCTTTGCCCGATCTGGCGACCGTTCAGGTGAGGGAAGGGCTTCACAGCACCCGTCTCACCCACCTTGAGCACTACGATGGCGTTTGCGCTTGGGCCAGCTAGGAAGAGGAATAAGCAGACTGCAAAAGAGCGGAGAAAGTGTGGCGATGCAGCGTGAGACACGCTTCTACCCCGACCTCCGGTTGTGTTTCGGATCCAGGGCATTCGCATTCTTCCCAGCAGGACAGTGTCGGCAAGTTGAAGCTTAGGTCAAGACTATACCATAG
>JAKZYH010000747.1:0-13725 GCA_047514575.1 Acidobacteriota bacterium | reverse complement strand
GAGCGTGGACTCGCACAGGTAGGCTTCGGCGTCTTGCCTCTCTTATCGCTCTATTTCCTCCTTTCCAGACGCCTCACCGTTTGTCTAACATGGTTTGACTTAGTTCGAGCCACTGCGGCTCATCGCACCCTTTCAGGGTTGTGTCTTCCAGCCCAGGGTTTCCCAACCCTGGGTATCGGGTCTAGACCGCAGGCTCCCAACCCCAACGGGGTTGTGTACAGAAAATCCGAACGCGGTCGCCTAGTCCCAGACGAATCGCTCGTCGAACTCAACTCCATGATGACGGAGAAGCTCCCGGAATTCCTCCTGGAACGTCACCCTTCGGTGGTGTTGTTGCTGATTGCCTATGTATCGGCTGACCTCGGTCGTTTTGGAATCAGAGACCGAGAAAGCACCGTATCCAGATTGCCACCTGAAGTTCCTATAGGCGGAGCTCCGCTGCTGAATCCATGCCGTGGAGACCCGTTTGACCTCTTTGACGAATTCAGCTATCGCAACGGTTCTCGATAAGGTCGTGAGTAAGTGGACATGGTCCGAGACTCCACCGATGCGGAGTGGCTGGCAGTCCAGGCTCCTGGCCACTCCTCCCAAGTAGGAATGGAGTTCTCCACGAAACGAGATCTGCTTGAAGTAGGGCTGGCGGCTCTTGGTTGAAAAGATGGTGTGGATCAAGACCTTTGACAGGGATTGTGGCATGCGATAATCCTTTTGTACGCAACCCTTTCAGGGTTGGAGCTAGGATCTGCTGGCAGTTTACCCAGGGTTCGGAAACCCTGGGCTGGAAGACGCAATCCCGTTGGGATTGACCTCGATTGAATGCGCGAAACCGGTGTCGGTATGAGACTTTTTGAACTGGACCATGGACTCTCTCGCCTATGCTTCGCTTTCTCCAGGTGCGGTCTCATGAGACACAACTATTAACGTTCATCAGACCTGCGGCGTTGGACAGAATGATCTGGTCTCAGTGTTGCCGTGCAGAAATCAACCTTCCGGAGGCTGTTTGCATCGGCTTTCTCGACCACTGTTCCAGCTATCCTGGTGTCGACTACTGGGCGTCGCTTCCTGTTTGCTGTACCATGGGAACGGGCTCATCACGATTTAGCCTCAAACCCAGATGATTGACTTGGCACCGCTCAAAACCGCCGTCTTCCAAGAGATCTCCTCAGGCCGTCTCGGGGAGCCCGTCTTTGCTCGTCTGATCCTGGTGGTTTCCTCAGACCATGGGCACCTGCTTCCCCTGTGCGAGGGGGCAGTCGGGTTTATTCAGGAGCTGCTCCAGTTTCCAACAGAGGCTGTACTGACCAGAGGGAGCCAGGAATCGGGTAGCTTGACGGTGCAGTTGGATCTGGAAGGGGGCAGGAGCGCCCTGGCCGTCGTTGCGATTCGTCGAGAAGAGGAGCCTCAGCTCGACCTGCTTTTGGTCGGCAACCATGGAACCCTTCGCTACCGTAACGATGGACCTCTCCTGGAGGCTGCGCTGGAAGCTGAGCCGGGGGGTCTGGTCGCCGAGTCCCCGGGTGCGGCGAGCGACCTAGGTCGAGTGGTTCAGGAGTCCCTTCGTTCAGGTGAACGGGTGACACTGAAGTAAGAGAAACATGAAAAAGTACGGCGTACTACTACTGGGAGGGGACCGCACCCACCAGGAGAATTACGGACCTGACTTCGCTGAAGACCCCCGTTGCGAGCTCATAGGTCTCACTGATGAACCCGGCGTACCGCCTCAGAGGGATGCCTGGAACCGATCGCTGGCAGAACGGTTGGGGATTCCATTCTTTCCCCATCTGGGCCCCGCTTTGGAACGCGAGGACGTTCACATAGCCTGCGTCTGTGTAGAGTTTGAGCGTCGGGCTCAGCTTGCGGCACGCTGCGCCAGGGCGGGAAAGCACGTCTACGTGGACAAGCCTATCGGCAGTTCCATCGAGGCGGCCGAGAAATTGGTTTCGGCAGCCGCCGACGCGCAGGTCAAGACTCAGATGTTCAGCATGCTTCGCTCGGACTGGTCTCAGAGGGCGAAGGAGCTGGTCGATAGCGGCGTGCTAGGGGATCTACTCGGCATCCACTGCGATACTCTCTTCGCCAAGGGCCTGGCTGGAAGCGCTGATCTGGGACGAGTGCGAGAGGAGCACTTCCCTCCCAAGGGCTTCAGTTTCATGAAGACGAAGCGGGAACTGTTCACCACGGGAGTCTACTCGATTGGGATGATGGGCTGGCTCTGCGGGCAGTCGGTCGAGAGGGTCTACGCCCGTACCTCCAACTTCTTTTTTCGAGAGCATCAGGAGGACGACGTAGAGGACTTCGCGGCCGTGACGCTGGACTTTGACGGAGGCCTTGTGGGCAGCCTCAGTGGGGGGCGAATCGGGTTCTTGAGCCATCCTATGGGGGGGGCCCTCCGAGTGTGTTTGGTTGGCAGCCGTGGTACCAGGATCGTGGACGCCGCGGAACCAAGGCTTGAGATTTCTTGCGATGCTCCGACTTGGCGTCCAGGGCCGCCTCACCACCAGGACCCGATGGCGTTCTGGAGCAGCAGCACCCGGGAGGCGGGAGGGGTCCACAAGTTTGGTTGGCGAGGGGTAGGTTCTTCGGGTGGATCCGATGCCTCTTATTTCGTTGATTGCATCGAGGCCGATAGGGAAAGCGACATGAGTGCCAGCGACGGAACTGAGATCCTGAAGGTCCTGTTGGCGGCTTATGAGTCGGCAGCCTCTGGGAGGGTGGTGTCCCTCTAGTTCGGATTGGCAGACTGGGCTGACCGCGGCTCTGCCCCGTCATCCGCGCCCGAATCTCGTTTCCGGCGTGAGCCGAGCAGCTTCAGGTAGTGAGCCGGCGTAGACAGCAGCTCTCTGTAATCTGTGTCTCCCATCAGCACATTGGTCATGGCCTCACAGAGGCGCTGCCCCTGCCAGCGAAACAAGCGCCTGCAGATCACCGGATGCCGGTAGAGCAGCCTTCCCAGCATTCTTCCCAACCGAAGTTCCGACAGAACCTCGGTCGCCAGAGATTGATCGTATAGGGGGCCCACCTCCTCTTTTCTGAGTTCTCCATCTAGAATGGCTTTTGCGGCCAGTTGGCCGCTTCGAATCGCGTACGTGATTCCCTCTCCCGTGACCGGATCCGCCAATCCCGCTGCATCTCCGCTGAGAAGAATCCTATCCTTGGCAAGGGATCCCTTTCTGGGGGCAATCGGGATGACAAAACCGTGCCGCTCAAACCTTTCCAAAGGGGTAATCTGGCCGAGTTCCAGATACCTTTCCAAACATCTATTCAGGTTGGCGGCGCCTCGGCGGGTCGTCAGGACACCAACGGATAGATGATGTCTCTTTGGGAAGATCCATGCATATCCGAAAGGCACCAGGTTGAAGTCGAATCGGGCCTTGTCTCGAAACCGTTCCAGTACACGGCTTGAGACGCCAACCTCGCATTCGAGTGCGGGAATCAGGTTGGGCTTATCGATCCAGCCGGAACTGGCAGCGACCTTACTTCTCGCTCCGTCAGCGGCCAGCACGAACTGAGCGGAGACAGGACCTGTACTCGTTGAGAGCACGACCCCATCCTGCTTCAGCTGCACTTCGAGGACCTGGCACTGCGTCCGAAGGCTAGCGCCTGCATTCTGGGCGGCTCGAAGCAAGAAGAAATCGAAACTCTCGCGCATGGTCATCGAAACGATCGGCTCCCTGCGGGAGGTGGAGAAACGAAAGCCATCTTGGGGGAGATTCAGCTCGGCGGTGTAGCATTGTTGCTCGACCACCTCGTGAATGCCGAAAGGGAGAAGTCGTCTAGCGCGACCAACGATTCCACCCCCACAAGTCTTGTATCTCGGCAGGGACTCCTTTTCCAGGATCGTCACCTGGACTCCCTCTCGGGCCAGAGCGAGGGCTGCCGATGAACCGGCAGGACCGCTGCCCACGATCGCCACTTCACAGGAGTTGGGAGGTCCACCATTCAGCATCGAGTCGGACTCCGATTCTAGCATCGACTCCGACGTTAGACCGAGCTCGGTCCCGAACTGAATTGAATTTGCACATCAACCCCGGTATTCTGCCGATCTACTGACGAAAGGAAAATCCCATTGATTGAAGAAGTTAAACTGCTGCACGATTTCGATACGCCTACCATCTGTAATGTGATCGAGATGTTCGAGGTGAGACCCCGGGCCCAGGGCTATATGGATGGGCATATAAAGGCCGAGTTTCCACGTTTTCCTCCTATGGTCGGTTTTGCCGTCACTGCGACTTTCCGGGCTTCCCGGCCGCCCGAGGGGAAGGATGTCTACGCCTACCTGGACCAACAGATTGCGGCCTTTGAACCGATCCCGGAGCCTCGGGTCGTTGTCTTTCAGGATCTAGACGACCAGCCAGTTGCCGCCACTTTCGGGGAAATTACCTGCGGTGCCTACCAACGATTCGGCTGTAGCGGAGTAATTACCAGCGGCGCCGGCCGTGATCTCGACCAGATCGAGGCCCTTGGCCTTCCCGTCTTCAGCAGCCAGACCATCTGCGACCACGGGTACTTCCACCTGGTTGAAATGAATATCCCGGTGACGGTGGGAGGGGTCGTAGTACAGCCTGGAGATCTACTGCATGGCGATCGCAATGGAGTCACGGTTGTCCCCTCAGAGGTCATTCCCTTTTTGGCAGAAGGGTGTAAGGAGTACCTGGAGGCAGAGAAGGAGATGCTCTCGAAAATGTCGTCCGAGCACCTGGATCTTCCTAGCCTGAGAAAAGCCGAGGACGACATCGTTGAACGCCTTGACGAGCTGAAGTCGCGCCTCCAGAGGAAGCTGACAGGCTCCTAGCCGACGAGTATGCCGAGGCTGAAGGTTGCAATCCCATGGGAACGGAGGTCTTTGCTCGCTCAATGTCAAACTCTGATTGGCTCGAACTGACCGAGTGATCTCCTGATAAGCCTCGATCTGAAAACCTGTAACTTGCAACCTGCAAACTTGTAGCGTCCGCTTCTCTTGACAGCCCGCTTCGGTCCCTGATAGCTTCGGTCTCCCGAGGAAAAGGCATGACTCAACCCTATCAGATCGGCAACTATGCGGAGACCTACTCCAACTTTCGACTCGATGCTCCCGAGCGCTATAACTGGGCCTACGAGGTTTTTGATCGCTGGGCGGAGGATCCTGACAAGTTGGCTCTCTTCTGGGTCGGCGCAACGGGGGAGCGCAAGGTCACCTTCCGAGAGCTGAGTGAGCGGTCTCAGCAAGTCGCCAACGCCCTGATTGGCCTCGGAGCCCGCCCCGGCGATCGCGTCTTCGTGATGCTTCCGCGGATCGTCGAGTGGTGGGAGATCCTTCTAGGCAGCATTCGAGCCTTGACCGTTTCGATCCCTGGCACCACCCTGCTGACGCCGAAGGACATCGCCTATCGGCTGAACGCTGCCTCGGTGAAGATCGCGATCACGGACTCAGACAACATCGACAAGCTGGAGGCGGTTCGCGAGGAATGTCCGGACCTGGAGCACATCATTGTGGTGGGAGAAACTCCTGGCGTCCTGTCCTACGAAGATCTGCTGCGCTCCAGCTCTCCCAGATCGGACCATCCCCGGAACCTTGCCACCGATCCATTGATGATCTATTTCACTTCGGGCACCACCGGCTATCCCAAGATGGTCCTGAATGATCACGTTACCTATCCCCTGGCGCACGTCATCACCGGCAAGTACTGGCTCGACAACCGGCCCACGGACCTTCACTGGACCCTCTCTGATACGGGTTGGGCCCAGGCGGCTTGGACCTGTTTCTTCGCTCCTTGGAACATGGGGGCAGCTCTCTTCATCTGGGACCACAGGGGTAAATTCGATTCTCGAGGGACCCTGGAGATGTTGCAGCGCTACCCCATCACCACGTTCTTTGCTCCGACGACCGCCTACCGCATGCTGATCTTGGAGGATCTCAAGGACTTTCAGTCCGAAACGCTCAGGCTCTCGCTGGGTGCTGGAGAGGCCGTCAATCCAGAGGTGATCGACGCCTGGAAGGAGGGCACCGGACACCATATCTGGGAGGGCTATGGCCAGACTGAGACGGTTCTCTGTGTTGCCACTTTTCCTGGAATGCACCACAAGCCCAGCTCCATGGGGGTAGCCGCTCCCGGATTCCAGATGGGCGTGGTCGATTCAGATGGAAATGAGCTGCCCACTGGCGCCGAAGGCGAGATTGCAATCAGGGTGCGGCCCCAACGTCCAGTGGGACTCTTCCGGGAGTACTACAGGAATCCTGAGGCGACCGCCGGCTGCTACGCGGGCGACTGGTACCTCACCGGAGATCGGGCGAGCCGCGATCACGACGGCTATTTCTACTTCGTCAGCCGCTCCGACGATTTGATCAACACCGCGGCCTATCGGGTCGGACCCTTCGAAGTGGAGTCTGCACTCATCGAACACCCGGCGGTAGCCGAAGTGGCGGTGGTAGGAAGTCCGGACCGACTGCGAGGAGAGATCATCAAAGCCTTTGTCGTGCTAAGTTCCGAATACGCCGCATCCGATGGCCTGGTGGAGCAGCTCCAGAAGCATGTTATTCGTGTCACCGCTCCCTACAAGTACCCGCGAGAAGTCGAGTTTCTGGACGAGTTGCCGAAGACGATCAGTGGCAAGATCAGGCGCAACGTCTTGCGCCAGCGCGAGGTGGCCAGGAAGGCTGCCGCGAGCCCTTGAGTGCTCCGTCCCATAAAAGTCATGAGTGAATTCTCCGACTACTTCGGTGAGGAGCACGAGCTCTTCCGTGAATCCTTACGCCGCTTCATCCAGGAGGAGATCGTCCCCAATGTGGAGGAGTGGGAAGAGCAAGGTAGAACACCCCGCAGTCTGTTCCAGAAAATGGGCGAATTGGGGTTTCTGGGAGCCGAATTTCCTGTCGAGTATGGTGGTGCCGGAGCCGACTTCTGGATGTCCGTAGTTCTGGCCGAGGAGCTGGCCCGCTGTCGTTCCGGCGGCGTCGCCTTCAGCATCATCGTACACACCGACATGTCCTCTCCCTGGCTGGCCCGTTTCGGGACCGATGATCAGAAGGCAAGGTATCTGCCGTCAATCATTGCCGGAGAGACCATCTGCGCCCTGGCCATCACCGAGCCGGATGCCGGTTCCGACATGGCTGCATTGAGCACGCGAGCCCGCAAGAAGGGCAGCGAGTGGGTCATCACTGGAGCCAAGACGTTTATCACAAATGGCGTCTATGGCGATCTCTATTTCGTCGCCGCCCGGACTCGGGAAGAGGGCCCTCGCCGAGAGCGTCTGTCCCAGTTTCTGGTGGAGCGGGACACGCCGGGCTTCACGGTGGCGAAGAAACTCGAGAAGACAGGTATGTGGGCCTCGGACACGGCCGAACTGGTCTTTGACCAGGTTCGGGTGCCGGAAGCGAACCTTTTGGGGCAGGAGGGGAAGGGTTTTGAGCAGCTGGTAGCAGGTCTCCAACAAGAGCGGCTCACTGCCGCGATTCTGTGTGTCTCAGCAGCCCAGCAAGCGCTCGAGGACTGCCAAGAGTATCTGGGCCAACGCCAGGCATTCGGGCGACCGCTGGCGCAGTTTCAGGCCCTACGCCATCGGGTTGCCGACATGGCCACCGAGATCGAAGCCGCGCGTCAGCTCACCTATCATGCCGCTCGCCTCTTCTCCGCTGGTAAAGACTGTCTCAAGGAAGTTTCGATGGCCAAACTCTACGCCACCGAAACTGCCAACCGAGTGGCCTACGATGCAGTCCAGCTCCACGGCGGTTATGGCTACATGAGGGAGTATTCGGTAGAGCGCTTTGCCCGAGACTACCGGCTTTGGCCAATAGCGTCAGGAAGCTCGGAGATCATGCGAGAAATCATATCGAAGCAGTTGCTTCGCTGAAACTGAAATCCGAAGAAACAAGATACAAGGTACAAGATACAAACAAGCTCCAAGCATCAAGCACCAAATCACAAACAAATTCCAATAACGAGCACCCTGGGGTTATCTCGACGTGATGTGAGTGTACGGGCCAAGTTTGGAACTTGGTGCTTGGAATTTGAGATTTGTTTGTATCTTGTACCTTGGAATTTAGTCTTTCCGACGGGCGGTGAAAGCTTCTAGCCTCGCTTGACCCTCCGGTGATCGGAAACAGTGCTCAAAGGCGGCGGACGCATGGCTATCCCAGTGATCTTGTCTCAGTGGCGACATCTGGTTGAGTAAGGTCTTGGTCCTTTTCAGACCTTCGGGTGGGAAGGAGGCGAGGCGGCGTGCCAGAGCTTCTCCTCTTTGCAGAAGCTGATCGTCGGGGACGACTTCGTTGACCAAGCCGATTTCTCTGGCTTGATTCCCCTGGATCCTGGTACAGGTCAGTAGCAGCCAGCGGGCGGCAGTGTTGCCTACGACATCCATGAGCCGGCCCAGCGCCCAGGGTGGTGTCCAACCCAGTTCGACCTCTGGAAGACCCAGGGTGGTCGATTCGGTCGTGAGGTGGAAGTCGTGGTAGAGGGCCACCTGGAGCCCTCCGCCCAGCGCGTAGCCGTGGGTGAGTGCGATCGTCGGTTGGGGAAGGGAGTCGAGCAGGGCGAAGGCTTCGGCCTGCCGGCGTTCCGAGGAAGCCGCCTCGGCCGCCGACATTCCGCTGAGTTCGTGGAGGTCGCTTCCGGCGCAGAATCCACGTCCTTCGCCACGGGTGAGGATGACTCGGACGTCTTTCCGTTCCCGCAGTGTCAGGACGTGAGCCGCATATTCCTGAACGATTGCCTGGTCGAGTGCGTTCAGCACCTGAGGCCGATTGAGTACCAGCCAGGCGATCCCGTCGCTGACACTCAGGCGAACCAGATCAGCCATTGCTCTTTTCGGCCGCCGCGTCCAGAAACTTGGTCATGGAGTTGATGATGAACCGATCGTGGGTGCCGGTAGCAATCTGCTCCCGCTCGTCCCGTGCCTCAAAGCGAAAGACCAGCCGTTTTCTGTCGATTTCCACTAGCTCCACACGCGAGAAAACCTTCATCCCCGCCGGGGTTGCGGCCAAATGCTTGAGCTCGACCCGGGTGCCAACGGTGGCTTGACCGTCTTCGAGCGTCGGTGCCACGCATCGGATCGCCGTCTCTTCGAGGAAGGCTACCAGCGCCGGTGTCGCGAAAACCTGAACGCCGGGGTTCCCGAAGCGGTCGGCCGTCAACTCGGGTGTTACCACCTTTTCCAGTTCCAGGGATCTACCCACTGCGAGTGATTCGGTCATTCTATCGCCCTTCCTGATGTATCCACTTGTTCCCTTGTCTCTGCCCCTGTCTGTCCCCTTGCCCGAGCTTATCTTTCGGCCGGAACGGGCAAGGGCAAGCGGCTCTACGCCGACCCTGCGAGTTCCTGTCGGACGATCTTGGTACCAGCGACCATGCTTTCTAGTTTCTTCACGGTAATCCAGCGAGGAAGCTGAAAAAATCCACAGTCTGGAACAATCCACAGTTTCTCCGCGGGAACGTACTCCAACGACCGACGGATCAACTCGGCTACGTCCTCCGGGGTCTCCCGATAGAAGGACTTGATGTCGATGACACCCACTCCGATTTCCCGCTCCTGGGCGAGTTCCCTACACAGCTCCAGCTCGGCCATCTCGCGGTTTGCAAACTCTAGGATGAACTGGTCACACTTCGACTCTAGAAGCTCTGGAAGCATCCATCCGAACTGGCGCTTTCCCCGAGGACGAGATGCCAGGTTGCCAAAGCAGATGTGAAATCCAATTTTGGCATCGACTCCCTCGACGCAGCGGTTGAACAGCTCCACATATTCCTTCAACTGTCCCGGGATAATGGCGAAGGATGGTTCATCCAACTGAATGTAATCGGCACCGTTCTCGACCAGGGTCTTGAGTTCCTGGTTGATCACTTCGGCGAACTCCCAGAAGAGCTCCATTCGATCTTTGTAGAACTCGCGAACGGCGCTATCCCGAATGTGTATGGAGATGGTGAGAGGTCCCGGACAGGTCGCCTTCAGACGCCGATTCGTCTGCCGTTTCAGGTACTGGAATTCCTCGATGATGCCCAATCCCTTGGGAACGGTCACCTTCTCTGTAAGATGGTAGCGCGGTACCGAATCGTAGCCGTAGAGGCCTACTTTGCGCAGCGGCTCGTCCAGCTCGATTCCCTGCATTCGCCGATAAAAACTCTGGACGAAATACCAGCGCCGCATCTCGCCGTCGGTGATGATGTCGATATCGGCTTTCTCCATGTCCAGGATCGCCAGATTCACCGCGTCATCGAACGTCTCGCGAATATCTGTCTGGCCGTATTTGCCCTCCTCGATCGCGTCCAGAGCGGTCCATAACCAGGAAGGGGTAGCGTGGCTGCCGATAACGGAAGTCGGGAGCAAGGGGAGCTTCTCGTTCATAATTTATCTCCAATCCAAATCCTAAAAGAGCGGATGCTATCAGATATTGCTGAACGCCTGGACGTTTAGACGCTCAACTCTTCTCTTCCACAGGTGCGACTTTCTCTCACCTCGGCTTGCCGAAGGTCAAAACCCTCTGCGGATTCTCTTCAACCAACGTCCGGATCTGGGATTGGGTGACGCCCTTTTTCAACAAATGGGGGACGAACTGTTCCAGGACAAACGAGTACCCCATCCCCCCGTAGGATTTGAGAAAGATCTTTCGGTCCACGTCCTGTGAGAGAAGGATCCGTTCCAGATAGCCCATTTTGATCAACTCCAGGATACCCTCCGCGACGTGGGCCGCGGTTACCCGCTTTCGCAGCATCGGGAACTCACCCAGAAGGTCGAATTCGACGTAGGCACCACGCTCCAGAAGGCTCTTCAGGAGAGGCATGTCCTTTACCAGTGAATCGCTGTGTCCCAGAATGACCCGGCTCAGGTCAGCGCCCTCTGATTCCAGTAGATCCAAGATCTTATGCTGATCGTTCGTTCCGGCATAGGCAGCGGTGTGCAGTGAAACCGCGGCACCGGTAAGACGGGCAGCCCGGCCCGATGCGCGAATCACCTTGATCTCATTCTGGGTCAGCGGATTGCCGATGGTTCCCACTTCGCCGATGATCCCGGAGCGGACGCCCGATCCGCCCACTCCGATCGTTACATCCTGGACGATCTCTTGGGTGAGATTGTCCACCGAGCGCTTGTCCATGTCCTCGGGATGCCAGGACTTGGTGTACCAGCTGGCGCCCATGATGACGTGGACGCCGGTGGTGTTGGAGACGCGACGCAGCGCTCGGGGATCGCGGCCCAGGCCGATGCTGGTGGCGTCGACAAGGGCTCCGCCTCCTTGCTTTCGGTAGCCTTCCAGCTCCTGGACGGCCATCACCTCGTCACCCAGGATCAGGTTGTCGCGATTCTGGTACCCCATGATCACGGCTCCCAGCATGTCCATGGCCAAAGGCCTGAGGTAGAAGCCGACCCGGGTGGCCTCCGTCGGGCCCGAACTGGAAGGGTGGTTCTGGTTGATGAAGATGTGCTCGTGCATCATGGTGGCCCCCAGCGCAGCCGGATCGATAGGACCATTGACTGTGAGGACCTTTCCGGCCAGATCGGGGATTGGCGGCGTATTCTTCGTCACCTCGAGACCGCCACCTCGCACAGATATCTGGAGCAGGCACGAGGTCAGCAGTAGAAGGATCGAAGCGCTTCTGATCGAGTTCATTCAATGCTCCGTACAGTATCGCAAAAGCCAGTAGCCGCAAAAAGTCAGCACACGGCTAGGACTCTCCACCATGTATAGCCCATGCGGGGGGACGTGTCTACGGGCGCGTCCCACCTCTTCCTTACCCCCGTCTTGTTGGAAAGGGAACCTCTCTGACAATTATCGGTAACAAAATCCTTGCAAAGATCGGTGTGGATTTGATAGGCTGCCCTCTGTGTCGCTCGAAGGAGAGCGGTGCTGCATCCCACAGGGCAAATTCTAGGGTAACTAATCGGAGGTAAGTTCATGCGAAAGTCATTACTGCTTTCTGTATGTCTGCTCGCGGCATTGGTGGCGGTCATGCCACTTCAGGCCCAGCAATCCCGTGCCAGCGTCAACGGCCAGGTTATGGACAATACGGGAGGTGTGATTCCGGGCGTCAACGTCGCTGTTACCAACACCGAATCAAGGTGTTGAGTTTCCTACGGTGACCAATGACACAGGATCCTATCGAGTCGACTACCTGCAGCCGGGTTCCTACAAGCTCACAGTATCGCTTCCTGGCTTCAAGACTGTGAATCGAACCGTTGCCCTGTCCACCGGTGACAGTCTGACGATCGATTTCAGGATGGAAGTGGGAGAAGTCACAGAACAGATCACGGTAGAGGCCGAGACGCCCCTACTGCAGTCCAACAACGCGACTCTCAGCAACCTGATCGGGAACGAGCAGATCGAAACCCTGCCCATGGCGCAGGGAAATCCGGCTCACCTGCTCATCATGGCACCAGGTGCCTCCAGCCCGGCGGGTGGCGGTTGGAAGTGGGACGAGCCCGGCTGGTCGATCACCACCGGATTCTACTTCCATGGAGTTCAGGGGAACGCGGTTGGCTTCACGCTGAACGGGATCAACAACAGTGGCACCATTTTCGGTGGAGGCCAGCAGGCCCAGGTGTCGCCCTCTGCGGAGGCCGTCCAGGAGATCAAGATCGCCCACGACTACACTGCCAGCCGGGGACACCACAACGGGACCACCATGGACATCACCATGAAGTCGGGTACCAACGACTGGCATGGGTCTCTCTACGGATTCTTCCGGGAGAGCTCCTGGGGCGCCAATGACTTCTTCTCCAACCGCGCGGGCGCTCCCAAGTTGCCTGTGAAATACCGGCGAGTCGGAGGTGGGATCCAAGGACCCATCTTCAAGGACAAGACCTTTTTTGCCTTCACCTACGAAGATACTTTCCAGAGGACGCTCGAGTTCTATGGGGCCCGCACCGTTCCGACGGCCGCGATGAGGGGGGGCGACTTATCGGCGCTGCTGGCGCTGGGATCGGAATACCAGATCTACGATCCTCTGACGATTGCGGCCACCGGCGACGGGTTGTTCAGTCGGCAGCCCTTTCCGAACAACATCATCCCCTCCAGCAGAATCCACCCCATTTCCCAGCAGATGATGGCCTTCTATCCAGAAGCCAATCTTACGGGCGGTGCTGACGGCACCGATAACTTCCAGCCGACAACTGCTTCCCCGACCGAATGGGAACAGTGGTTCACCCGGGTGGATCATACCTTCGGTCCCAACAATCGGATCTTCGGTAGTTTTGCCAAGCTGGATAACTGGGCCGGAGAGTGGCGCGACTATTACGGCAACGCGGCCACCGGGTTCTACGAGAGTATCGTGCGGGAGACCTTCGGGGTGGACGATGTCTGGACCCTGAGTCCCAGCCTGATCCTGACCTTCCGTGGCGGCTACAATAGAGGTACCGATCCAAGGGTGACCAAGAGTCACAAGGACCATCCGAAGAGGAGAGCCTTTCGACCTCAGCTCTCTGCCATTCTCCCCCGGACTCCTGGCGGAGTTGGATCCGGATCAGTCTGCTCTTCCCCCACATCGTGATCGACAACTACAGTGGGATTCACGACGAAGTCCGAAACAACTTCGATTTTTCGACCTATGGCTTTGGTGAGGTCGCAGCGGATGTCAACCGGGGCAATCACAACCTCAAGTTTGGTTACGAAGCCCGGGCCAACTTCCTGAACCGCAACGACCAGCGATGGACTAATCCGCAGTTCAAGTTCGGCTGTAGCTTCACCAACGGTCCGATCAACACCTCGCCTTGTGCCCAGGGACAGGAGTTCGCCGCATTCTTGCTGGGCCAGCCCACCGGAGG
>JAKZYH010000746.1:0-5006 GCA_047514575.1 Acidobacteriota bacterium | reverse complement strand
ACACCTAGCGCCAAGCAGCAACGCGCCTTTGATCTTCTGGAGACCATTGGAGTGTAGGCAGAGCGCTGCACTCCCTATCGCACCTATCCCTTTGAAATCATGGCACTTTTCTGCCCCCAACACAAAGGAACTTCAGCCTAGACCCTGGAAGTACTTGTAGGGATACGAGCGTTCGATCAACGCCCAACGATCTGGGAAATCAGGAGGACGGAAACCCTGTTCGACCTGACTCAAAGCCCGATAGACTTCCCCGTCGTAGCGCACCAGGGATCCCCGATCATAGAGCGCCGTCGAGTCGCTGTAGTCCTCAACGTCGCAGACCTGACTCAGGTCGAACTGGTCTCTCGCCGAGAGGCCATCGTTGTAGAGGAGAAAACGAATCGTGGGGGCCGTAGCGTCGAAGCCAGCCAGCAGTGTTTCATCGTTGTAACCAACGATGGCGGGTTCCCCTGCACCCAGCTCGAGCTCATAGGTAATTAACGTGTCGCTGATCTCAACGTCGGTAATCTCGAGATCCAACCAACCCTTCTCGCCACTCGCCGAGACTCGAACGTTGTGCCGGAGCTCGCTGACGACTTCCTTCTCCTCCGCCCCATGGAGGTTGAGAGAGGAGCTGAAATGAAGGGTGATCCTTGCGCGACGCGTCCCCTCCGCCAAAAGAAAAAGCGGGGACGAGATCCCGAAACCAATGCTAGCGTAGGGCATGTCGATGGAGCCAAAGGTCTCCCACTTGCCCTCGTCATCCTCGATCTCCTGGCCCTGGCCGTCGCTTGAATCTGCGTCTACGGCAGCGTAGACGTTCTTGACGATCCCCGTTCCCTCCTCCTTGTCGACGTAAATCGTCTTCAGACCATCTACCTCCTCCAACTTTGCCGAATTGACGACGATTTCATCGGCCGTCGAGTAGAGCAGATCGACCCCGGTGGCGTCCTTGCCTGCCTTCAGGAGGGTTTCAGCCACCACTCTGTGAGGTGAGGAATTCTTGGCCAGCTCGAACAGAACATGAACCTGGTCTGGAGTCTGGGGCCTGTGCTCCAGGCGAAGCACCTCCTGGTAGTAGAACCTTAAGTGCTCGGCCGTAATTGTGTTGAGATGGTCCTGGGCCACCTCGAAGATCTGGAGGAAGGCCAGGAACAGTGCGATCTGGGGTTGATGCTCCGGATAGTCCTCAAGTGTCTTTTCGAAATAGGACGGCGCTTCGTCCACCAGGAACACCAAGGCTTCCTGAAATCGTTCGAAGACTATCTTGAGCCTTCGGGCGGCATCCAACAGGTCATCTTCCGAGGCAGGGGGACCGCCTGAGGGGAACAACGAAGGATCGCTTTGAATCTCGTCCAACTCCCAGAGGGTGCTGTATCCATCGGTGTCAATTCCTTCAAGCACGATTCCGACCTGCTCGGCACGGGCCGCCTGCGACAGCACTTCTCTCAAGCTATCACTCAAGACCGAGCCAATCAGTCGGGTGAGTGCGGCCCGTAAGGACAGGCCGTCGATCGAATCTCGATACCAATCGTCAAATTTCCTCGAAACCTCCAGAACCAAGGGGAAGAGTTCGGCATAGGCAGCCGGCTTATCGACCGCAGGGACCTCAGCTACCGCCTCTACAGCATCCTCGAATTTCGTCTTGATCTCGCCACAATCGGTATCTCCGATGAGAGCCACCAGCGTACTGATGTCGTGCTCGATGAACTCGACCCAATCCCCTCCCCGACTATTGGAGAGCGTGTAATAGCGAAGCAGGGCGGCGTACTTGTGGCTGAAGATAAGGAGATCGCTCAGATCGCGTTCATCGACCGAGACGTAGGAAGGTTCCAGGGCAGCCACCAGGCGCTGGCGTTGGCTGGTTCCATCCCGCTGCAAAGGGTTGAGGGGCTTACAGAGCTCAGCCATCAGCCTATTTCAGAGCCCTCTTCTTTGTAGAAAGGAAAAACAAAATTGCTCCGTGTGTTGGTAGCCGCTACCGTGTAATCGATCTGGATGTCGATCCGCCCCTCCAGGGGAAAGGGTTCGAGCTTGACGTCGTCCAAAATGATGCGCGGTTCGAAGTACAGGATCGCAGTTCGTATCAGATCCTTCATGTAGGCCTGAAGCGACGTATCTAGTGGCTCGAAGACGAGTCGGTCCAGGTTGCAGCCGTACTTGGGCTGCATCACTCGCTCCCCCACCTGGGTCGAGAGAAGGATCTCCAGACTCGAGCGAATATCCTCTTCATCCGAAATCATTCGGACGCTCTTGGCGCCCCTGTCGAAGGTAGGAGGAAAACTCCAACCAGTGCCGAGAAAAGAACTTTGGTCCGCCATGAAAACCTCTACCCGATGATGACCGAGGGTGCCCCGACTGCGGCCGCGGCACCGCACAGACAAACGTCTCCCACGCGAAGGGCCGGCTTGCCCCCGATCAAGACGGTCACACTTCCCAGAGGAAAGGGGCTGCTGGTAGGGACGTGTGCCGGAGGAGGTATGGGACAGACATGCGTATCTCCTGCAACTGCGGCGGGCATGCCGCCAATCAGGACGGTTGGCTCTCCTGGACCCATAATCGTCCCTCCGTGATTCGTAAGATCGGTAACCCTGGCTGCCGGAGGCATAGCGTTCGCTCCCTGCCTGTTCAGACCCAGATCCAGGTCTGCAGAATCTCTCAATTGATCATGACTACCGAACCCTTGACGGTAGTGGTTCCACCTGAGGAGACTTCGGCTGCGGCACTGCCCTCGGCCTTGAGTTGAGCGCTGGCCGAGACGTTAATATTGACGCCTTCGAGGTTGATATTGCCGCTCGCCTTGAGGATCAGATCGCTGGCACTCTCCAGACTGATTCCACTGGAATCCAACAGTGCCTTGTTTCCATTCTCATCCTCGATCAGTGCCGATCCTGACTCATCGCTGAGGACAATCTTGTTTCCGTTGGGGGTCTCGACTGTCAGGGAGACCAGCTCGTCATTGAAAAGAAGTTTGATCCCGCTACGCGTGACGAAGCCCTTTTCCGGATTGTCGTCGCTCGCCGCCAGGGGAGCCGGCTTGGCACTGCTGTTCATCATCCCCAGAATGACGGGGTTTCGAGGATCGTCGTTGAGAAAACCGAGGATCACTTCATCGCCAATCTCGGGTCGAAAGAAAGAACCCCGCTCTTCGCCAGCATCCAGTGTGACCACTCTCGCCCACACGCCTTGTTCTCCCGGGTCGATCATCGGAATCCGTACCTGGACCCGATCCTCGCCATTGGGATCTCCCTCCAATGCGGTGACCAATCCAATGTGAAGCCCCGAGATCGCCGGCAGCAGACCATCCGCTCTGGCCTCGGGCAGGTCCGGATGTAACTCTGCGAATGTTTCGGGAGCCAGTCCGAAAGCGATGTCCGTCTCCCAGTTCTTGGCATTGATCTCATGCCGAACGCCGGAGACGAGCGCAGTCCCGCTGAAACGATCACCGACTCCTCCCAGCTCAACCATGTCGCCCGGGTGGATTCCCGCAAATCCCTGGACCCGAGCCCGACCGCGCACCTTGGAGAACTCCGTGCGCATGCGATAGCCGTCAGCCCAGACCTGTAGCTCCTGGTCACTGACCTGCCCCGCATGCTTCAACCGCAGTTGTTCCAGGTCGATCACAGCCGCCAGATCGCCTGCTGTCAGATTCCCCGGAGTCAGCGCCGAGGGATCTTCCGCTTCGGCCTCCAGCATCTCTTGATTGGCGGCGTCCCAGGCCGAGGATTGAATCGATTTATACTGGCTTCGAGCGTCCAGCATTGCCTCGAATTCCAGCAAAGAGCTCCCGTAGGCGAGACTTAACACCGGTTCGGTGCTGGAATCCGGAGCCTTGGCTACCAGGGTGCCATCCTGAGTCGCCACCAGTTTCCCGTTGGCCTCTGCTCGGGTAACGATGAAGTCCCAATCGGTGGCATCCAGCTGTACCATCTCGACGTGGGTCACAGCGGTGGCTTCGACGTCTGGCTGCAACCCGGCACTACTGGCCAACTCCTCGATAATTTCCGAGTCGGAGGAATCGTAGAAGTAGGCGTTCTTGCGTCCCACCGTCAGCTTTACGGCTGCATCCCTACACTCGATTCGAAGGACTGCCGGACGCTCTTTATAGACCTTGAGACCATGCCGAACGACCAGGCCCTTGAAGATCACCTCGTCATTGCTGTGGTATCCAGCTAGGACTTCAACCTCGTTTCCGGGGATGAAGTCCTCTGAGCTGCTCAGCTTGAATTCCTCGCTCGAGGGATCGCCATCGAAGAGGATCAGCTCAGCCGAGGCAATCTTGTTGAAAGCTCGCATGACTACAACGCCCTGGACTTGATACTCCGCACTGATCTCGCTCCCATTGATCTTGATCTTGAAGGAAGGGAGATCCGCCGGAGCGGGTGTCGGAATACGCTGCTCCTCAGTCATTTCTGGACGTCCCTGATCGGTGGAAATCGCAGCCGTTGCCCGACTTCTAAGCGACGATAGTTCTTGAGCTTGTTGAAAGCGGCAACCTGGATGTAATAGGAGGGATCACCATACAACCGCTGGGACATCAGGCTCAGATGGTCTCCTTGGCGGACCGTTCGGACATGGGTCAAATCGGGAGAGCTTTTGCGCTCTTCCGCCACTCTCAAGGCGTCCTCAATGTTCTCGGCAAAGGTCGCTTTTGCCTTGGCGCGAAGGGGATAGCCGTCCGGTTTGAACAGAGTGTAGGTGATCTCGGCGGACTTGAGGACGCACTTCGAGATCAAAGAACCCCAGGCGAGCTTCAGGTAACGGGGACGGTGAATCTCTCCGTCCATCTTGCCCGTGACTTCCAGAAACTCTTCGACCGTCTGCTGGACGTCGACTTTATCCGCGACGGTTCCGGTGCCGTCGAACAGAAACTCGAAGGCGTAGTCCTGCGGCTTGATATTTCCGAAAACCTGTGGACTTCCAGAGTCACCCTGTCCTTGCCGGTCCTCGTATTCGACCTCGTACTTCTGACTATAGGTATTCGGATTGAACATCACCGTGAAGGTCTGCACCGGGGAACCCGAGTA
>JAKZYH010000745.1:0-18920 GCA_047514575.1 Acidobacteriota bacterium | reverse complement strand
CTAACCAAGGCAGGTCCCCTTCCCAAATCAGGTCCAGCAGCTTCAGGGCCCAAAACAACCCCCTTCTTTCACCATCGCCCCAAAGCCCCGTTACATAAGGCTTTCAGCTATACCTCGAAAAATAGACCGGACAGCAGTGACGAGATATAGTAATAACCTGCGAGTGCGGCTATCATCATGGAACTGACGATCCAACTACGCCGGTTCATCCTTCCCCTCGCAGTTCAGGCGGCACGACAGGACGCGAACTCCTGGTACAACGTCTCGCCAACAAAGTGCTTCCCTGGATCACCTTGGCTCCGTCCTTTCCAGCAAGCGGACCTTCCCACGATAGTCGGGTGTAGCGAAGGTCTTGGCAACTCGATAGTCGTTTCGGAGTGCAGGGTGCCGCAGTATCGGTCCCAGAAGCCGATGGCTATAGTGAATGCCATGGCGAGCACCAGAACCGGTAGGACAAGATCGAAGGGGCTGAGACCGTGTCTCGATAACGTCTGGTTCATTTCTTGCGAGCAAAGACACAATGTCGGCAGATGAAATCTTGGGGGGCCTCTTCTATTCCATAGATCCAACGGCGCATCAAGGCCATGGCCGGACCGGTTAGCACCTCCCCGACGGTCTGCTGAGTGAGATCCCCCACGACCTGCTGCTTGCTGTAATCCTGGCAGCAAAGGACGCAGGAACCATGGGCGTCAATGTGCAGATGCTGAAGGGGACGAGACCCCATTTGCTCACACCCACATAGCCTCTGGTGCGGTTGGCCGGGTCTTGCGCCACTGTAGAGGTAACCGGAACGATCGTTGCTAACAAACGAGCGAACCCTGAAGCGCGAGCCGGAGAAATACTGGACAATCTCGCGGAAATCCCGCCGATGACGCTCATCATCATTCCCTAAAACCGCCAGCTCCATACGCTTTGCCAGGGGTCGATGCTTGATGTAGTCGAGGTTGCGCATCACGACCTCGAGATGGTCACGGCCCCGATCCTGGGCATAGCGCTGCCTATCCAGGGTGGAGAGATTCACCGACAGGTAGAGAATCCCTCCCATCTCCAGCAGGGCATCCACCCGAGCCGGCGTCAGCCCGGAGGCATTGGTATTGACCGCTTCGGGGAGACCGTACTTTTTCAGGATACGTGCCTGATCTACGAAGCGCTTATCCAGGGTAGGCTCGTTGTAGTGGTGCATGAAGACTGCCTGCAGGGTGCTCTTGAAAGGCGCCAGCTGTCGGACGATGTCTTCGTAGAACTCCAGGCTCATGGAATGATGCTCGCGAGGTGCGACGGAAACCGGGCAGAAGGAGCAGGCCTGGTTGCAGTCGGAGTCGCCCTCCAGGGAGACATATTTGAGCCGAAAGCGTTGGGCTAGTCCGGAGTCAGCTTCCACCAGCCACCCCTTCTCGGCCAGCTCCTCATTGAGGTCTGCCGATAGCGCCGCCAGCGACATCCGGCCGTCCATCAGGGAGCGCAGTTCCTCGTAGCCAGGCTCGCCAGCGCGAACTGACAGATCAGTCAGCGGGCTGTAGACAAAGCCAGCTTCCTCATGCAGATAGGGGTCGACTACCCGCTTCATGGATCTAGCCCTTTCGGTTCACGACCGACAACTGAGGACAGACATAGAGTCGTACAGGGTAAAGAGAGTACGTCCATGAAGGCCTGGGCCGCAAGCCTGGCTGAGTATGGGGATGTATCCTGCGTTCCGAACTTGACCTAATAATCACGGCTCGAGTCCCTGGAAATCGTGCTGTTGTCCGGCTCGCTCCTGCCTTCGTCGTCCTCGACGGCCGGAACTTGGATTCATACTGCTAACGAGTCAGATCGTTCGCGGCTCTGTCGGATCGCCAACGGTTGATGATAGGCGATCGCCTGGAACTTGGTGCTTGAGATTTGGAGCTTGTTTGTTTCTTGTTCCTTGTATCTTGGGATTTTCAAGTTTCAGGTCAGTGGCCCCCCAGCGGTGCCAATTTCCAGAGCCCATTGGATCCCTTGCTCGAGTTCTCGCAGGACTTTCTGCGGATGAAATCTTTGGGCGGCCCGGTAACCTGATCGCCTTGCTTTTCGCCAGGCTGCGGGATTCGAGAGTAGATGCTGAGCCTGGGTGGCAAACGCGGCGGGCTCGTCGGGAGGAACCAAATTGACTCTCCCCTGGCCCATGAACTCCGTCGAGGGGATCCGGGAAGCGATAGCCGGAACCTTCGATACCATGGCTTCGAGCAGAGGCAATCCGAACCCCTCGACCTGCTGGGAGGGGAACAGAAGCAGGTCGGATCCGCGCACGGCACGAGCAACATCGAGAGGAGTGAGCCGATACAGATAGCGATCCGGCTCCAGAATCTCTTTTTCAGGGTCGCTCAAAGGAAGCAGCGAAATACGCAGCAGACGACAAGGTTGGCCCTTCTCCCTCAGCTGGCGTATCGCTTCGAGACCTGTCGTGACTCCTTTCCAGCTGCATTCGAAGATCCCACACACAGTGACCCAGGGGATTCCCCGGGGGCACACACGAAACGCCGGTCCAAAGACGGGATCCAGCGGGGGGGGCACAGTATAGACATCTCGGCCGAATCTCTCCCGGAGAAGAGGCCCTAGATGAGGAGAAACCATCCAGGTAGGAATAGCGACTCGGTAGGCGGATTCGATCCTCTCGCACTCGGCGGCAAGATGGGGATAGTCCCCCTCATAGCCTTGACAAAAATGCACTACTGGACCGAGGCCGAGCTGCAAGGCGGGCGCAAGAGTGGTCCAGTAGGTGGCCACGACGAGGTCCTGCTCCGGTAACTCAGGTCTGCTCTGATCGAGATCGATATAGGTACCTTCAAACCCGGACCAGGGGGGGAGGGACCCCTTTCCCAACACAGTCACTTGGTATCGGTTCCGGTGTAAGAGCTGGGCGTGCTGGAAGACAACCTTGACGCCGCCGCCTAGTTCGGGTCGATCCAGAAGGTACAAGATCTTCATCATTGCCGGCTCTCACACTGCCCTAGTTCGTCTGAACTATCCTGCTTGATTGTAAACGCCAATGGAATATACTCAGATCGTGCGCTCGTCGCAGCAAACCCCATTCATAGCCATGTGGGAGGAGATGCAACGCAGGGGCTACTTCAATCACCATATCCACTATAGAGATTGGCAGACCGAGACCCGCCAGCTAGTCCCCTTCGACGCCAGCACTCCCCGCTTGGACGAACCCGACGAGGACTATTTTTTGGAACTCGACTTTTCTCAGACGGAATTGGAGTTCCCCTATGAGTATTCGCATGAGCTCGAACGGTCGATAAAGCGTAACGAGCACTATTGGCTTCCCCGACTCTTTTCTTTGCCTGCGTCGGGCATTGTTCTGGATGTGGGCTGTGGCTTCGGACGCAGCTTCGAGTGGATGCAGCGACGCTATCAGCGAGCAATCGGAATCGATGTCTCGAGCCACGCCATTGGTTTGGCGAAGGAGAGATTTCGGGACTTACTCGACGTCGACTTCTACACCTGTAATGGGCGAGAGCTGCCGCCCGAGATAAAGGCGCAATCGATCGATCTGATTTACTGTTTCTCCGTCTTTGAACACATTCCCAGAGCCTTTACTCTCGACTACCTGAGGGCCTTCAGGCGCGTCCTGAAACCCTCCGGGAAAGCCATCTTCAACATGCTCTCCGGCGATTCCGAAGATGTCGAGGAGGGTGAACTCGGCACCGAGTGGGCAATTGGCTACAGCGAGCCGCAGATTCGCCGGCTTATCGAGCGATGCGATCTAGGGATCAGAGAGACATCCAAGTGGATCGCCAAGAACGCCAGGTCCTATTGGAGCTGGCTGGAGGTCGGCAGGTAGCATCCTGATTCGTTTGTGGACATGCCAATCCCAACCCAACAGCAGATGAACCAGCCGATCCTAGCAAGCGATCTCTGGGTGGACCAACCTGCCGCCGAGGCCCACATTGGTAATCAACTGAGGCAAAGGCTCATTAGCCAGGAGCAGGCCCGACGCCTCCGTCAGTTTGTAGATAGAGGCTACTTGACCTTCCCAATCGCGATCGATCCAAATCTTTATCGAGAGCTGGACTCCTGTGTGGACCACCTCTGGAAAAAGAGACCGGCGCGAGTCGGATTTGCTCGTAACAGCCCGCGGATGCCTATGTCACAGTCCACGGAGGACCAGGATCGAAAACCCGGCTACCGCCTCTGCGATCTACATTCTGCTTGTCACCCCGCCTTGATGTTCTGTCTGAATCGAAGCCTATTCGAGTATGTAGAGTTGATTTTCGGCCAACCAGCGGTGGTCGTTCAATCCCTCTACTTCGAATATGGCTCCGAGCAGCTCCTCCATCGCGACCCCATAGTGGTGGGAGTCTCTCCCCCCAGCCACTTGATTGCGGCCTGGATCCCTCTCGAGGACATCCATCTCAGCAGCGGTCCGCTGAACGTGATTCCGGGTTCTCACCGCGTTCCCTACTATGAGTTTGCACCGGGACAAATCATGTACGACCCGGACCAAATTGGAGAGCATGAGCTGAATGCGGGATTAACATGGTATCGGCAAAGGTTCGATGAATCCAATCTGAAGCCTCAGCCCTATCTACCGAAGAGGGGAGAGGTCTTGCTATGGCATCACTCCTTGTTCCATTTCGGTTCCAAGCAAACTGACTTCGAAAGGACTCGCAAGAGTCTTGTCGTCCATTTCTCTACACTCCAGGGCGGGGTCGATCAGGCTTCTCGCCAACCAGCTTGACTTGTTCCAGTGGACGGAAAGGCGGCTGACCTCCGAGCAGCTTCATGATTCGCCGCCGGACGGCAACAGGCGAAAGATTCAAAGGGTACTCCAATAGCCTGTAGGGCCATATGGGCCAGGGCGTCGGCGGTCGACCCAGGCCCCGCAAGACTCTCACTTTGACGAATCCAGATTTCCGAAAGAGGCGGGCTAGCTCATCGTGAGTGTACTCCTGCAGGTGCAGCCCCGACGGTTGATCGTCGAAGTACTTCGAGACATCGTGAGGTCCAAGCAGTCGATTGGGTGTCACGCAGATGTACGCACCTCCGGGCTTGAGCACCCGCCGAACTTCTTTCATGTGCTCAGGAGCGTCCTCTGGATGCAAGTGCTCCAGCACATGGCAACTGTACGCAAGATCCACGCTTTCAGAGGGCAGCGCCAGACACTGGGCATCCGAAAGAATGGGGCTAAGATTTTCTGCCAAATCCAGCTCGGGCAACACCTCCTCGCAAACCTCTAGCGCGATCATCCTGGCTACGCGTGGAGCCAGATAGGACGCCAGAGCACAGTCTCCGGCACCGATCTCAACGACCAACGCCTTCTGGGACAGGAAGGACTGAAGCAGCGCCGCCTGGAGCAGGACCTCAACAGCCGGCGGTTGCGCCGGTCGCTTCTTGGCGGTTGCGCGATAAGCAGGTACAGCGCGCAGGAACTCGTTGTAGACCTCGCGATAGAGCCGGCGCCGCGCTCCGCGTGGAGCCATTCGGAGACGCTGCGCCAGCTCCCGCTCGATCCGATACTGGTGGCGCAGTCGATCACGACTCTCAGAATCGCCGGATGGGATAGGTATCGGCATTATCGGACAAGCGGGATGGCCCTTGCACCCCCTCGCTAATTGTCTTCTCCTCGTTCCCAATAGAGCTCTGCCTTGCCAGCCCCACCGATCTGACTGGGATCCAACGTCAGCCGCCGTGAGTACGTATGCCAACCTTCTTCTGAGACATACTTGATCACGAACGGCAGCGGCTCTGACAAGACAAAAGGACAGCTCCCCTCAGGCGGCATAGGTGAGAAGTGGCCACTCACTTCGCCCTCTCCCGAAGGACCCGAATAATAATACTGTCCCCGAAGATGCGGTCCGAACTTCCAATCTAGAGTTCGCACCTCGGGCGAAAACAAGATATGGACACTCATCTGAGCGTCCGCCCTTCCACAGTCCTTCTGTTGCCGCACGGCTGCCAGGTCGATTTCGTGGATTGTCCCCTCTGCATAGGCATAGGCGCGGGGGCTGGCATGCTCCGGACAAATGCAGAGATCGGAGCATACCCTGGGACCCGGTCCTTTCCCGAGGCTGTTGGTCCTGAGCCAGGAAAGTGACTTGTAAAACGCCCCAGAACCCAGGGAGCTGACGAGCACACTTTTGGAATCGCCGTCCCTCAGCACGAAGTCGGCCACGACCCTAGAGGCCTTGACCGTTTGGCGATCCCTCCAGACAGGCGATTTTTCGACGGCCCTGGCGTTCAAGAGAAGCAAGCAGAGACCCAAGCCGAAAACCAGCGGCCGTATCCAGACCCGCTGAAGTATCCGTGCAGCTTCGTTCAATCCCGCACCCAGTAACAGGCTGACGGCCAGAGTCGGCAGCATGAGATACCGGGGAGCCAGGATCATCAACACAGGGATGAGCCCTACTCCAGCGACAACGGCCAAAAGGATCGAGCACACCCAGCGACGAAGAGTGGGAGACTCCAAGCTGGATCCCGTCGTCGTTGGTCGAGCATCACAGGCGCCTGCACCTTTACCATCGATGCCGATGGCCTCGTCCCCTAGGTACTTGGCTCTACCTGCATCTTCGGAATCCGTTTCTACCCCACCTTTCGAGACGGTGGGGCCCTCTCCAACCACACGATCTGATCTAAAGAGGCTCAGCAGCCAGGGGCTGCTCACAGCAAGAAGAAGCATCCAAGGCCAGGGAGATGTCCAGGCCCAGAGTTGGGAGATTCGAAGGGGAAGTTCGATCAGGTCCGTCCAGCTCGGTTTCCCGTGGAGATCTCCGTGCTGGGAAAGGAGATGCTGGGGGCCCAGCATATAGCTGCGCCAAAGCACGTATCCTCCAACAACAGCCAGATAGGGCACCGCCATACGGGCTCGTCGCTTCCACGAAGACTCCAGCGGCAAGAAGGGCAGCACTGCTACCCAAGGCACGAAGATCTCCTTGGCGCTACCAGCCAGCAGAAAGAAAAAGGCTCCACCGCACGCCCACGAGAACTGGTTCGTCTTCGCAGCTTTTGCATAGAGCAAGAGGGCCACGCACAGGAGTAGCAAGCCGTCCAGGTAATGTCGCATCATCAGGAACTGGACCACCGTCCCGATCGGCACGGATACCACAAACAGACTGGTAATCATGCTGGCAATAACCACCGGAAAGAACCCACACAGGAGGCGATACCCCAACACAACCACAAGGGAAAGCGAAAGGAGCTGATGCAGGTAGAATCCAAATGGTCGAAGACCCAAAACCTCAAAGTCCAATCCCAAAGAGAGGGTGAGCCAGGGCGTCAACTGCGAAGTCGTCCAGGTTCTTAGGATCGTTGGATCGTAGAAATAGGCAAGAATGCCATGCTCTGCCGCAGCCTGGATGAGGCGTGGGTCGTCATGCATCCATCCTCCTTCCGTAACCGGATAGTACAGCCCCCAAACCAAGGTGCACGGAAGAGCGACGGCCAGCAGGTGGAACGATCGACTGGTCCCCACCGAAGACGGATTCAGCCAAGCCGTTTTTGTAGACGCCAGGAGCAGAAACACGATCCCGACTGCAGCCAACAGTCCGTGGTGGCGCTGCAGGGACTGGACGACGGCGATCATCCATAGGATGGATAGAGCCAAGAGTCCGATGAACCAGCGTCGGTCCCGGAACGTTCGATCCCAGAGCCTGAAGCAAGTTTCAGTCATCTCGAAAATGGGAAGGAGGATGAAGGAGCCCGGAAGTGCCTGGTTCGTTCGAAGACTCGACCCAGTAGAGATGAAACGTCGCGGCTACGTATCCATGATCCTTGCCCTGGGAGACTCGCTTCCAGTAGGGAAGCCATTGTCGTGCTACACGATGCAGCTTCTCCTCCGCGGGACGGCGGAGGAGCGCCGGGATGAACTGCTCCACCCTGACGTTGACTGCGTACCAACCCGGTTCGAGAGGATCGCCGAGGCGTGCCAGACGGGCGGTCGGCAGGTAGGCTCGGAGAACGGACTCCCCCAGGTACGGGAAAACGACGACCAACGGTTCAATCTCGTGCTCTTTGACATACTTCGCCAACTGGATGAGGTTCTGTCCGTACTCCAAGTTACCCCATCCCAAGGCGAAACGAGTTGGATTGTGTTTTCCCAGCCACCAGCTGTGGGTAGCACTCATCCACAGGGGAGACAACGCCAAGGACTCCAGCACAAGCAAACCTATAACCAGAACCGAACGGATCTGACTGCGTGATATCGCGACGGCAATCGGCAGAAGCAGCAGTGGGGTCACCGGCATCAGATGACGAACTCCCAGGTTGTAATTCGAGGTCACGGCAACACTCAGGTATACAACCGCAGTAAGCACAGTCAACCCTGTTTCCGGCCGAATCCGGGAGACGACCTGTGGCGAGGAAAAGATCGAACGACACCTTGAGATCACGATCACAAAGCCCGCCAAGAGAATGATCAGAGGAGTCTTCAGCAAGAACAGGACCGGGAAATACCACCAACGCCCGCGGTAGCTTATCTCGCCAAAGATATAGGAAGGATAGACACCAATCAGATTGTGGGTGTGAACGCCGAGCAGACCTGTCAACCATTGGGCCAAGCGAGGTTCAAACTCCTCCAGTGCCAGCAACGTGCCCTCGAAAGGAAGCATGCGCTCAGCGACCACCATCCCGCCTTGACCACGGCAGTAAGCGCGGATGGTTTCCCGTCCGGCATCGCTCTGATAGTTCAGGTTCGCCACCACGTAGGTCAGATCCAGGAGCACGATGGCAACGACCCCAATCACCAGCAACATCACTACTGGCCGCCACCAGGACTGCCCCACTCTCCTGGCCAACCCCACAGCCAGAACGACCGTGGGTGCCAGTAGCACGCCGGAGTACTTTACGGAGAGCGCTAGTCCGAAGGCCAGGCCCAACACAAGAGCCGCCTTGAAGCTAGCGGTCCTCACCAGCCAGAAGCTGGCGAGGAGAGTGAACACAAAGGCCAGACTCACGGCGGTATCGGTCTGCAGGACGGTGAGGTTGGGCAGGATGCTCAACGAAAATGCCAACATCAGCGAGAGCACCACCCCCGCCGCTGGACCGCCGAACCTTCGGCCCAGGAAATAGCAGCTTCCCAGAAAGGGCATCCCAAAAAACAAGAGCATCAGATAGCGCGCCCAGAGGGTTCCCCAACGAAGATGGTCCGGACTCTCATAGATGGCGAACCTGGAGTCCGCGTTATCTCGTGCCCGAACCGGCTTCGAAAATGGCTCGCTATGCAGTCCCAACGGCAAAGCTATCAGCAGCTTGACTAACGGCGGATGCTCCAGGTTGATAAGATTCTGACCGTAGCGAACAGCCTGATGCCCCGCGACAAGGTGATACGCACCGTCTCCGCTGAGGGACTGCTCGTGGATGGCAGTGACCTGCAGCCCTAGAGCAACAGCAAAGGAGAGCAGAAGCGCGAGCCTGCCCCCATTGAGCTTCATGGATTCGGGGTGACCCGGGATCATCAATCGCCTCATCGCGCTCGCCACAAACGTATCGGTATTTACAGAACGCTGTACTAGCATAAGCAAACTGGGTGGGGAGAATCCATTCACCATGTTCTAGAATCGACAATCGGTTTCAGTCTCATCTAAGGGTCTGCGCAAGAATAACTTGGTAGAATTGGCGCTCAGATTTGTGCCAGATTTGGCCGCGAACGATTGAGCGAAACCGCAGGCGTAGCCAGACCTACGTTGAGGATTTCGCGATTGAGGAGCGGCCGAAGATGGTGTGAAGCTGAGATGCCAAAATGCCAAGTTATTTTTGCGCAGACCCTAAAGGCATCGCAGCCGAGGTACGCGATTGAGGATTTTGGGAGTCGTTTTCTTCTCCGCCCGAAAATACAAAGAGAATAGATGAGACAGAAGTTTCTGGTCACCATCCTCTTCCTGTTCTGTGGCTTGGCCGTCGCTGGGATGTGGAGCATCCAAGAGGCAAGGCCTACGGCCCACGTACAGGGGACGGACGACGCCTACATCTCGTACCGCTACGCCAAGAATCTGGTTGAAGGTCAGGGGCTAGTCTACAACCCAGGAGAAAGGGTGGAGGGCTATTCCAACTTCCTTTTCGTCCTGCTGACCGCACTGCTCTTGTTTCTGGTTGATCCAGACTCGATCTACCCAGCCATTTGTCTCCTCAACCTCGTCTTTCTTCTTCTGGGGATGATCCTCTTCCACGGCCATTGTGAAAGGAGTTTCAGACCTGCATCGGCCCACTTGGCTACAGTCCTTCTTGGTCTCTGTCCACTCCTCTGGATCTGGACGGCCTCGGGGATGGAAACGACGCTTGTATTCTGTCTGCAGATCGCCCTCTGGGTAGCGCTGGACCGTGCTGAGGAACGGTCCTCAAGGAAACACTTCTGGGCCCTGATCCTGGTGATGCTGTTGTGTACGCTGGTCAGAGCCGATGGAGTCGTGTTCGTTCTACTAGGCCTAGGATACCTGTTCCTGCGAGGACGGACCAGGCATGCCGTTCGGGTTACAGTCGCAATACTACCGCTGGTTGCAATCTATTTCCTTTGGCGTTGGCATTACTACGGGGATTGGCTGCCGAATACCTATTACGTCAAGGTCAGCGGTCTCCTGGGATACCGCCTGCAGGGTGGAGCCGAGCGGCTGATGGACCTCTTATTGATCCGTGGATTCCTTCCCCATCTGCTGCTGGTTCTGGTAGCTGCGGTCAGAGTGGTTGTCCCCTGCTGGATAAAGAAGGTCTCCCTGAGATCTATCCCGCTGACCTTTCCGGTCTTCTTCTCAGTGGGGATGCTGGGATACTGGTTCTATATTGGAGGAGACCACTTTGGCGAACGGTTTCTTCTCTATCTCTTTCCCATGGGGCTCGCCACTCTGCTGACGCTCGGGGCTCGGTCCGGATATCGAGAATCCAGCTCCGACAGCATTGGCAAGAAGTGGCTCTGGGCCGGTTTCGTCCTGCTCGTCTTTCAGATGACTCCAGCGATATGGGGCACAACATACAGCTTCCCTTGGTGGCTCCACGACCCCTGGATTCACCTGGGAAAACACCTCCGCACATACTATCCCGATGCTCGCCTCGCAGTAGACGCCGCCGGAAAGATACCCTACTTTTCGGGCTTGGAGACAATCGATATGCGGGGACTTACCGATCGACACATCGCTCGGATGGAGGTCGAGTACTTCACCAACCCAGGGCATGACAAACATGACGCGGACTACGTGCTCGCTCAGAAACCCGATATCATTGCCGGGTGGATTCGTCCCAATCTTGACGTCGGTACGGGCTTGACCCGGAAGCGGTATTCGGCTGCGGGCTACCAGCTCAGGCTTCTACTGAATCTGAATCCGAAGAGTCATCTGCGGGATACGATCATCGTGACCGACATGCCACGACGTGCGATCCGGAACCTCATAGAATCGAGCTACCGATACGCGCTATTAGTGCGTCGAGAGCGAGATCAACTTGAATAGCCGAGGGCTGAGTCGGCAGAAGCAGGAGAGTCGTGTAACTACGACAGCGTTGGGGAACTGGATCTCGGAGGAGTACGTTTTCTCGCTCTCAAAGTGTACGATTGAGGCGATCGGATTGACGTCGAAATGCTGGGATAAACTGGTCGATACTTCACTCGAGCTGAGCTCGACCACCCCGCACACGGTTTCGTGGATATTGCATCGTTTAGATGGGGCTTGCGAGACAAGATCCAAGTGTGAGCAGCAAGGCGTGGCACCTCATCGCCGCCATGGCTCTAATAGCTGTGGCCACCCTGGTGCCGTTTCTCGGCAGCTTGGACAACGAATTCGTCAGCTGGGATGACGCCATCTATGTCACCGACAATCGGCTGATTCAAAACCTGTCCTGGAAATCGGTCGCCAAGATCTTCTCCTCACCCAGGAAGAAGACCTACGTCCCCCTCTCGACGCTCTCCCTCGCCATCGACTACCGAATCTGGCGACTGGATCCCTTCGGCTATCATCTGACCAATCTACTGCTTCATCTGATCAATACCCTTCTGGTTTTCTGCTTGGTATGGCGTCTGGCACACCGGCTACTTCCGGCCCTGATCGCCGCACTCTTGTTCGGAGTCCATCCTATGCATGTCGAGTCTGTGGCCTGGATCTCCGAGCGCAAGGATGTACTCTCCGCGCTGTTCTTTCTGACTGCCCTGCTGTCCTATTTGCGGTACAGATCGACTCAAAGATCGCTGTTTTATCTGTTGTCGCTGGCTTCCTTTGTGCTGGCGCTCTTGAGCAAGCAGATGGCAATCACTCTCCCCATTGTCCTGCTGCTGTGTGATCTGCTGGAGGGGCGATCCTGGACGAAGCGCGCGCTGATCGAGAAAATGCCCTTCTTGCTCTTGAGTCTGGTCTTCGGGCTGGGCGCCTACCTCCTCGATCACTTCCGGTGGTGGCCCCAGGTCCTCAAACCCGCGCGCGCGGTCAGCCAAGAGTACAAGGTGAGCGCTCCGCAGGAGATTATCGAAGCCGTCGGCGAGCGCAAGATCCCCAGCCCTCAACCTACCTCAAGGGCTCAAGAAGCGATAACAGGGGACGATCAAAGCGTCCAGGATTCCCGCTCGGCCAAACCGAGCAAACGAGACGACATTATCACGAGGGTCCTTCGGCACCATGCCAAGTGGGCTAGTCCTGCCTTCCTTGCAGAGCAGCTGTTGCTCTCCTGCTGGGGACTGATCCACTCCCTGGGCACCGCCCTACTGTTAGTCCCTTTGTCGATCATCTACATTGCTCCTCCCAGGGCGACCTTTCTCCAACCCACTCTTCTTCTTTCCCTGTTGTCCGTCGCGACACTCTCGATCGGAGTCTGGGTTTCGAATCGGTACACCAGAGTCATTGTTTTTGGAAGTCTCTTCTTTCTCTTTACCTTGTTACCAACCTTCAAATTCTTGCCCTTTTCGGCGGACCGCTATACCTACATTCCTTCCATCGGATTGTGCTACCTCGCTGGACTTGCCTTCGAGTGGATGTATACACGCTGGCGAGGAACAGTCAGAAGCCTCCTGCTCGCAGGCGTGAGCTTGCTTGTCTCCCTCTTGGGGATTTCGACTTGGCAGCGGTGCGAGGTGTGGCAGGATAGCGAGTCGCTGTGGTCCAGCGTTGTGACGGCCTATTCGACCTATCCCGCCGTTCACATCAACCTGGGTCATGCCTATTGGAACAAGGGGAAGCTCGACGCCGCAATTGGCGCCTACAAGACAGCATTGGCTCTCAAACCCACCCAGGTTGAAGCCCTCAACAATCTGGGGAGCGCCTATGCTCAAAAGGGCCAGTTCGATGCCGCGATTGAATCCTTTCAAGCAGCCCTGGCGCTCAAACCGAACTACACACGGGCGCAGGGGAACCTGGGCAGCGTATATGTCAAACAAGGACGACTCGACACCGCTCTCTCTGTCTACCAGACGGCTCTGGCCCGGGAACGCCATAATCCCGAGATACAGTTCAATATCGGAATCGTTTGGCACAAAAAGGGAGATCTGAAACGAGCCATCTTCCATTATGCACGAGCCTTGAATCGAAACCCTCACCAGCCGTCGATCTATCATAATCTTGCCTTCGCTCTCCACAGCTTCGGGGATCGAGCAAAGGCGCGGGAGGTGCTGGCGCTCGCAGAGCAGAGGTTTCCTGACGATCAGACGCCAAGCCAGCTGTTGCGCCAGTGGGAGAAGGAGACTTCCCAATAGTGCTTATTAGTGCTCGGCTTCCAGACCTGGCCAAAGATGTTTGAAGTTCTGGATTCTCAGGGATTGGACGCTAACGATCGTTGCAATGTGGCCCTTTCCAGGAGGCCGCTTCAGCAGCCTGGCGCGAAGCGTATTAGACCCGGCCTTCAGGCCGGGGTCAGCTGCGGCGGCATCCCTCCGGAGGGTCTTTCAAGATCCTTCTCGAACCGCGGCTTTAGCCATCTTCGACCCTGAGCCTGGCTGAAGCCTGTATGCGAGAAGCCCGCTAAAACAGGCTCCGGCATCTGCATGCTCGTCCCCCCGGCCCTGAAGGACCGGTCTAATACGCTTCGCGCCAGACCGCTAAAGCGGCCTCTTTGAAAGCGACTCCTCAACCCATCCCGCGGAGCCCGGATGGCCTGGAGCCGAGAGTGGGTCATTGCCTTTTCGCCCACTGGACCCGTTCCTGAACCTCCGGAATTCTGGTCCTCCTGGCCAGGCTTGAGTGACCTGGGTACCGAAGTCGTGTAGGAGCACTAAGGCGTCTGGGACCGACGCGTCAGCAGACCTTGCTGCGACAGATGATCGTAGATTCGGTCGGCAAATATTAACTGGGCCTTGTCATTAGGGTGGTTGTCAATCGGGTAGATCATGTAGTCCGAACGGTTCAAATCTTCGAACTCACGACTGACATCAAGAAAATGGAGCCTGTTTGCTTCCGCAATTTCGCGCAAGTGCTCCAGGTAATCGGTCGGCAATCTGATGTTTCCAAGGACGGCCACCACCACTGGTATTTCATTTCGACGGCCGAAGTCAGCAACACTCGAGAACCACTTTCTCACGTAGCCCATCTCGACCTGGTTAAATGCCTCCCACGGCGGCCCGCGCGAAAAGCGCATCCTCATTTCGTGTCCCAGCCTGTCGTGAAGCTGTCTTATCAAGAAAGAGCCAAAGAATGGGTAGGTAGGCTTCCTGGGCCGGAAGGGTCTTTCGAAAATAGCGTTGCGAGGAATGCGATGATCATTAGCCGTAAAACCAATCAGAATCAGATCCGGATCGTATCGAGCTACTTTGTAGACAACTACCGCTGCGTATTGTCTCAGACAATATCCCCCGACTCCGAAATTGATGAACTCGTAGCGGGTGCCACTACCATTCTCGTTTAGTCGAGCCTCGAGTAGAGAGTGATAGGCGTCTTCAATCTCCACTCCTGCAGGCATCGTAAGAGAATCACCCACCACCGCAACCCTAAAGGTGTCGCTTGGTTTCTTAACCGAATACTCCTGGTCCCTCAGGCCCTGAGAATTGGTCCTGAAACGCGTGAGCTTGAGCCAGGTATCGAGGTCAGGTCTCAACTCATAGACGATCTCTGGATAACAGCTCGGCTGGATGATGCCGGCGGTACCGGTTCCGTTCACACTGTTCATCTTTGAGAAGGACAGTGCCTGGAGGCCGAAGAGATAGATTCGGAAAGATATTTCGGCGAAGAGGAGAGAGAGAAGCAGCGAGAACACGAAAGCCAGAACCTTTGCGTGAAGGCGGGGTCTCCAGATCAACAAGGAGATGCCGAAACCGATCAAGATGAGCTGAAGAACCACGATGATCGCAAGAGCAATTGGTCTGGAACTCGCGCTCCAGATCGTCCCCGTTCTTGCGAGTGTGATGGGGTTCACAGCCGTCCCGACGGCTATGCTCACGATCGCCAGAATGATTGCCACTCTACGCCCGTTGTCTGCCAAACCAGTGCTCCAACCGGAAAGTTCCCAGGTAGGGCCAGGTAAGAGAGAAAAAACTAGAAGAGATCACCGTCTCCCATGGTGTAGTAGAGATCCTGGAGTCGCGCCGCCGTAATTCCTTCTTCGTTTGGGAGCGCCATGAGCGCCAACCCCCGGGGTTCCGGCGCGGCTGCGAGCCCGAGGGCCGACAGCTGCTTACTCCACCACTCCGGTCGCTCTGAGAACCAGGCTTCGAGACGACCGACTTCAGCGAGCTGGAAATAGTGCCGGGTAGCCGCTAGCAGAGAGATGGCTGCCCGACTGTGCCGCGGATCGACAAGAGCATCGCCCCAGACCAGTCGATCTTCCAGACGGCGAAAAACGCTCCAGCCTACCAGACGTCCCCAACGCTTGGCTCCCAGGACCACATAACCGGCATCGGGACAATCCAGATATCTCCAGCGGAGGTAGCCGGCATCACGCCTGATCAGGAAGCGGTAATGCCGGGCAACACGTCGAAAGAAACGGTCCCAGGCAGGCCCTACCTGGTGAATGCGCTCGACCCGATAAAATCCATCTTCGGTCCAGGGTAGGCTCGGATCAAGATCGCGCGTCCAACAAGTTACCGGATCAACCCGGCCGCCTCCGATAAACCACTCGCAGAACCTCTGGATAGGACCTGTGTTGAAGCCGAAGAAGAATCCGAAGTCGGCCGCCATGCGAAGGGCGAAGAAGTGCTGTACAGTACGGGCCAGCAGCCCGCTACGAGCGCTTCCGACCTGGCGGAAGGAAGGGCTCGTCATGGTGTCTCCCATCTGAAGAGCGAGACGACTCCAGCCATCTGGCTGGTCGTCACACCAGTAGGGCACGGGATAGCCGGCGTAGTGTGCAGCTAGTTCGCCGAGAGGCGAGAAAGCCAGGCTGATCTGGTGCCGGCCGTAGGGATTCTGGGCGTACTTCCAGCGCCAGTGATCGAGTCGCCGCGCCGACTCAAAGCAGGTCTTGAAAAGACTGAGGATCTTCGCCTCGTCCCCATCACGATAGGATCGGATGAGAAACGGATCCTTGCGGGCCACCATCACCGAACAGGCAGCAGCGCTCCCCAGGTCAGACTGGTCGGGCATCGCGCCGCCCAGACATTGGCTCTTCTGGATGGAGAAACCTGTCTCCAAGAGCCCTTGAAGAATCCTGCGTAAACTCTCCTCTTCCTTCGAAGGGAGAAAGCCACGGTCGCTGTAGGATCGCTGACCGCTGCTGGAGACAGCCGGAGTTACCACGATCAGCGTCCCCTGCTCCATGAGAAGCCTCCGGGCACCCTGGATGACTGCAGACAGGGACTGGCTCGGATCTGAAGCGTTCCATAAGACCCCCTGAAATGCTCCCTCTTCCTCGTCGACTGCTTCGATTGCAGCTGCCCAATGGATCGCGCGTCCTGGAAGCTGTAGCCCTTCCCGAGGAAGCTCCCCGGACTCATCCACGACCAGAAGTCTAGAAGGGGGCGGCGGCAGATGAGAATCGAGGTAGGAAGAGATCACTCAAGCTCCTCGATCCAGTCGCGAATAGAGGCGAGACCTCGAGGGTCCGGCACCGACACACTCAAAGGAGGCATGGGATAGCTCCCCTCCTCCCGTTTCACCATCCGGTAGAGCAGGCTCGCCTCCGGATTTCCCGGGACGACCAAGCTCCCGGAATGTCGCAACGACTGCTTCGAAAGGGTCTGGCGAAGATCCCCTCCGAACCCCAGACCGAATCCTGGAGACAAAACTGCCCTCCTGCTATGGCAGTGGGCGCAATTCCCGTGCAAGAACCCTTGGACAGCCTCCTCAGAGGCTGAGGAAGATGCGATCTGTGGCTTGGGAATCGGTTGGCTCACCAACTGTCGTTCCCATAGATCGACCAGAAAATCCCTGGAACCGATGATGTGGTTGAGCTGGATCGGTTCTATGCCAAGCACGAAAGATCGGGCCCTGGCATGGCAAATCCGACACTGGGCATTTCCGGGGATCTCATAGTCCAAGTTCCGGCTGGGGTCTTGATCGTCGGGCACCAGGTTGACCACCAAGGGCCTGCCGTCGCTCAGGTCGGCATCGGTCCCGTCCTCCCGCCACACATAGACACCCACCTCCCACCTATCCCGGGTACGCTGAATCACACGAGTTTCGATGTCCTGACGTCTCACCTCCTGGTGGCGCCGGACGTCGATGCTGAAGTGTTTGAAAATGAGGGTGCCGACAGGAAAACCCCAATTCTTCGGGTCTCGGGTATCGATGCGCTCACCCGAGGGCACGATCATGAAACGAAACTTATCCGCCCCATCCTTCCACAGGGGATACCGGGGAGTGTAGACCCACGCCTGTTCGGGGGGTGTCAGGTTGGCCAGACTCCGAAAGACACCCGTCGCCGACAAGGTTGAGGGCAGCAGCGCCTCAGGAAGAGCGACCAGGTCGACCGGCGCTCGATTGGCGCTCTCGGGGGCCTCGAAGGGACCTTCGATCCGGTAGAGGGCTGTTGAATCGCCGAAGCCAGCTACCATCCACAGGAACCCTTCTCCATCTCTGGTCAAATTGACGATGGGTTGATGGTGATGCAGCAAATGACGATCGACCACCATCTGGCCATCATTGTTCAGCCTGGCCCCTCGCACCCACCCTTCCAACAGATCTGCGTAGACCAGGACCCGATCCAGATAGCCACCATATTGGCCTCCCTGGTAGACCGGTCCCAGGATAATGGCAGAGCGATTCAGCGTTCCCGGTGGTAGGGGAAGCCCTTCGGGATCATCTCGGATAAAGTGGGAATCGACTTTCGCATATCCATGGAAGGGATCGACGAAATCCGAGCATCCGTCTCCGACGCAGGGCCCGGAATTCAAAGGCCAACCAAAGTTAACGGGAGTCTGATCGATATGGAGCCGGTTGATTTCCTCCCAATCCTCGGGGCGATTACCGCCCACGTCGCCGATGAACAGATACTCTCCCGCCCAACTGGTCGTAAACGGGTTGCGGAGTCCCGAAGCTACCAGCTCCGGGTCAGCAAACCCTGATGGATCGAAACTCAGGATCTTCCCCCACGGACTCTCGGCGCTTTGCGCTTCATTGTCCTGAGAGTCGGATCCGCCTATGCCACCGTCACCGATAGCCAGGTACAGTCTGCCGTCCGGGCCGAATGAAGGATTGCCGCCGTTGTGATTGTGTAGGTGCTCCTCACTGGAGGCGACCTGAGTCTTGGCAGCCGAGAACATCAGCTCACTCTTTCCCCAGATCCTCGACAGGGCCTGCGGATCCCACCTGAGTCGCCAGAGTTCCACTCCACTCTTCGGTCTGGGGTTGAGATGCACGTAGAAATATCGGTTTTCGTTGAAACCCGGATCAAACGTCAACCCCAGAAGTCCCTCGTTGTCACGCAAACGCCTCTTGCGAACCTGGGCTCTACTGTTGGCCGAGTCGACCTGAAACTGCCCCTTTATGGTTCATCCGGTAAATGGGGAGGTGCCGCCAGTCAAAGGCAGGCCATGGAAACTGCCGCACTATGCAAACCGTGGAAAAACAAGTAGTTCTGGAGGAGAACTGGCAAGTGCTCGCAGTTGTTTTTCCACCGTTCGC